>JASEIC010000029.1 GCA_030017555.1 Patescibacteria group bacterium | reverse complement strand
AAAAAAACTCGGCCCGCCCGCCAAGTTTGAAAGTAGAAAATTTAGCAATTGGCTTATTTTTAAGAATCCTAACCACGTGCCCTCATGAGGAATTGAACCTCAATTTCCGGCTTCGGAGGCCAGCGTCCTATCCGTTGAACGACGAGGGCCCAACCCCATCATCATGCCCAAAACAAGCCAAAACATCAATCTTCCAGACTGAAGATCCCAGAAAAAATGGTCAAAAAGTCCAAAAACCAGAAACCCAATAAATATTGCTAGTAAAACATTAAAATCTAAACCTTTCTTAAAAATCAAAAACTTTTTTTCGCTATCTTTCTGAAAAATCAAAAAAAGAATCAGAAGCAAAAATACTATTAAACCGGTTACGCCAAGCTCTGAACCAACTAAAATAAAAAAATTATGAACCGGCTGCCATGTCCAGTTTTCCGCAAGCCCGTATTTTTCATACAAGCCGTTATTCGCTCCATAAATTACCTGATTGCCAATACTAACGCCCAGTGGATTTTCCTTAATAATTTCCAAGCCGATTTTGTTATAAATCACCCGATGATTAACCGATACTTCGCCAGCCACAAAATGCGCGCGCGGAAAAATCGCCCAACCAAAAACAAAAAATAAAATCGCAAAAATAAAAAATAAGATTATTAACAAATTCCCTATTTTTTTTCTTTCGGTTTTGTCAAAAAATCCTAAAATAAAAAATAAGATTATTGAAATCAAAGCTACAATCCAACCAGAACGAGAAAAACTAAAAATCAAACCTAAAAACACTACAAAAAGACCGACTGATATTAAAAGCTTTTTCCAAAACTTATCATTAAAATTCTTAACAAACAAATAAAAAAGAGCGACGAGTCCCAAAATTAAAAATCCAGCCAAAATATTAGCATGTGCCATTGTGCCATAAGCTCTAAGCATTTTTACGCCGTCAATCATAACTCGCGCCACGCCCGGAGAATTTAAATTGATTACGGACTCGCCCAAAAACCACAACCCGATGCTTTTCTGCATTAAAAACTGAAAAAATGCGACAATTGACTGAAAAACCGCAGAAATCCCCAAACAAAACATAATCCAATCAAATTTGATGTACTTATTTTTAACGGCCGTCCCGATTGCAAACGCGCCAAGGACAACCAGTAAAAACCTTAATCCAAAATAAAGGCTCACAGAAATATCTGTAGCAAAAAAAATCGAAACCAAACCTAGAACAAGAAAAATCAAAACAAGTTTATTTAAAATAACTATTTTTTTAAAATCCTGCCGCAAAAACCAAAAAACCGAAAAAACAAACAAAATTAAAAATATATCGCTTGCAAACAAAAAAACAGAATTTAATTCATTTAACTTGTCACCGAAAAGCAAACTCGGGAAAGAAAAAATAAATTTCTTGGTCCCGAAAGGAATAAAAAACAAAAGAATAAAAAACAAAAGACGGATTACTTTTTCTCTCATTTATTTAATTTTCACATATTCCTTAAAAAGAAAACATCTTTAAAAAATTAAGGAGATTTCGTAACCGATTGCCGCTACAAAAACCAAATAAAGCGGCCAACTTACAAATCGCCATGGGTTTTGCGGAAAAGCTTTTCGCCACATCATAATAACAAATAATGCTTCGAGCGCCACAAATACGCTGCCGGCAAATGCCACCGCGCTTAAAAAATCTCTTATCCCTAAAAAATACAAAAAGGGCGGCACCGCTAAAGTTATAAAAGCGGCCAGTAATCTTGAAATCTTCAAATCAAGAGTAAGAATATCTTTCACATTAATGCCGATCATAAAATAAGAAGTCCAAAGCGTTATAATCCCCATAATACCGAGCAAGGAAATAAGAAACGGCGATAATGAGCCTAAACTATTTAAACTTTCGGGAGAAACTTGAGGATTTAATTTTAAAACCCCTATTATAAAAACAAAATATATAATTGCCGGTATAAAAGTTCCCCAAAAAATAACTTTTTTCAGAGAAAAGTTACTTCCTTCTTTTTTTATTTTTCGATGCTCTTCAACGACTTTTGACACAGCGGTACGGCCAGCCAAAGAAAAAAGAAGCGGACCAAAAGGTAAAAATATCGCGGTTAAATCGAGTTTTTGAAAAAGCGGCGTTTTGAGCGGCGAATCAAAAGAAACAATAACGATTATAAGAACAATAAGCGCAACACTTATTGTTCCGGCAATTTCCGCCCAGCCCATCCAATTGAGTTTCGCAAAAATAAATAGCGAACCAAAAAGCCAAAAAATAAAGAAAGAAACGCTATGAGAAATACCGAATGCGGTTTCAAAAAAGGTTGGCGCGAGAATTAAATAAACCGTAAGAACAAAAATAAGTCCGCCTAAAACCGAAAATGAAGCAATTTTACTTAAAAATTTCGGTAAATACGTTTTTATAAAATAAATAAACTGGTGATTATGTTCGCAAGTTTCAGCTAATTCCGCGTACATTTTATGAATCACGAAATAAACTAAAGTAAAAAATAATAAATAAAAAACGCCGCATAATATTCCTAAGCGGCTAAACACGTACGGCAAGGAAAAAATACCCGCGCCAATAATTGTACCAGCCAGCAATCCGGTTGCTAACACGGAACCTTTACCCATAACAAACTTAATTAAAAATAATTTTATTCTTCGACCGCGTAAACTTCATCCCCTTCTCTTACTTTATTTTCCACTTTAATGCCGACTTCCTGTCCTTTTTTTGCGGTTTTTATATCGCTATGGTCATACTGCATTGACTTTATCTCTTCTTCAAAATCAGTTGTTGCGCCCTTAAAATGCACTTTTGTGCCAATGTCAATTTCTTTCGTAAACTTAATAATTGCCACGCTAATGCCGCCAAAATAATGGGTTACTACACCGATTGGTTTTGGTTCTTTTTTTGTTGCCACGGAAATATTTTAAAATATTCGACCTTTAACCCCGTTTTTTTCATCTTCCGATTCCATAAGATCCAATAATTTATCCAAAAGCTCTGCCGGATCATGAGAAAAAACCACTTTGCCTGGGCCACGATGAGAACTTTCTAATAATCCCGGAATTAAATCAGCTGTACCGCCGCTTCCTAAAAGAACGCCCATTGGTTTCTGATCTTCAAAACCAATGGTAAATTCATTTAAAGTGCCGATTCGGCCGCAAACTATCACAATAGCATCTGAAGACCTGGTTAAAATTAAATTTCGTCCGGCATATTCAAATCCGGTGTAAACAATAATATCGTGATAATCAAGAGGTAAATGATAAGTTTTAACGTGTTGCGCCT
>JASEIC010000028.1 GCA_030017555.1 Patescibacteria group bacterium | reverse complement strand
TTTTAATGAAGAGATATAAGCCACAAATTATTAAAAAGAGTTAGAGAGATTTCTTCATTGCGTGCGTACGGAAGAGGCGTGGCAGATATACCTTTATTAATTTTCTTCGCGACAAGCCCCGATCTTTCATGGTCGGGGTTATTAATAATACATTTTGCAATGTCTTGATTGGTCGGGCCACCCGGAATCGAACCGGGGCTATACCCACCCCAAGGGTACGGACTACCACTATCCGATGGCCCGTTTCTTTTCTCGGCGTCTTCTGATTAACCAGATTATTAGATTAGCGCTAATAAGTAAAATTATATTTAGCCACCAAATCCAAGAATGTTCCCACCAGTTTAACCCCAGGACGCGGTTTGGGTTATAGTTTATAAGAGGCATAAATAACCGGTAAATAATATCTCCTTCGTGAGTAAAAAGATCTATTACTATATGAAGAACGTAGGGGATTATGAGCAGTAAAATTTTTCTGCTTATAACAGTTAATATCGCAAACATTATTAAAACGCCAAGCAAACTGTGGTTTATGTGGTAAAGAATTTTAATCCATTCCGGCAAAAGCGACCAGCCATTTTCTGGCCAAAAAGAACCATATCTGAATAAAAGAAAAATACCGCCTAAACCGGTTGAAAGAATATCCGGCAAGATTCCAAAAATAAGCGCCCACCAAACAAGCGGTTTTTTGCGGATTACGGTTACGCCCCAAAGAGCGTGGGAAACAATATCCATATGTCGCTTTTGTTTTTATTTTGAGCGGCTTAAAGTTTTTAAGCAACGAGTACAAACTAAAGATCTTTTACCTTCTTTAAGCAATCGAGTCCATTGCAAATTAGCTCGCTTTTTAGTCCACGCAGTAGGGTTATAGTTTCCACGCAGGAGCTTCCTTGTCCCGCCCATCACGGATGATTTTTTACACATCGCGCATTGTCTCATAACTGTAAAATATTATCACAAATAAAAAAGAGATGTCAATTGACACCTCTTCCGTTATTCTCGCTACATGTTTTCACACGCAGGGATTATGGCATGTGTTCTGCGACGCTCCTATCATTTTTATAGGAGTGAGTCGGATTTTTGGCTTCGGGGCTTTTTTGATTTGTTACTTTAAAATTATCATTTTTTTCTGATCAATGAAACTATCTGTTTCCAACCGGTAGGTATAAATTCCGGAAGATAAACCCGAACTATTGAATAATATTTCATATTTGCCTTCTGCTTCATAGCCTTTTATGATTTTTGCCACTTCTGCTCCTAAAACATTGAATATTCTTATTGTTACGGAAGATGTTTTGGGCAGTTCATAAGCAATCTTAGTGCTCGGATTAAACGGATTGGGATAGTTTTGGTAAAGCTTAAATTTTTCAGGAATTTCTTTGTTTATTTCTTCATAGGAAACAAATTTATATTGAACGCTTATTTTTTCGTCAAAGGTGAAAAAGTTTTGAACAAGCGGCAAAAGTTCAAAAACAGTTTTACGGTTTGTTAATCGTTCAAAATTGATTGTTACCAAGCGGCCGTTTTTGGGTTGCAGATAACACAAGATTTTTAACTTGTTTTTGTCCATTTTATATCCGGAAAGCGGTTCAAAAATCGGCTGGTTGAATTTTATATCAATTAATTTCAGGTTTGTTTCATTTTCATCAAAAGACAAAATACCGCCAAACCGTTTGCTTTGTTCCGCTTCTCCTTCAAATGAGATGATTACCGTGATTTTTTCCGAATTTTTTCCAATTCGGACTTTTATAATTCCTTGAGCCGGTTCATTGGCGTTTGATTGAGTTGTTGCGGCAAACATTGTTTTGCCGCTACCGTTTAATGAACGTTCTAAAATAAGCCAAGGATCGTCAGCATCAAGCAAACCATTATAATTCATATCACCAAGACGCGTTATTGGCGGAGAAATATCGTAAAGTAACCAGCGGCTGCACATAACGGCGTCTGAAATAGAAACAGTAAAATTTTGGTTAGCATCAGCCCGGTCGTAGACAAGTATTAGAGATTTATGAGGCCAGCCAATAAAATCTTTTTCTCCGGCCGTGTCAGCAAAAACTGTTTTTTCTTGGAAAATATCATATTTACCGGCGTTTGTTTGTTTGGCAAAAACTTTTGCTAGTTGGAAAGACGAACTGTCAACTCCTAAGATATTGTTTCGCAGACCGCCGATTGCATAACGTGAATAATTTCTTTGTGAAATAATTCGAAAATTATTGTAACCAATTAAACTATCCAGCCATTCCACGTTTGAATGAAGACTGGTTTGAAAGCCGGCAATGGAAAGTCGGTTATTGCAAGCTGTGAGCTTTATGCCAATCGAATCTTCAGAAACGCCACTTGCTGCGGGCATGAGCAGAGTTGGCGTTTGGTGGGCAATTAATCCGAAATTCAAAAGCGTGGCTGTACTCATAGTATCCCAGGTTTCAATATAGAAATTAGGATCAGAAATGCCGCGAGCTGTCGCCTCAAGACTGTCAATGTTGATTTTAAATTCGTTCGTGAGTCTATTTTTGATTTGCCACCAATCACCCCATAAGTCGCTAAAAAATAATTCATTTAAATTATTTCTTACTACTTCGTAAGTGAGTATTTGATTGGGGGCATTCCCGCAGCAGAGAAGATTTAAGGCAGCAGCCCTTCGGAAAGCAATATCTCCGTTATCAGGCATTGTTGCTTCCGGGATATTAAGGGCATCCCAGTGGTATAAAGCATTAAGAGTGCTGTACCAGTTATCAAACGTGGCTGGTTGTTGCACTTGTCCGCTAACCGGCAAAATAGCCGTAAGCAGAGCCAAAAAAAGCAGAATTATTGAAGTTCTCATTACTTTTCTCCTTATATTTGGTTATTAAGTTACTTCAATTGCATTATACTATATTAGTAATAATTTTGTCAAATTAAAAAATCCTCGAGTTACTTGAGGATTTTTTATTCCTAAAACAAAATTTTAATTTTGGTCGGGCGAATTTTTTGGAGTTTTAGCCGATCACTGTTTCCTTATAAGTTTTTCTTAAAAAATTAAATTCGTAGAATCTTATGTTTTCATTAAATCCCGTTTGAAGAATAATTGAATTTTGAGTCGGTAATATTTTGAAGATTACGCTGCCTGCTACCGCGTTTTTAGGCGGGATAGAGTTGAATTGTCCGGTAACATCAAATGGTTTTTGGTTGTCGCCTTCAAGATTTAACAATTGGAACAAATCGCGTGGCTCAAGCGCGCTATAAGAAGTTGCTTCATTGGTAAATGCTTTAAAATTAACTTTTACCGTTCCATCTTCAGTCTTTGAAATATTTTCTATCGTGATGGTTATTTTGGTTTGCGGTTGAAGAATTGGGCTTGAACTTGCGTCAAAAATAATAGCCGTCGGTATTACAGTTGTGGTTTGATTTTGATTCGTTGGCGTTGTTGGGATGTTTTCTGTATTTTTGGTCGGTTCGTTCTGGACAATTAAGGGCGATTCTTTTTTTTCTTTGGAAAGCAGTTCAAGTTTAAGTTCTAAATTCTTAACGTCAGATTTTACAGCGCTTATTTTATCAAATATTAAATAAAATCCGCTTAGCACCAAAAGTGCAAAAATCACAATTGTTATATAAACCAAACCATTATTTTCATTCATAGTAATTTTATTATAGCATATATGTTTTAGTTTTCTTATTGTATAATTGTTTAAAATGGATATTGTTTTCCAATTAATTGTTTTGATTTTTTCGGTTGTGATTCATGAGGTGTCT
>JASEIC010000027.1 GCA_030017555.1 Patescibacteria group bacterium | reverse complement strand
ACTTTAATGGAAAAAGCGCTTTATTACGGAGAGGAAATTACAGGGCTGGTGGTAGCTGCGGTTTTGGTTTTGCCGAGTAAAAAATTAAGCGATTTAACTCCTCAAACAATTATTAACCGTTTCAAAGAAAAGGCTTTTGCCAGAGGAGTTGACAGGGAGCTTTTGTTGAAATCTCCGGAAGAGTTAGGCGTAAGTCTGGAAAAATTAGCGGAAATTGCCTTAGAATCAATGAAAGAGATAAGTGATGATCTTGGGTTGTAGGGGGTTTAATTTACCCTGCGTTAAATTATAGGGATATAGTAAAATGGTATTATGTGGCGTTTTCACCCTGTTAGGCATAGGTTTATAATGGGCCTATAGTTTAGCGGTAAAATACGGCATTCGCATTGCCGGGATGGCGGTTCGATTCCGCCTAGGTCCACCATAACGAATTTGAGGAATGTTCCGCCTTGCCCTCGCCGGAGTTTACCCCGCATACAGCTTGCTGTTGTGCGGGGGCTTGGGCTTCGGCGGGCAGTTTTGCGAGCAAATCAAAGGGCTTTTTGAAATCAATTTCCAGCCGTCCACGGGCAAGGCGGCGGTTCGAGCCGATGGTTTGATGCAAAATTTAATATCTGGGCAGAAAATTAAAATAATTCTTGCCAAAACGCCATCTTCAAAAGTTCAATCTTTTGAAGAAATAAAACTTTGGTTAAAATTAGGATGGGTTAAAATTTTTTAAAACATTATGAAGTATACAGATAGAGTTTATGGAAATTGTGAGATTAACGAACCTGTCGTTTTGGAATTGATAAATTCCAAAACTTTACAGCGGCTAAAAGATATAGACCAAGCTGGATATTTTGAGCCACATTTTCCCGGAACCGCCTACTCCCGTTTTAAACATTCAATTGGCGTTTACTTGCTTCTAAAAATGTATGGTGCGCCACTTGAAGAACAAATCGCTGGGCTTATCCACGATGTTTCTCATTCCGCTTTTTCTCATTGTATAGATTATGTTTCAGATGCTGGCTCTGAAAAAGAACATAATCACCAAGATAATGTTTTTGACGAATTTGTCAGGAGGTCGGAAACTCCA
This sequence comes from Patescibacteria group bacterium, assembly GCA_030017555.1. Lineage (GTDB taxonomy): Bacteria > Patescibacteriota > Minisyncoccia > UBA6257 > GWB1-50-10 > JASEHZ01. The sequence continues at coordinate 2,968 of JASEIC010000027.1, read as the reverse complement.
GAAATACTTAAAAAATACAATTTGGATTTAGAGTATATTTTAGATGACCAAAAATTTCCGCTAAAAGAAAAAGATTTGCCGGATTTATGTGCGGACAGATTAGATTACTCATTAAGAACCGCCACCGTCTTTAAAGAAATAGAAAATGGTAAGTATTTTATTGACAATCTTTTAGCGGAAAATGGACAATGGGTTTTTAAAGATTTTGAAAGTGCGAAAAAATACGCAAAATTATTTTTGAAACTAAACACAGATTATTACGCTGGATTACCTTCCGCTGTTATGTTCCGAACGGTTGGAGATTATCTCCGTTACGCACTTTCAAAATCTTATATTTCTGAAACCGATTTATACACTACTGATAAAATCGTTTTAGAAAAGATAGAGCCACATATTGAAATCGATTCAAAATTAAGTCTGTTGTTTAACAGAATGAATAACAAAATCGGTTTCAGAAATGACCCAAACGACTACACTGGAAAAGTTTTTTGTAAATCACGAGTAGTAAATCCGTTATGTTGGCATGACGGGAAAATAATGAAAGTATCAGATGTAAATTCGGATTGGAATGATATAATAAAGCGAGAGTCTGAACCAAAAGAGTATTTTCTGAAATTTGATAAATAAGCGGTGCGCCAATTTCGTTGGCACGAAAAATTGTGGCGGCGTCAGGAATTCTTTTCAAAGAAATTTCGCGCAAAGTTTAGAATGTTTCACCAAAGACGATTTGTTTTTCCCTCGTCCCTCGCTCCGCTCTGGGCTCGGACTTCCACCTTCGCACTTTGTGCTTCGGCGGACAAGCTGGCGGCTAGAAAATAATTAAGAAATAAAATTATGACTGTAAAATATCCAGCAGAAAACAAAAAAATAGTTATCATTGGCGCCGGTGAAATTGGCCGGGCAATTGAGAAGGTTTTGCAAAATAAATCAGGAATCCATATTGATTTATGGGATAAAAATCCAGCCAAGGTTCCCGGCCAAAAACCTTTGGCTGAAATTGTTCCTTTGGCTGATTTTTTGTTTTTATGCGTGCCTTCATGGGCAATGCGAGAAGTATTAAATTCTGTTTTGGCCATTTCTAACGGGGTAAATAAAAAAACGATAGTAATTTCACTTGCAAAAGGCATTGAAGAAAAAACATTAAAAACCACTGATGAAATTTTAAAAGAGCTGCTTCCTAATAATACGGCTTATGCGCTTTTAATCGGGCCGATGCTTGCTGAAGAACTTATGCAGGAAATGGCTGGTATCGGGGTTGTGGCGTCAAAAGACCGGAAAGCGTTTGATAAAATAAAGACGTTATTTATTGACACTAATCTTAAGCTTGAATATTCAGCGGATGTTCGCGGGGTGGCGCTTGCTGGGGCTTTGAAAAATATATATGCCATTGGTTTAGGCATTATTGATTCTTTTAATCTCGGAGGAAATTTTAAAGGTTGGTTTGTGCAAAAAGCAATAAAAGAAATGGCAGAGATTATTGGGATATTAGGCGGAGACAAAAAAACCGTTTTTAGCCCGGCGGGTCTTGGCGATTTAATAGCAACGGGATTTAGTCCTTATTCCCGAAACCGTCAATTAGGAGATGAATTAGTAAGTTCTCACGTTAAAGATTTGGACGTAAAGATGAAAAGCGAGGGGATTGTTTCTTTACCGTCTATTATTAAATTACTTGCCCCGTATACAACTTGTTGTTGTACGGGGTTTGCCCCGCATAATAAGTTGTCTGCGTTTCCAATTCTACAAGCCCTGGAGGAAATCATAATTCAACATAAAAACGCAAAAGAGATTTTTGAGAAACTTGCGGCGTAAAATCTTGCGATGATTGTATTCAGAATCGCTGATGATTATCTATGGCGAACCTCGGGTTCAATATGTTAAAACTTCGTTTTGTCATAAATAGAGAATAGAGAATATTGTATTTTTTGTTTTAATAGAGCGCGAATTAGGAGAAGCTTGCTGAAAACGTCAGTAAATCTGCTTTTTGACAACCCCTTGACAAAAGAATGTAAATATATTACATATTATCTATTATGACCATACAAATCAACAGAACATTGCTTATTACAATTTTAATAATTGCTCTTGTTTTAGCTGGATTTTACGCTTCTTTTAAGGCTATTCAGGCCTTGAGAAGATTTACGGCTCTTGTTTATAGTCCTTTAGACAGAGAAGTTGAAAAGCCGGCTTTGGGCGTGCCTGGCAAAATAGAAAATATTGCCGCAGCCGCTGGAGACAAAACTGTTTCTTTGGCTTGGAGCGCTCCTGATAAAGGCAAGGCCGCGATTACCCATTACAGAATTTACCGCAGCGCAGGCTCGAAAAAAGAATCTTTTTTGGATTTAACCAAGGGTCTTTCTTATATTGATGGCAATGTGGAAAATAACGTTGTTTATTATTATTGGATTTCAGCTGTAAATGATATTGGCGAAGGTCCGCTTTCTTCAGCGGTAAAAGTTATTCCAAAAGGATTAAATGCCAATCAAGTACCGTTAGTTCAACCAACAACTGTTGTTTTTTCAGCAACAGCTCCTTTTGTTATTACCAATTTAGCCAGCGCCGGAGGAGATTCTTTGATTAGCTTGGCTTGGTCAACTCCGTATAATGGCGGAAGAACAATTACTCATTATAAGATTTATCGCCGAACAGCTAATGAAGCAGAAAGATTTATCGCTAATTCTTATATAACGGTATTTACCGATTTCGGGCTTGTAAACGGTGTTCGTTATTATTATAGAGTGACAGCAGTCAATGCTATTGGTGAAAGTTTTTATTCTAATGAAACAAGTAATATTCCAAGAGCCATAACTCCTGTTTATCAAACTATTCCTGTTTATCAGCCGATTTCTTATGTAGCTTCAACCGTTACCCGCGAACCTGACGCAATCACAAACTTGAGCGCCAGAGTTTCTGACGCCCGCATTATTCTTTCCTGGTCTGCTCCGTATGACGGCGGAGAAAGCATTGATCA
>JASEIC010000026.1 GCA_030017555.1 Patescibacteria group bacterium | reverse complement strand
GTTTTTGAAATACAATATAGAATTGGCAAACGAGGATCCACGCGGAGCGTGGCGAATCCTTGCAGAATCAGGATTTTTTGGGGGGAATACATTTGTGTCGGCACTTCGTGCCGACCATATTTTTTCGGGAAATTTGAATTCCGAATTTTGGCGGAGAGGCAGGGATTCGAACCCTGGATGCATTTTACCGCATACTCGCTCTCCAAGCGAGCGCACTAGACCACTATGCGACCTCTCCTTACGCAATTAGCTTATAATAAACTTTGAAAAAATTCTACTGCGGATTTGACGGCAATTCAACCGTCAGATTTTTTGCGATTTCCTCTAATTTTTTCTGCGGCAAAAGATTAAGCCAAACAACTATAAGAACCAAAAAAGAGAAAAGAAATAAAACACGAATCGGCAAAACTAACGTAAGAGCATAATAAATTAATCCCAAAGTCATTGCGTGAATTCCAATTTGATAAGACTGTTTATAATTTATAACTAAACCTTTAATTTTCGCTATAAGCCAAATAAGCAAAGCCAAAAGAATCAAATGAATGAGCTTAAAAGAAAAACCGGCAATCAAGAAAATAAAAATCCCAACAACCATAAGCGATGGTATCATTTTTATTAAAGGTCTTATCTTATCAACAAATGAAACAAACGCCGGTTTATCAACAACCATATCGGGTATTTTTTCCAAACTTATAATTTTCATACCTTGATTATCACGGCCAACAATGCTATCGCTCGTCAACCAAAAAAGAGTTTTGTATTCTTTGAATTTATCTATTGAAAAATTAGTTCTGGTATCAATAATCAAAAAATTTTCCGGCAATGATACATTTTTATTTTCCTGATTCTCAACTTTAAAATCTTTCGGCGTTTCCACAAAAAACGGCTCTAAAACATTGGTGGTGACTTTACCGGTTTTGATAGTAACTACAAGATTATCAGGAAATGATTTTACCGCTGTTGTGCTTAAATTTTTAAGTAGCAAACTTAAACCCGGCACGAAATTAATTGAAATAATAATTGTCAAAATAAAAGCTAAAATCAAAACCAGCGAATAAAAATACTTTATTGAAAAAGAAAACGGTTTTTGCGGAAGTTCCTGATAAAACTTCGGCGACAAAATACTTTGCTTAATATTATTTAATATAGTCATATATAAATTATATTATAAAACTTGCTTCTCTAATCCAATAAAATATTTACTAAATGTTTATATTTGTAGACCTCTCAAGGCCTTTATTCTTTCTTCAACTGGTGGGTGACTCATAAACATTTTATGGAACCAGGCGCCTTTTATTGAACGTTTATCGCCAATACCGCTTATAAACGGATCGTCAAACCATAAATGCGAAGTGGTGTTTCTCGCAACTCTAAGCGGCGTCGAATCCATTGCGATTTTCTCAAGAGCGCTTGCGAGTCCCTCGGGATAACGCGTAAGAAGCGCGCCAGAAGCATCGGCTAAAAGTTCTCGCTTACGGGAAATCGCTAAACGCAAAAGCGTCGCGGCAATGGGCGCCAGAATTGAAAGTCCAATACCAATTAAAAATAAAATCATGCCGGCCTGCCCGCCGCCCCTATCATCACGACCCCCAAGTCCAAACAATCGCGAACGCAAAAACATATCGGAAATTAAAGATAAAAAACCAACCAAAATTACAGCGACAGTGGAAAGAAGCATATCACGATTGCCAATATGAGATAATTCATGCGCTATCACGCCTTCCAGTTCTGTTTTATTGAGTTTCTGCAAAAGCCCGCGTGTTACTGCCACGACGGCATGTTTCGGATTGCGGCCGGTAGCAAACGCGTTGGGCGCTGGTTCATTAATTATGTAAATTTTTGGCGTTGGCAATCCGGCTGTAATGCTTAAATTTTCAACAATATTATAAAGTTCGCGGGCGTTTTCTTTTAAAACCGGCTCAGCATGCGACATCTGAAGCACTATCTTATCAGAATACCAATAACTTGTAATGCTCATCACGCTTGAAAAAATAACCGCAAACCACAAAATGCTTGAATCATTGTAAATCTGCGCAAAAACAAAACCCAAGCCAATTACAACAACAAAAAACCCGAAAAACAAAAAATAAGTTTTTCTGATATTTAAATCGTAATGAGTGTAAAGTGTGGCCATAGTTAAAATTATACGCTAAAATGCATTAATTTTGCTAACTTTTTAGGCGTAATAATTGCGGGGGTTTTAAATTTAACTTGCGCCGCCGCCGCCTCCGCCACCTCCTCCGCCGCCACTTCCTCCTCCTCCGCCGCCTCCAGCGCCGGAACTTGAAAAGGCACTTGAAAACGCTGATGAAAAACTTGTACTAAAACCGGTTGGCGAAAACGAAACGCCACTTGCCGCGCCAACCGCACCGCCGGTTACCATTGCTCCGCCATACCAATTTGGCGGCGGCAAATGCATTCCTTCAAAAGCTCGCGACCATTTTTTCTCAATGCCGAAAATCATGGCATAAGGCAGAAATTTTTCAAATAAATCCGGCGTTAAATTCTGCAAACGATATTTTTCAGCAGTTTCCAAATACATTTTAAACCCAAGCCAATCTTCTTTCAAAATCCTGCCCATTTGCGAAAGACGCGCTTCGTATTTTATAAACAGAAATAAACCTAGCACGCTCAAAATAACTGCCACAATTATGATTACAAACTGACCAACTTGAGTATTCAAATTGCCAGTAATAAATAAAAAAAAGAAACAGACCAAAACAATACTGCCTATAAATATGCCAAGTGATTTATATTCTTTGCTCAAAGAAACTTCAAAAGCACTAGTATCTAATTCGGTTTCTTTAATAATATTTTCTTTCATTTTTTGGATTGTTAAATAGAACGCCTTTTTTTTATAATCAGCGGATATTTTCATTTCCCTTGTTGAAAAAACATCTTTTGAAGCAAAAAGCACGCTCAAATACTCTTTTTCATAATCATGAAGATTACTGTCATTAACAAATTCTTTGGTTTTTTTAATAAGATAATCTTTTTTACCTCTTCCGCCGGACTTGAAAATAAATCGCAGCAAAACAGGAAGAAGTGCGAAAAGAAATATGACCCCAAAGAAAAGAGCGCTGGAAAAAGAATGGTTATTACCAAAAGAAAAAAGCATAACAAAGAAAGCAAGCAAAAGAATATAAGGAAGAAATTTTACCCACCGGCTAAAATTTTCAAATTTCATACGCACAGAATTTATATTGCCTGAAGGCGTTGATGATGAAACTTCGGTTTTTTTAAAAAATGCGGAAATTATTTTCCATAAATTTAATGGCGGAGCTTCTTCGATTTTTACAAACCCTCGCACCGCCAAGTCAATAATCGTGGCCGCCAAGGCTTTTTCCGAAAGCTTTTCTTTGGTGATGATTTCCGCCATGGCCGGGCGCAAATTCTCCGGCGGTTCATATTGAGGCACGATTGTCCCCCTGCCTTTTTTTAATTTTTCGTTCTTAAGCCAATAAATAAAACCAAAAAGAAAACTTAAAAATATGACCAAAGGCGCAATAATAAATCCGTAGAAAGTTTTGAAAAAATCAAACCAGTAAGCGGATTTGCTCACAAAGCCCTTTGGCCATTTAATATCAATCGTAAACGGTTCTTTCGGATTAAAATTTAAAGACGCCAAACTAACAGAATTTTTATTGACCAAACCGGAATTTTGAACCGGCAAATCATTTTTATTCCGGTAAGCGCCAATAAAAACTTCGCTGCCCGAAAAATCGCCGGGCAAAAATATCTCTGCTGTAGAATTTGCCACAGGCACATCATAATCAGTAAATACATTCCAATAAAATCTGTCGCTGGGATTGCCAAACTCTATAGAACCGTGAACTTTGTAACCTATAATCCAGGCATGCCTGGTGTTTTCCAGATTGTAATACCATTCTATGTTTTGAATGCCGTTTTTCTTGAAGGTGGTAAATTTGCCCCAGCTCGCCGGGTCTAATTTATCAAGAGCTTTTGGGCTATATTGAAGCGGAATGTCCGTTGTTTCATCAACAACAAAAATATCAGTGATGCTGTCGATCTTTTTCAAAGGAATAGTTCTTAATCCGGCATGGAAACTGCCGGTGAAATTGAAAGTTTGAATTTCTTCAACGTCAACGGTTGAATCCTGATTAATCCTGAATTTTGCCGCAATTAAATCGTAAGAATAACTTTTCTGAACGCTTTGGGCTTGCGCTGAAGAAAAAGCCGCAACAAAAATAATCGCGGCAATTACAAAAAACCGTAATCCTATGACCGAATTTTTGCGACGCAAAAGCATTTAAAAACTAAAACTTAACTTTCACCGGCTCTTTGGCGGCTGAATCTTCGGCTTCCAACTCAAAAAACTCGCGCTTTTCAAACTTAAACATTTGAGCAATAAAGTTATAAGGAAATGATTCAATCTTGATATTTAAATCGCGGACATTGCCGTTATAAAATCTGCGGGCGGCCTGAAT
>JASEIC010000025.1 GCA_030017555.1 Patescibacteria group bacterium | reverse complement strand
GGTAATTTTAGATTAGGTAGCATAATATTAGATTTATAGGAATGTTAACAGATGAACAATTAATTCAAGCGTATTTGACCGGTGATGACGAAAAGTTTCAAGCATTAATAAAGCTTTATTTGAAGCCAATTTATAATTTTATTTATCGCTAAAGGTTCTTCTTGGTTTTTGAGACTTTTGTGTATACCGATTCCGTCACCTTAGCGTTTACGAACGTTTTCTCATTGATAGTGTCATAAAAAAGTAGGCAAGGGAGGTTGATAAGGTGTTTTTTTCGCGATAAAGTAAATACATATATAAACGATAAATTTATGTCTCGGGTAATTGCGATTTGCAATCAAAAAGGCGGAGTGGGTAAAACCACAACTGCAATGAATTTGTCCGCTTATTTAGCTTTACATGGTAAAAAAACCTTGCTTGTTGATTTTGATCCTCAATTTAACGCTACGGTCGGCGTGGGCGTGACTCATGCTCCTGATGAAACAATTTATCACGTGCTTTTAACCGGACAAGCTATTGAGCGGGCAGTAAAGCCGACTTATTTATCAAATCTTGAATTCGTATCGGCTTCAGCTGATCTTGCCGGCGCTTTAGTTGAGTTAGTTAATTTGCCGGATCGGGAATTCTACTTAAGGAATTTTATGGAAAAGGTCCGGTCGCGTTATGATTTTATTATTATTGATTTGGGGCCAAGCTTGAATCTTTTGACTGTGAACGGACTGCTTGCGGCTGACGAAGTTCTTATTCCGATTCAATGCGAATATTATAGTCTTGAAGGATTGGATCAGCTTTTGCAAACTATCAATCTTATTCGTGATAATTTAAGCCATCCATTGAAGATTTTAGGCGCTCTTCTTACAATGTATGACAAGCGCGAGCGACTTTCTCGGGAAATCGCTAAAGAGGTGCGGCGGCGTTTTCCGCATCATGTTTTTGATGTTGAAATTCCAAGGTCAATTAGTTTAGCTGAAGCGCCGCAGTTTAGAAAACCAATTATGCTTTATGCGCCTCAAAGCGCCGGTGCTTTGGCTTATGAACGTTTAGCTCGCGAATTAATCGGTGGAGTAGAACCGTCGCAAAATAAGGTGGTTGAACCGTTTAATACCGGTCACGAAAATACTTTTAGTCCGACAAGTTTATCCTAGTTGATTTTCTTGTTATCCACACTTGAACTAGCAATACCTCTAATGTATTATATTTTTAGTTCGTCATTAAGTTGAAGTGTTTGTGGAGTAAGCGCTTGTATCCGGCCGGTATGGGACTTATTTCGCAGCCCTTCGCTTAACTCACGAACTAACGCGCGTGCGTTTACATAAAGCAGAGGCAGGTTAATGGTACGCTTGACGCTATGCAAGTACTTCATAATTTCGAGTTGCTCTTTCTAATTAATATAAAAATAATTAAATTTGCTCGAAATAATCATTTGAAGGAAGCTATTGCGTTAAGCGGGCTATCGACCCCTCTGTTTTATTTTCCCGGTAGTGAAAATTGGACTGCACCGCTGCTGGCGGTGAGTAATCTAAAAAGATAAGTCTAATTTCTACTACCGGGTTTTTTTGTTTTTGATATTTGTTGTAAAATTAAGTTATCTATGGCTGGTAAAGGATTGGAATCATTAATACCAAAAAAATATTACAAAGAACCTGAAAAATCGCAGGCTCCAATAGCATCTTCTATGTCTCAAAAAAAAGAGTCAGTTTCTTATTTGCGTGGAGTGCCGGCAGCTCCTCAAACGGGCAAAAGTTATCCGTTTCCTTTTGGAGAGCGTTCAATTCATCTCGAACCTCGTTCTTATGAAAGAGATTCTAGGGCAACCGAAGAAGTTATTTATTACGCCCATCCAAAAAAAGAACAAACATATAATGAATCAATTTTCCATATTGAAGTTGATAAAATTAAACCTAATCCCTACCAACCAAGAAAAGAATTCAATGAAGAATCTTTAGAAGAGCTTGCTCAATCAATCCGCGAATTTGGTGTTTTACAGCCCTTAGTTGTTTCAAAAGTTGTTAGAGAAACCGAACACGGCACTGATGTTCTATATCAGCTTATTGCCGGTGAACGGCGACTTATAGCCGCGAAAAAAATCGGTTTGGAGAGAATACCCGTAATAGTAAGAAAAGTCGATTTTGAACGATCTCGGCTTGAAATTGCTTTGATTGAAAATCTTCAGCGAAGCAATCTAAGTTCTATTGAGTTGGCTCGCGGTTATGCCCGGCTTCAGGATGAATTCGGCATGACTCAGCGGGAAATTTCCGTTCGAATTGGTAAAAGCCGTGAAGTTATTGCTAACACTTTAAGACTCCTTAATTTATCTACTGAAATTCAAGATACGTTAAATCAGGGTAAAATCAATGATTCTCAAGCAAGAATGCTTTTGGGTATAACAGATTTAAATGAACAGCGAAAGATTTTTGGCGGACTTTTAGAGAAAAAAACAACAGTTAGGGAATTGCGAAATAAAATTGCTCAACCCGATATTATTTCTCGAGAACAAAATTATTGGGAGCGTCAGCTTGAGGAAAAATTAGGCGCGCCGGTAAAAGTCACAAAACAAGGTAAGCGTGGCAAGGTAATAATTCAGTTTTATTCCGAGGAAGAGTGGCAGTCAATTTTAGATAAATTATTGGGCGAAGAGAATTTAAATAACTAACGATTTAGTTTATAATTTATTTCAGCTGTGCCTGGAACTTTTTTGAGTTTCAGGATTATTTTTTCTAATTTTAGATTAGGTGATGTTTCGCATTTTACGGTAACGTTTGTAAATTTATGGCGAGGATCAGTTTGGCTGTTTAAATAATTAATGTTTATTTTTAATTTTTCAAAGACTTCCGTTATTTCTTTTAGATAACCCTGTCGGTCTTCGCAAATGATTTTAAATTCCAAATTAGCTGGCTCTGCCTTTTTACTAAGCCGTTTCTCGTGGGTCCGGACAAAATTTTTAATTCTTTTTTTAGCTAATGCGGTTTTAATAAATTTAAGCCAGTCAGCTGATGGTTTTTTGCCATGTTGGGTGGTAATTTCAACTAGATCGCCGGAATGAAGTTCGTAGTCTAAAGGCACAATTTTGTTATTTATTTTTGCGCCAACGCATTCATCGCCAATTTCACTATGGATTTGATAGGCAAAATCAATCGGCGTTGAGCCAGCCGGGAGGTCGATAACATCATTTTGAGGAGTAATAACAAAAATCCTTTCTTTAAAAAAGTCACCTCGGAGCGATTCTAAGTAGTCGCTTTTATTGGAAAGTGTTTTTTGCCAGTTTCGTAATTGTTCAACCCATAAAAGTTCGCGCCGGCTTTTTACGCCAAGCCAATTTCTTGAATGTCTCTCAGAGCTTTTTATTTGTTGATAAGCCCAATGGGCGGCAATACCCATTTCCGCTTCTTCGTGCATTTCCATAGTCCTTATTTGAAATTCGGTGATTTTATTATCAATGCAAAAAACCGTTGTATGAAGACTGCGATATCCGTTTATTTTGGGTCGGGCGATATAGTCTTTTATTCTGCCGAGTAAGGGTTGCCAATATTTGTGGATAATACCAAGAACGGTATAACACTCTTCGATAGATTTTACGATTATTCGAAGAGCAATAAGATCATAAATTTTATTAAGCTGCATGTCGTAGCGGAGCAATTTTTTATAAAGACTGGCATAATGTTTTGCTCGCGAATCGATTTGAAGCGGTTTAATATTGTTCTCGCTCAAAATTTTTAAAATTTCCGGTTTTACGCGTTCCGCATAATTATGTCGTTCTTCATAAAGTTCAGTAACATTATCAATGAGCCATTTGTATTCTTCCGGATATAAATAAGGCATAGCAAGATCTTCAAGTTCACCGGCAAGTTGCTGCATACCAAGCCGATAGGCAAGGGGCGCGTAAATTTCAGAAGTTTCCCAAGCAATTTTTCTTTGCCGATTAGGCATCAGATATTGGAGGGTTTGCATATTATGTTCCCGATCAGCAAGTTTAATAATAATGACTCGCAAATCTTTACTGAATGAAACAATTAATTTTCTTAAGTTTTCAATATTAGTTTCTTCGCCAGGATACTTAATAGTTTCAAGTTTCGTAAGTCCATCAACAAGAAAAGCGATTTCTTGACCGAATTTTTTTCCGATTTCCTTTAGAGTGAAAGACGTATCTTCTACAACATCATGAAGCAAGGCCGCGGCAATTGACGATTCATCAAGATGCCAGTTATGAACCGTTTCTGCTACTTTAAGACAATGAATAATATAAGGATCGTTATTGGCCCGTTTTTCGTCTTTGTGGGCTTCGCGGGCAAATTCATAAGCTTTAATGACAACACTTTCTTTTGGATAGTTTTTGAGCCATTCAGTCATAATTTTGAGGTGTTTTTATTATCTTAATCTTAAAGTCATTTTTAAGGAATAGGGTATTGACATTAAAGCGTTTACAAGTAAAATTTTAATACATTAGCAGTAAAAGGTCGGGAGTGCTAATCCGTCAGTTGGCGGATATAAAAAATGAAATTCAAACCACTCTCAAATCATGTTTTTATCGAGCCGCTTGAAGAAGAGCAAAAAACCAAATCCGGCATTGTTCTTCCTGATACGGCTGAGCGAGAAAAGCCAATAAAAGGTAAAATTCTCGCCATTGGACCCGGTAAGCTTAATGATAAAGGCGAGCGGGCTCCAATGTCAGTAAAGGTCGGCGACATTGTCCTCTTCAAAAAATATGGACCAGACGAGGTGGAGCTCGATGGTAAAAAGTATTTAGTAGGCGATGAGGACGATATTTTAGCGATTATTGAATAGTTTAAGGGGTTCACTATATATAAATTATGCCGGGTAGTGAAAATTCGATCGCTGCTACGACAGCAGTTGGAAACGCTACTTGGAATAACTAGTTGAATAAAATAAATTATTTAACCTAAAAAGTCGAAATTATAAAAATAATCGAATTTCTATTATCTGGTATGGTAAAACAAATTTTATTTAATGAAAA
>JASEIC010000024.1 GCA_030017555.1 Patescibacteria group bacterium | reverse complement strand
ATCAACCCAAGAACTAACAGCGATAATATTGTTCAGCAAGTCACGGAAATATCTCACGGTTTAAAAGGATTGGCGCGTGAATTAAATATTCCTGTTTTGGCTGTTTCCCAACTTTCGCGCGATGTTGATAAAAGAGAGGTAAAAGTGCCGCGTTTATCTGACCTTCGTGAAAGCGGTTCCTTAGAACAAGACGCTGATGTTGTTATCTTTATTTATCGAAAAGACCGGGAAAGGATTGACATACCAGAAGAAGATCAAAATATTGCGGAAATTATTGTTTCCAAACACAGAAACGGACCTATTGGATCCATGAAACTTCGCTTTGACCCGGAAAAAGTGAGTTTCCGAAATATCGACACTCAACACACAACCGAAGAACCACTGTGATTCCAGAATCAATTCAAAAATTTATTGATAGTTTTTCAAAACTGCCATCGCTTGGACCGAGATTGGTAACGCGACTTGCTTTTTTTCTTTTAAACCTTGACCGCGCAACCCTTAATAATCTCGTTTCAGCTTTAAACGGGTTAAAAGAACTTGACCGATGCGGACAATGTTTTTTCTTAAAAAACGGAAATGAAAAACTTTGCGATATTTGTTCTGATCAAAAACGCGACCACGATATTATTGCCATTATTGAAAAAGAAACTGATTTAATTTCTATTGAAAAAACCGGACGCTTTAAAGGAAATTATTTAATTCTTGGCGAATTAAATGAGCGAGGCGTATTAGAAAGTATTCAAAAACTTCGATTAAAGCAATTAAAAGATCGAATAAATAAGGAAATGGGAGGAAAAATAAAAGAAATTATTATTGCCCTAAATCCAAATACTTTTGGCGATTTTGTTGCTGATTTAATCCGCCAGGAATTTAAAAATCTAGCGGAAAAAATCACCCGCCTCGGTCGCGGGATTCCCACCGGCGGCGAGATAGAATTTGCCGATGAAGAAACATTAAACAGCGCCCTAGAAAGAAGGAATTAGAAATTAGCGGTTTTCACTTTTCTTTTCCAAGAAGCTCGAGATCGTGGTTTTTTAATTCGTCTAAAATCCCCATTTGGGGATCAACGGCGATTGTCTTCCCGAAATACTGGCCGGACGTAAAATGCGGCAGAAGAACATAGTCGGCGCCGGCTTCGTAAAGAATTTTTGCTTCTTCCTCGGTTTCGGCCCGAACCACAACTTTAGGCCGCGGAGAAATAATTTTTAATTCTTCAAGAAGAGTAAGATTGTCTTCAAGATCGGGGCTGGTGGAAATAACGAGCCGCGCTACGACCATTCCCGAAACTTCAAAAATTTCTCGGTCGCGGGCGTCGCCGTAGAGCGTCGCATAGCCGCGTTTTTTCATCCGGACGAGAACGTCCGGATCAAAATCAACAATAAGCACGTCTTCTTTTGGCAAACTTGCGGCGATGCTCTCTCCTGTCCGATGACAACCAATAAGAACGATTGATTTTTGAAAACCGTCGGCGGGAATATCGACTTCAGAGACGTTTTTTTTCTCAAAGACGAAAAGCAAAGGGGAAATTTTTTTATAAATTTTATCGGCGTAGACGATAAGATAAGTGGAAAGGCCGATAGTGATAATGCCAACGGCGGAAATAAGCGCCACAATCAACTCGTTTAAGTGACCGACTTTTAGCCCCATAGCGGCAAGAATCAAGCTAAACTCCGATATTTGGGCAACGGTTACGCCGGCAAAAAAACTTGTTCGCTTCCGATAACCCATAATTCCCATAATAATGAGAACAATGAGAGGATTGCCGATGAGAACAAAAAGAGAAAAAATAATGACCGGCAAAATTAAACCGCTCATAACCGAAACGCTGACGGAAGATCCTAAAATAACAAAAAAGATGAGGATGAAAAAATCGCGAAGGGAACTTACCCGGCTTGAAATCTGAAAACGTTCGGAAGAATTAGCAAGAGCGAGGCCGGCAAGAAAACCGGCAATCTCAACGGAAAAACCCAATTTTGAAACGACGGCCGCCACCATAAATAGCCAAGCCAAACTGATAAGAAAAAGTAATTCTTCGGAACGGGCCAGCTGGTCGAAAATTTTAGGCAAAATCTTGTGGCCCAACCAAAACATAATCGCGAAAAGCGCAATGCCTTTAACTATGGTAAGCGAGGTGTTTAGAAGCGGCGAAATTCCGCCTTTGACTTCCAAACCGGCAAGAAAAATAAGAAAAAGAATGGCCACAAAATCCTGAACGAGAAGAAAGCCGACGCTAATCTTTCCGTATAAACTGTTTAAATCTTTTTTATCCGAGAGCAGTTTGACAATAATAATCGTTGAGGAAAGGGTTAGAGCCACCGCAATATAGACGGCGTGAAGAGGGATGAAACCCAAAGCGATGGCGATGCCGTAACCGATAAGCGAGGTAAAAACAATTTGCCCCAAACCCACCAGAACCGACGCCTTGCCAACTAATCTAAGAGAGGCGTAATTAAGCTGCATGCCCACCAAAAAAAGGAGGAACATAACGCCAAGATTGGAAAAAATATGAAAAGTTTCTTCGCCTAAAAGGCGCGTAAAACCGAGAGCGCCGATTAATAAACCGGCGCCGAGATAAGCGAGAATGATAGGCTGACGCAATAATTTAGCCGCAACCCCAAGCGCCGCGGCGATTAAAATCACTATTGCGAGTTCAAATATGCCGACTGTCATTTCTTAAATTTTAACATATTCTTTACGAAATCCTGCGAAACAACTCTCACGGAATTTCTACTTAATGCTTAAAACTTCTATTTCAGTAAAATGCTGTCGGTGAGTCTTAAACTTTCGATATCGAGTTTTTGAATGGTATCTAAAAACTATCTTTTTTTTGTCTCTTGCCTCCCTCAATACCTTGGCTTCAACCATAGCTCCTTTTATATAGGGCTCGCCGATTATAATATTTGCGCCATCGGCTTCAAGAAGCACGTGATCAAAATGAACCGCTGAACCTTGTTTCGCGTCTAATTTCTCAACTTTTAATTTTTGACCGGCAGAAACCTTATATTGCTTTCCACCAGTTTCAATTACTGCAAACATAAAAGAAATATTAACACGCATCTAAAAATTTGCA
Source organism: Patescibacteria group bacterium (assembly GCA_030017555.1). Lineage (GTDB taxonomy): Bacteria > Patescibacteriota > Minisyncoccia > UBA6257 > GWB1-50-10 > JASEHZ01. The sequence goes on along the minus strand of JASEIC010000024.1, from coordinate 1,980 downwards.
AATGTACGAATAATATTAAACTCCGCTCCAACCTAGGTCGGAGCGGAGTTTAATTCGTTTCATAAAAATGTTATCTTTCGGTTTTCTCGCGAAGTTTGGAGATAAGATATGATGCGTAATCCTTACCACCCAAACCAAAAGCAATACCGCCGGCAAGCGCTAACATTGCGACAAATCCAGTCACTAATGAATTGATAATATTAACAGCAATACCGAGTTGACTTAAAGCGGCAAAAAATCCAAAGAGAACCACTGCCCACCAGGTAAGATGCGATAAGAAACTTGCGGCATGAAGTTTAACGCTTTTAACCGAAGCGCGAACAATATGCTGCAAGAAATTAGCCATAACCACCGCCGCAAGCATAATCAAAACCGCAACAATAACATTTGGAATATAATCCACTGCGCCGCGCAAGAAACCAGAAAGCGCCACAAAACCAAGCACGTCGCTTGCGGCCAACAAGAAAACTATCACTAAAAACCAATAAACCAATTGGCCCAAGAAACGACCGCTATTCAGGTTTATGCCGGCCCTTTCAAAATACGGCTTTAAACCCGCGCCAGATAAAATATTATCAAGTTTAATGCGCTTGATTAATTCTTCAACTAATTTAGCCAAAGCGTTAGCAATAATTACACCAACAATAAGCACAACAGCAGCAACGATAATATTGCCAATTACCTGTATTGCGCCTGACCAAACGTTTTGCAATGGATCGCCAATAATATCCGCTAAATCTTGAATAACCATACAAAAAATTAACTTTTATTTGACCTTTTAAAAAGTTTTACGATTGTCGACCTTTAGCTATTTACGCTAGTATAAATTATAGCATATAAACCTATGAAATTTAAGACTAATCTGCATTTCCACACAAACGACGATCCTCGTGATAAAGGCATAAAACACTCGTTTTATGAAGGCATTGATAAGGCTAAAAAACTTGGCTTTGAAATAATAGCTCTAGCCTGTCACCAAAAACTGATAAATTTGCCGGAATACCACAATTATGCCGCTAAAAATAATATCCTTTTAATTAACGGAATTGAACGCGCTATCGAAAAAAAACACGTGGTTATTTTAAATGCCGATCAAGAAAGCGAAACTATTAATACTTTTGCCGAACTTGAAAAGTATAAAAAACAACATCCGGAAATTTTTATTTTGGCGGCGCATCCGTTTTTTTACGGCAATTACTCTCTAAAAGAAAAACTCGAACCTAATATTAAAATCTTCGATGCGATTGAACTTTCTTGGTTTTATTCGAAAAAATTTAACAGAAATTTAAAGGGCGAGTTAATTGCTAAAAAATATAACTTACCTTTTATCGCCTCATCTGACACGCATGATCTTTGGGGTTTAAACTATGATTACGCAATAATTGAAGCGGAAACAAAAAATATTACTTCGGTTTTCAAAGCAATTCGTGAAAAAAAATTCCAGAATATCACCCGTCCAAAAAAATTATGGCGGGAAATGGCTCTCCGACACGGAATGCTTTTTATAAGAAACTTAATTAAGCGTTTATTCTAAATAATAATTAATTCTTTTTCTAAAATGCAGAATCGCCAACTGATTTTTAAGCCCAGAAAACCTTACGATTTGGTCGCCGAGCGAAGCGAAGCGACTACCCCTTGCTTGCAATTTCCTGTCTGGTGGACCTAGGGAGAATCGAACTCCCGTCTCGGCAATGCGAATGCCGTGTTCTACCACTAAACCATAGGCCCAAGAGCTATTGGTGGGCGAGTGAAAATGTGGCATCGTACCACTAGATTATAGGCCCTTTTTATATATTTTTAGAATTAAAACCTCTACTAAAATTAAACAACTAAAATCAGTCTTTTTCAACAACTTCCTTTCTGCCGCTTCTTTTCAAAGTGTTTTTAATAATTGCGCTAATAAAATCTAAGTAAGTCATTCCAGCCGCAATAGCCGCGTTTTCAAAACCCGATTCAGGAGCAATATCAGGATTAGTATTT
>JASEIC010000023.1 GCA_030017555.1 Patescibacteria group bacterium | reverse complement strand
AGCCATTTCACTAGCTGAAGCATATATCGCGGACTGACCCATCTCGGTTTTCCTTTCACACTGCAGAATTCACAATTTCTATTACATCCGCGAACACGGCTAATTGGATATATTTTCATTTTCTTCGCGTACCGCAGAAGACCAAAATCGGGATAAGGAAGATCGCTTAAATTCGGCACTTGAAGCATTGCAGGAGGATTGAATTTTTGTTGATTGTTTTCCCAGAAAGAAATTCCGGGAATATTATTAATCGTTTCATCACGCATCAGGGCTGCTAATATTTGCTGAATTACAATCTCTCCATCTCCATGAACCACAATGTCCGCATGATGATTCAATACTTCCTCGGGGCAATAATGCGCATGCCAACCACCCGCCAGATTGATTGTTCCTTGATTGTGATAAAACTCGGTCAACTCAAACGCGCGATCCATCGTAGAAGAAAGTCCGCAATAAAAACCGGCTACGGACGCGGGATTTTCCTTTTGCAATCGTTCGTGATCCGGCAATCCTTTCTCGTCCCGTGGACCGTCATAGTTGTTCTCATCAATCACTTCTACGCGCCATCCCCACACTTTGTTTGCGGAAGTTGCCACATTAATGGGTCCGAGCGGAGTGGTTTTTTTGGCAGATTTCGAGAAAATATTTACTTCTGGAAAAACAGGCGCCACAAAACGAATAAGCGGCCACTCTTTGTTTCTTAGCAGTTTCATAACATTCCTCTCTAATTTAAGTTAAGTTTTTAAAAATCTACCCAATATATACCACTTATTCGCAAAAAAAGCTATTTCGTAAACCTAAATTACCCACCCCACAACTAACGCTACTTAATCATTAATAATTGATTTTAAAAAATAAATTATGCTAAAATAATTCCATGAATAAAAAAATTATAATCGGATTAATTATTGTACTTGCTATTACAATTATAGGAATATATTTATTTCCTGATAAAAACCAAGAAGAATTGCCGCTAACAAATAAAATTCAACGAGAAACACCAAAAGAGTCGACAACCAATAATAATTCACATGAAATCCAAAATATGAAAATAGAAATTTTAAAAGAAGGAGGCGGAGAAACCGCAAAAAACGGCAACAAAGTTACTGTTCATTATGTAGGAATCTTAGAAAATGGCGCAAAATTTGATTCAAGTATTGATCGAGGAACTCCATTTTCTTTTCTTTTGGGAAGTGGTCAAGTAATAAAAGGATGGGATTTGGGAGTTTTAGGAATGAAAATTGGTGAAAAGCGAAAAATAACAATTCCCCCCGAACTTGCTTATGGAGATATTGGCACGCCGGACGGACCTATTCCACCGAAAGCCACGTTAATATTTGAAGTTGAACTTTTGGAAATTAATTAATAACTTTAAAATACTGGATTGATTTGCATTCAATTTGCGGGATTTTTGTTCTTAAATAATACTCATATACAAAACATAAAAGAGATAAATAATATAAGTGGCAATAAAAAATGCGCCTTGCCACCTTTCGATAATATATTTGTGCCCGATAAAAATCGAAGCGAAAAACAACAAAGTGACAAATATCGTGAACATAATTCCGTTCAAAATCAATTTAGAGACCGGGAATGCGCTAATTATGCCTATTAAACCGATAATAAAAAGCACTTTAAATATATTGGCTCCCATAATAATACCTACCGCAATATCCAGTTTCTTTTTATAAACAGCAACTATTGAAGCTGTTAAATCCGGCAAGGTAGTACCTATTGCTACAATTGTAAAACCAATTGCCGCCTCGCTTACTCTTAAAAAACGAGCAATTTCTATTGCCCCGTCTAATAACCATTTACTGCCGAAAAACAAACCCGCAAAACCAATCAAAACCATCAAAATAGAATGATGTAAGGGATGAACATTTACACTACTTATTTTTTCAAGTTTCACGTCTTCTTTTTTAATATTCAAAATATGAACAAAAAAAGCGAAAAAAAGAATAAGAAGAATTAAACCGTCAAAATTGCTAAGCATGCCGTCACTAACCAAAAGCCATAAAATTACTAATGCCAACAAACTCAAAGGAATTTCTCTTTTCACCGCTTCTAATTTAACAATAATCGGGGCGATTAAAGCGGAAATGCCCAAAACAAGCAAAATGTTGGCGATATTACTTCCCAAAATATTACCGATGCCTATATCAAAACTACCTTTAACGGCGGCTGTAATATTCACGACTAATTCGGGTATTGAAACGCCAAAAGTCACAAAGGTAATACCGATAAAAAAATCAGAAACTCCAAAACGTTTAGCCAAAGAAGAACTGCCAGAAATTAATAAACTAGCTCCTTTAAGAAGGAAAATAAAACCCGCGATAAAAGTCAAAAATAAAATAACTGTCATAACCTTACGTTATAAGAAATTAAACATGCAAATACCTTCGAACCGCAATAATACTTGATACAATTCCCAACCCAATACTGAAAATCAATTGATAAAAAAGGATTGTAAATAAATTAGTTTGAAAATACATTTTAAGATCAACTTCTGGAATAAAATTATTTATATAAGGCGAGATAAAATTGATAAGCGGCACCAGAATCAGAAAACTTAAAATCCCCCCAATAACTCCGTAAATAATGCCTTCAACAATATACGGACCTCGAATAAAACTATTGGAAGCCCCCACAAGACGCATAATTCCAATTTGATCGCTATTAGAATAAATCGCAAGTCTAATAGTAGTGAAAATCACCATTACGGCTAAAAATGACAAAAAGAGCGTAAGAACAAGACCGCCGCTTTTTAAGATGGAGATAAAAGCAATTAATCGATTAATAACAACCTGATTTTGGGCATAAGTAATCTTTTCTGCAGAATTCTGCAAATCAGCATTCTCAAGATAACCAGCAATTGCTTTATACTGACTTGGTTCTTTAGCTTTGATATTAAGCGAAGCTAAAAGCGGATTAACATCAAGTTCATCTAATGTTTGAGTAATTACTGCTTCTCCGGCGTGTCGTTTCTTAAATTCCTCAAGCGCTTGGTCTCGTGAAATATATTCAATATTCATTACTTCATCAAATTTTTCCAAAGTTTTTTTGAAATTCAAAATCGAGTCTTCATGAATATTACTTTTAAAATAAACGCTGATATCTATTTTTTCCTGAATCGACTGAACCGCGCCCTTACCAATAACATTAAAAAGAATCACGCCCTCAAAAACAGCGGCGGCTAAAACCATAATGCTGATAGTTGAAACTGAAAGCAGACCATTTCGCAAAAACCCTCGCCATCCGTATTTGATTATTCTTGAAAGCGTAACAATCATAATTTAAGCAATAAAACGTCCATTCTCCTCGTCCTTAATTAGTTTACCGCCATCTAAAGTAATTACTCGCTGGCCTAAAGTATTTACGATTTCCTTATCATGCGTGGCAAGTATCACCGTACTGCCCAATTCATTAATTTTAGTTAAAAGTTTAATAACTTCCCAAGTGTTGTATGGATCAAGGTTGCCAGTTGGCTCATCGGCAATTAAAACATCGGGATGATTAATCATTGCCCGCGCAATAGCCACCCTTTGTTTTTCACCGCCAGAAAGCTCGGCTGGAAAATTTAACATTTTATCTTTTATCCCGACCATATCTAGAACTTGCGGCACAAATTCATTAATTTCTTTCTGGGGTCGACCAGCCACTTCAAGAGCAAAGGCCACATTTTCAAAAACCGTTTTTTTAGCAAGCAATCGAAACTCCTGAAAAATCACGCCAATATGCCGCCGAAATTCTGGAAATTCCCGCAACTTTAATTTATTAACTTCATAAGAACCGAAGAAAATTTGTCCTTTGGTTGGTTTTTCTTCACCGATTAAAAGCTTAACAACGGTTGACTTGCCGGCTCCAGAACGACCAACAATAGAAGCAAATTCGCCGGGTTGAATTTTAAAACTAATCTTTTCCAAAGCAACCATATTATGATTAAAATTTTTTGTAACGTTTTGAAATATAATCATGTAAATTCCGTTTAAACAATCTTTTTATTAATCAATGTCTACAATTTTAACATTTTTAAACAACTTAATCCACTAAACAGTTTAGAACTTAATTTTTTCCAATAATAAATCAATATTGCCGTCCAAAACTTCTTCCACGCGCGATATTTTAAGCCCGGTTCGATGATTTTTTACTTGTTTATACGGATAAAGCACATAAGAACGGATCTCGTGACCCCATTCTGGTTTTATTTTTACCCTTAAATCAGCTACTTCTTTTTCGTGACGTTCTTCCATAAGTTTTGCTAATTTAGTTTTTAAAAGCCTAAGCGCTCGATCACGATTAGCCGCCTGCGATCTTTCTGCTTGAGAAGACGCCATAATTCCAGTTGGTAAATGCACAATTCGCACTGCAGTTTCCACTTTATTTACATTTTGACCGCCCGGACCGCCGGAACGATAGAATTCTACTTTTAAATCTTTTTCCGGAATCTGAATATATGCGGCTTCTACTGCGGGTAATTCAGGTAGAACCTCCACGAGCGCGAATGAAGTATGGCGTAAACCCTTCGCATCAAAAGGAGAGATACGGACAAGACGATGCACGCCGGATTCTTCTTTTAGTCGAATATACGTTCCCTCCCCTCGAAGTTCGATTGTATTGTCGTTTATAGACACCATCTTCCATTCCTTTCGTTCTCCGAAACGTTTATACATCCGTAAAAGCATTTGCGCCCAATCTTTTGCGTCATCCCCGCCCGCGCCAGCTAAAACAGAAATTGTAACAATATTAGAATTATATTCCATGGAGTATATTTATGATTTCGCTCGAACCTACTTTATCAAAAATTCGTGATGAACGAAAGCCCCGCCACCGTGCCGCGAAACGGCACTGCCTCGCAGAAAAATTTTCTTTACATTTTTTGATTTTGCGCGCGTCACCAATTTTTTCCTTCTCACCGGTCAAAAAGACCAAAGTCTAATTGTGGAGCCGATGGTCGGATTCGAACCGACGACCCACGCTTTACGAAAGCGTTGCTCTGCCAGCTGAGCTACATCGGCTTAAATTTTATTTATTTTAATTGAAATTGACAAAATATTCAAACGAGCTATAATTATATTGGTAAGTCAAGTAGTAGCGCCAGTTTTGCCCAAGAGTGAAAACGATTGGTTGCAAAACTGAGTCGCCCCGCCGTCGGCGGGGCACTAAATTCCGAAACAAAATTTCTGTTTGAAATTTTGACGGAATTTGTGAGGAAAGTCCGGACACCTTGCTAAGCATAATATGCCCGGCAATTGTAGCGGGTAACGCCCGTCGTTCGTAAGAATAGAGGTGCGAGCAGTGACGTCTTTTGGTGAAAACCAAAAGAAGGCCCAATCCCAAGCTTGTCGGCCTAATTCTGCCATAGGGATAACAAAGCAGAAGTGAAACGGCTAAATCCTTACAAAGGTGCAAGACCGTACTTGTCTGCCAATCGGGCGGACATTTGAGTCGCTTGAGTCCGAGAGCAATCAAAGACCCA
>JASEIC010000022.1 GCA_030017555.1 Patescibacteria group bacterium | reverse complement strand
ATTGGGGCGAACTCTGGGATTTTACGGCGAAAACAAAAGCGGATTTTGCCCTGCGCCTGCCTGCCGGCAAGGCAGGGAGCGCGGCGTACTCGCCGCGCGGAGCAGTCATTCCCGAACAAGTTAGTTTTGGTGCCCTCGAGAGGAATCGAACCTCTATTACGAGATCCGCAATCTCGCGTCCTGTCCGTTGAACGACGAGGGCATTTCTCACCCTTCGGAATTTCCGAAAGGCGGGGATTAAAACCCCAACCAATCTGAAAAAATCTCAATGAGCGATTCCTGATATTCAACTTCCGGCAATTTTTCAAGAAGCACGCTTTTAACTTCTTCAGCTAATTTTGAATCAATTGGAATCTTTACATATGGGTTAAATGCGGTTTTCTTCTTCAATACAATTTCATCTAAAAACATCGGCCTTTTCCGAAAAGAAAAATTTTCAAAAAGCTCAAATTTGTATTCAATCTTTCCGATACGAACCTCGACTTCATTAATTTTAAAATCCAAAATCTGAGGCCGGCGCCGTCCAAAAAAAAGAACTACCGCGCCGGCCAACGCGATAAAAACCGCAAAGAAAAAATTCCCCTGCCAAATAGCAACTAAAACCAAAGCGGTCGCAACTCCGCCCACGATCCAAAACCACGAAATATCTTTCTTGACATAATCATACTCCGCCGCCCGCCAGCTTATTTCTTTTTTTATTTCCTCTTTGTTTTTTATTGGCGAATCTTCTTTCTTTTTCATATTCTTAATTATCAATTATATTATTGAGCTTACCAGATAAAAATGTTTTAGAAAAGACCTCTTTTGAAAAAGAGGTCTTTAAATTAGATATCTAATATTTAAGGTTTGAAGCTGAATGATTTAATAATAAACTCGTCGCCTTTACCACTAAGCGGCGGAGTTGTTTCGAGCCATAAGTTAAATCGCATTCGTTCGTCGCCCGGCGGAGGAATATTATAACCGCGATAAATCCATGTTTGAATCAAGCTGTCTTGATACAAAGGATATATTTCCAATCCCCGCCAGCTTTTAAAAACAACGCTGTCTTTTAACCATATGAATTGATGCGTGGAGTATTTTACGGCCGGCATTTTAAATCTTATCAGATTACCCGGGTTATACCACGGCTGAACAACATATTGCATATTATCGGGATAAGCGAGCACCCTTGACCATTCAATATCGATTTCTCGAATATCGGTTTCATAGATAAAACTAGCAGCAACGGCGCGATAATCGAGAGAATCAACTCTACTGCCGAGTTGAACCGTGTAGGTGCCGTAACCTAATGATCTTTCGGCAAAAACTTCAGCGCAGTACCAGTGTCCGTCGCGATAATTGATTTTAAGATGCAATCCTTCATTATCAACCCAAACATTGGAAGCGCTGTCAGAAAAATAATTTGGTCCGGGACCGGCAAAATCCGCATCTTTTACTTTCCAGTTAAATCCGCTGAAATTAATAACCCGATCAGGTTTTTTGTTTGGATACTCATCCCACGCAACGACGCCTGCATCCGCAGATGGATGATACATACGCGTTGCTCCGGGAATGTATGTTTCGTCTACCAACAAAGCAACGATACGTTTCCAAGAATGAGTATAATTTTCCCACGAGCCGTTTAAAGATATATTCGTATATGGTTTGTCTATCCATGGTTGCACATACCACTGGTCAGTTTTTGCCCAAAGCACCACGCGGATTCTACCAACATCAATATTTTTAGCTTCGCCTTTAATCCAACCAGAAGCAGCGGAGGTTATTTTTATTTCCGGCAACAGATTATTATTATCAACAACCGCATCATTTTTGCACGATAATCCGATTAATGGAATCGCAATGAATAAAATTATTCGAGTAGCATTTCTTAAATTTTTTCTCATTTCTCTCTCCTTTCATTTCGTAAATTATAATCACTTAGGATATTGATCCCACGCAACCACACCGCGATCACCGGAAGGATGGTAATTTCTGGTAGCACCCGGCACGTAACTTGAATCAACGAGCAAAGCAACCATAGTATTCCAAGAATGAGTGGAATTTTCCCAAAAACCATTATTACCGCAAATTTGCGTATAAGGCAGAGCAACCCAGGGCTGGACATACCAGATATTTGTTTTTGCCCAAAGCACCACGCGAATTTTACCAACATCAATATTTTTAGCTTCACCTTTAATCCAACCAGAAGCAGCGGAGGTTATTTTTATTTCCGGCAAAGAATCAAGACTGCCAACGATTCCTACCGGCGTACACGGTGATGGATACTCGTCCCAGGCCAAAACGCCAGAAGCTAACGATGGATGGTCAGAAACTTTACTTTGAGGAATATAAGTCTGATCAACCAACAGAGCAATTATTCTGTTCCAAGGATAAGTAGTATTGCTCCACAATCCGCTGTTGCCGCAAATACCAGTGTAAGGATTAGCAATTATTGGCTGAATATACCAATAATCTGTTTTTGCGTATAAAACCACTTTAGTCTTACTGACATCTGTGTTGTCAGCAGACCCGCTAACTCTCTTATCTCCTGATTTAAGACCGATTATTTTTATCGCCGGCGGTTCATTTATATTTCCGACAATACCCGTGGGCGAACATTTTGCCGGATATTCGTCCCACGCAAGCACATTCGGGGCAAGCGAAGGATGTTCAATACGTTTATCACCCGCTGTATAATTTTGATCAACCAAAAGCGCTACCACTCTATCCCAAGAACGAGTGCTATTATACCAAGAACCATCACCGCAAATTGAAGTAAAAGGGTTTGAAACTAATGGCTGAACATAATAAAAATCGGTTTTTGCCCAAAGCACCACACGATATTTTTTTGTATCAACATTATTAGCTTTGCCTTTCACCTGTGTATCACCGGCTTTAAGACCAATAATATTAATTTCGGGCGGCAAATTAAGATTACCGATAATGTTATCGCCTGGACATTTCACTGATAAATTCACATTAAGATTTTGAGTTTTATCGCCGATTATCTGAACATTACCAACCCATTTATTATAACCGGCAGAAAAAAGGGCGACTTCGTGAATGCCAACAATTAAATTAGTAAAAGTAGCCGGCGTAATTTTATCTGTACTATTTTTATCTAAAGTAATAGCGGCGCCAGTCGGTGTTGAAATAACTACCAATGTTCCGAATTTCGGCACTTCCGGCTCATTTACTTCTTTTTTGCAAAAAACAGCGAGAAAAATAACAAGTAACAAAACAGCTCTTAAAACAATGCTTATTAAACTATTTTTCATGACTGTATCTCCTTTCTTATTTTTTTGTTAAAATACTGAATTCATTTTTACTTTACCACCAAAAACTAATTTGTCAAGATAAGTAAAAAATAATTAAAACTCCTTTTCGGGAGTTTTTTATTACTAGTAGCCCCAAGGAGAATCGAACTCCTATTTACGCCGTGAAAGGGCGCTGTCCTAACCATTAGACGATGGGGCCAATATTTAAAACAACTGGCGGAGGAGGTGGGATTCGAACCCACGGACCGCTTTTAAGGCGGTCACGGTTTAGCAAACCGGTGCCTTGGACCACTCGGCCACTCCTCCAAAACTTCTTGTATTTATATCATTTCTCTGGTAATTTTACAATACAAAGTATGATAAATGTTAACAAACAAACCAAACAAAAAGAACCCCGACCGCCTATTGTGGCGGTAATGGGTCATGTTGACCATGGCAAGACCACGCTTTTGGATTATATCAGAAAAACAAATGTCGCAACGCGAGAAGCTGGCGGCATTACTCAATCAATCGGCGCTTATGAAATAATTCATAACAACCGCAAAATTACTTTCATTGATACGCCCGGCCATGAAGCATTTTCCAGAATGCGCGGCTATGGCGCGAAAATTGCTGATTTAGCGATTCTTGTTGTTGCGGCTGATGACGGCGTAAAACCGCAAACCAAAGACGCGCTAAAATATATTCTTGACGCAAAAATTCCGTATGTTATCGCAATCAATAAAATCGACAAATCCAATGCCAATATAGAAAAAACCAAACAAGATTTAATGCAGACCGGAGTTTTTCTTGAAAGTTTTGGCGGTTCTATTTCTTGGAATATAATTTCTGCAAAAATTGGTACCGGCATTCATGAACTTTTAGACCATTTGCTTCTTGTCGCTGATATTGAAGGCTTTTCCTTTAATCCGCTTGCTCAAGCAACAGGCGTAATACTTTCCTGTCACCTTGATCCGCGACGAGGCATTATTGTCGGCGTAATTCTTGAAGATGGCAAACTTGAAGCCGGTCAAATAATTCAAACCGAAACCGCGTCAGGAAAAATAAAAATACTTGAGGATTTCTTAGGCAAGGGCGTAAAATCGCTTTTACCGAGTTCACCGGCCATAATCTTTGGTTTTGAAAACGCGCCCAAAATCGGCGAGGAATTTATAGCCGGCAAAAAACTCACAGCACGGGCCAAAACAACAACTGCTAAAAAAAACAAGCAAGTAAACTCCACCCAAGAAGAAAGAGATGAAACTTTAAAATTAATTTTGAAAGCGGATGAGGCGGGTTCTTTGGAAGCTTTGGAAGACCTGGTTCACAAAATTTCCAAAGAGATTCCGCTAAAAATCATCCAAGGTTCCATTGGTAATATCTACGAAAGCGATGTTAAAACAGCAGAAAGCACCGAAGCTTTAATTATCGGTTTTAGAGTAAAAGCCGATAAAGCGGCTCTAAACATTGTCCGCTCTCAAAAAGTAATCATCATTACTTCACAAATAATTTATGAATTGGAAAAAAGCATAAAAGAATACGCCGCTAAAACAATTTCTAAAGAAATGCGTTCAATAGAAATCCTTGCGATTTTTGGCGGATCGAAAGGCAAGCAAAAAATAATCGGCGGCAAAGTAATTTTGGGCCCTATCAAAAACCAGGAATCTTTTGAAATTTGGCAAGACAAGAAATTATTGGGCACGGGCAAAATCATTAATCTTCAATCACAAAGAAAAGACATATCCGAAGCCCAAACCGGACAAGAAGCAGGACTTTTAATTGAAAGCGAAGAATCGATTAAAGTCGGCAATAAACTCTTATTCGGCAATTAATCTTTAAATAATGCGGCCTTTTAGAAATCTTAAAATTGCAAGTTTAATCCAAGAAGAATTAAGCAAGCTTTTTGTTCGAGAGTTAAATTTTGACGACGCGCTTGTTACAATTATTAATGTTGAAGTAGATGAAGATTTATTGCACTCACGCGTCAAGCTTGGTATTATTCCGTATGAAAAAGGGCCGGAAGTATATTCCCTGCTTCAAAAACATCGCGGTCGCCTACAACACATGCTTCTTAAAAAATTAAACATCAAACCATTGCCGCACCTTGCGTTTGAAATCGAAGAGCAAAAATAATCTATTTATGCATTATGTACAACGTCTACATACTTAAAAGTTCTAAAAATGGTGACGTTTATATCGGTTCGACTAATAATTTGGGAAAACGAATTTTATTACACAACGTCGGAAAAGCGAAATCAACTCAGTTTTACCGACCCTGGCAGTTACTTACAAACGAAACCTTTACTACAAGAAGTGAAGCAACGTGCCGTGAAAAATTTCTAAAAGGCGGATAATAAAAAGAAATTTTACAAAAGAGGTATAATCTCTGAGATAGGGCCTCGTGGCGGAGTGGTTACGCAACGGTCTGCAAAACCGTTTACGGGAGTTCAATTCTCCCCGAGGCCTCCTGTGGTCTG
>JASEIC010000021.1 GCA_030017555.1 Patescibacteria group bacterium | reverse complement strand
CCCACCGGTTTGACTTAAAATTCATTTGCATTAGAAACCAATTAAATTTGATATTGAAAAAAGTTATAATTGAGACTGCGAATAAAACCGCTTCAATAACAAGAAGTATCCAAAAAACCGGCTCCCAGATTAAAGAATAAAAACCTAAAAAACAGCAAAAAAGAAAAAACTTATCGCACCAAGGATCCAAAAACTGCCCCAAAATGGTTTCTCCTTCTTTTCTCGCCCAAGGACCGTCCAAACCGTCGGTTATTAATCCGATAATCATAACCGGAGCAGTGATATAAAAAGGAAACCCATAAGCAAGCATCGGCCAAAGCGCTAAACCCAAAGGAATACGGCTTAATGAAAACATATTCGGCACAGTAAAAAGCTGTTCTTTCAAAAACTTGGTGTTTAAAATTTTTTCTTTCAAATCTTGACTACTCTTTATCTGCGTTCGCTCGCGTTTCTTGATTGTGTAGAAAACGCTAATCGCTTCTAAAAGCGTTTTTTCTAAGAATTTGGAAATACTATCCAAGAACCTTCCGGCACATTCTAAAATAATCACGATAGCTCCTTTTTTGTTTTAAACTTTCTACTCTTAGTTTGCCATCCTTTTTATAATAAGTCAACTAAAAAACATCCTAGTTTCGGATGTTTTCTTGCATTCTGCTTTTTAAATCTTTTTTAAAAGCTATAAGCTCTTTTTCCAAAAATTGAGTGAAATTCGGTATATGGTTGTGAATAAAAACAAATTTCATTTCATCACTTACGTTATTATCGGAAAAAAGATGCAGTAATTTTGATTGATGGGTTTCTTCAAGAGACAATGCGATTTTTATGAATATTCTTTGTTCTAAAATATTGGCTAAGCGTTTCAAAATTTCATTTCGTTCCTCATTGTTTAAATGCTCTATTTCGAGCATTTTAAGAATATTGCCGTATAAAGCATGCAGAAAATCGTGTTCCATAAATAAATTTAACCGGCAACTTGATTAAAATGCTCAATCAAAGATTTTCCGGTTTCAATGGACGTAAAATTATTTAGCGCACTAAATTCTATGGATTTAACTTCGATTTTTGATTTTATCGTATTCAATTCTAAGTTTGTTTCATTCTCCACTAAATTTAATATATTTTCCAATTTTACTAATTCTGCGGATTTGCCGATTTTATTTTCCATTTTTTCCATAAAACTAATCTTTTTCAATAAATAAGTATACCAAAGTTGATTCGGCCGCGCAAAGCGCGGCTTTGGGAGCAGTCTGCCGAAGGCGGACTTTCGTGGCGCCACCACCAGACATGAGGAGTATTAGTCGGGGTTGAAGATAAGAGCAGGTCAGGATGAAGGGGTGAACGAAGGGGGTAAGCCGCTATTCAAAATCACGAATTTTCGCTAAAGTAAGTTCATACAGAAGTATATATAGCCACCAGAATTAAACTTTCAAGAATTTTGCTTTGTTCTGTGCGAGATACCAGAATTGAACTGGTGCCCTCTGCTTGGGAAGCAGATATTCTACCACTAAACTAATCTCGCTTTATTGATTTGTGCTTGCCCCGTACCATAACTGCGATCGCAACGTTTTGTCCAGCATAGGAAACGATATGAATAATTATTCTTAAAATCTCCGAATCTTATTAGTTATGGTACGGGGCTTGTTGTAAAACTGCCGGTAGCATTTGGCACGATTATTATTAATTTTTCGCCTACTTCTTTGTAATTAAATTGGGATTTTAATTCTTTGATTAAATTTTCCGGGTTTTTGAAATATTCAATGTTTTCCTTGAGAGATTTATTTTCGTCTTTTAAAGACAATACTGTTTCATTTAATTTGCTAATTTCCACTTCAAGAACTTTTCTTTCCACAACCAAATTATAAACACCCAAGCTTAATACCGCGAAAATAACTAAAATTATTAAAAATCTCCAAAAATTCATATAGAGACTATAACATTTATAAAATAGGGATGCTACTACTTTTTTAAAAGTTCTTTAAATACTTCCGGCGGAATAGTTGCTCTAGCGCGTTCTTTCAATAATTTTTTACCGCGTTTTTGTTTTTGCCATAATTTCATTTTTCGCGACCTGTCACCGCCATACAAATAACCGGTTACGTCTTTTCTTAATGCCCGAATATCTTCTCGAACAACAATTCTGCCTTCAGCCGCTGCTTGAATTGATTGAGCAAATTGCTGACGCGGCAAAAGTTCTTTTAATCGTTCGACCATTTTACGAGCTTCGCGTTGCAGGGTTTCTTTCGGAATAAACCGACTTAATCCCGGTACCAAACTATTCGCAAGAATGACATCAACTTTTATCACATCGGTTTTTTTATAATCGGCAATCTCATAACTGAATGAAGCAAACCCGGATGTCATTGATTTTAATTGTTCATCAAAATCACTAATAAGTTCGGCTAAAGGCATTGATGCTTTTATTTCCACCCGATTTTGAAAAGCAGAAGTTGCCATATTGTGAATCCGATACCGTCGGGCCAAAGAAAACATATCTTTTAAATATTCGCTAGGCATAAGGATAATAATTTCTGTCATTGGTTCCCAAATTTCTAAAACATCTTGAGGTAATTCTTCGGGCTTATTAATTGTGATCCAATTCTTATTAGCGGTTTTTACTTTGTATATTACTGACGGGAAAGTATTCACGGTTGGCACTCTAAATTCACGTTTTAATCTTTCGGCTGTAATTTCAAAATGTAACCGTCCCAAGAAACCCACTTTAAAGCCTCGACCCAAAACTTCATTTTGATCCGGTTCAATTGAAAGCGATGAATCATTAAGTTTTAGTTTTTGAAGACCGCGCATTAAAAGCTCATAATCATCGGGATTATCCGGATAAAAAGAAACGAAAACAACCGGTTTCGGAATTTTATAACCGGGTAATGCTAATTTTTCTAAATCTTGAGTTTTGGAACGTTCGTAAGCAACAAGAGTATCGCCTATTTTAATTTTTGCCGGATCACGAATACCCGTCGCTATATAACCGATTTCACCGGATTTTAATTTTTCACCCCGCCCAAGAGATTTTAGTTCCGGGAAAAAACAACCAATTTCTTTTGCTTTTGAATGAGTTCCGGTGCCAATAAGAAAAATATCTTTACCGTTTTTTAATTCCCCGTGAAACATACGAATTGAAGCAACCACGCCTTTGTGGTCATCATAAAAAGAATCGAATACCAAAGCTTGGGTTTGAGCTTCGTTCTTTGATTCTTTCGGCAATGGCACTTCAAAGATAATAGTTTCTAAAAGTTTTAGAACGCCCTCTCCGGTTTTTCCAGAAACACACAAAATTTCTTTTTCGTTAATTCCCAAAAGAACTGATAAATCGTTTATAATAATTTTAAAACGCGGATCGTTTTTTTCTAGAAGATCAATTTTGTTTATCGCGCCAATAATTTTTAAACCGGCATTTTGAGCGACATGAAAATTAGCAATAGTTTGAGCTTGTATACCTTGACTCACGTCAACAAGAAGAATCGCGCCTTCTACGGCCTTTAACGCGCGAGAGACTTCATAATGGAAATCAGAATGACCCGGCGTATCAATCAAATTTAAAACATATTCTTCTCCTTTTAATTCGTACATCATTTTAACCGGCGCCATTTTTATGGTAATTCCCCGTTCACGTTCAAGTTCTAATTGATCAAGATACTGCGCTTTCATACGCCGCTTTTCAATAGTGCCTGTTACTTCAAGCAAACGATCGGCTAAAGTACTTTTGCCGTGATCAATGTGGGCAATTATTACAAAATTACGAATATTCGCATTCATATTATTTTTTAAGCGTTAAAGTTATTATTTCCCGTTTAGACGAATTTTGATTTTTGTATACAAACATTGAATCATTGGATTCGGCCCAATAATAACCGACTGGCGCGGCAATAGTCAATTTTAACGAATTATTTACGCCGGATTGTTTATCAAATATGAAATTGAATTTTCTGCCGACTTCAAGCGATATTTCTGAACTACCGGGCGTTTGGTAACGAATTTCAAGAATTTTTGATTGGCCGGCCGGAACATTAAACCAGGTAGCAAATACCGCCTTACCAAAAGCATTCGTAGTCCAAATTCCGAAATTTTTAAGATAGGTTTTTGTTTGTTCAATTTCCTTTAAAATTGGACTTATTACAAAACCATCAACGTCATAATTTCTTTTAGAGATTGATTTTATATCGTTGCCTTTAATAGTCACTAAACTCGAATTTGGTTCGGTTAGAAACTGAATATAATTTTTATTGGTCGCTCGCCACCACGAATCTTTTTCATCTTGACCGTTATGAGTTCTTGTTACCGCCACATCAGTAAGAATGCCGCCTTCAATATCAATATCTATTCGCACATTAATATTTTCATCAACAAAAGCATCGCTTTTGCCACCGGCAACGTTCGCGTTTACAACCGCTAAATAACTTCCCCAAAATTTATTAGGCAATTCGAATACTCCGCCGTCTAAATGTTTTGATCGAAAATAATCTGCCAATTCAGAGTTTTTCGCAAAAAACATTATATCTTTTAAATTAATATGATTTTGGAGATCGGCAATAAACTTTTTTTGCTGAACAAATGAAAGTTTCTGAAGCTTTTCAAGAATAATTGGCGTTAAAATTTTTATAATCCGTTTTGGCTCACCAGCTTTTTTATCTTTGCCCGCTTCAACTTCTCGTTGAATTTCAGCCAAAAAATTATCTTTATCGATTATCAACTTATATTCCGCGAGTGGAATCGGACCTAAAAGTTCAAGAACGCTTTGTAAAACATTTATATTTATTGCAATGGCGCCCTCAAATTTAATATTTTTTTCCTCATACATTTTCGAGGTTTCTAGAAAATCAATAACGGTTCTGGCTGAAGTCGGAAAATCAAAAAACCAATTTGCGTCGCGCGCGCCCCAAGTTTCCGTCATGCCCTGAAGCGGTTCTGGCGGAATGACTTTTATCGGTAATTGACCATCTGGGTCGTAAATATCATGCACTTCAATTTTATCCATTTGTCCATTTTTTAAAATAAGATCGGCGTAACTACCGATAAAACCTCCGCCCGGCCTAATTTCTGCCGGATTCTGAAAAAACAGCACTAAGTGACGTTCTTCAATACTTGATACTAAATTAATAAGTCCAGAAAGAAAACTTTTCAATTCATGAAGTTCTGGTCCGCGACGCACATATTCATTACCAATAGTTTTATTCAAATTTTCAAAAAACGGTGAAATTTTTTGCAAATTGGCTGTGCCATTTTTCATTTCTTCAATTTGACTAATGATTTTTTCAATAAGACCTCTAATCGCACTAAGTCTTTTAATAAACAATTCGCCATTTGATTGAAAATAATTAAAACCGTTTCGCTGAATATCGGATAATGCTTCAGAAAAACTTAAAAAATTAATATTTAAAGAAGTAAGACGACTAAAAAGACTGCCGGCTTCTTTAATGGCCGGAATAATTTTTCCAAAAGTATTTAAAATTTCGTTGCCATAACTTTCATTAACAATTTTGTTCAATTCTTCAATTTCTTTTGAATTTTGTCTCAAATACTCGCTTGCTTTATCGGGATCTAATTCTCCTAGCGCGCTTACTGACGAAGAAAAATTTTGAACAATATTCTGCCCCCTCAAAACAACTGTATCTTTGGTGTTACGCAAACCAACAATAAAAAGCGCAACAAGCCCAATGATTAGCAATATTCCGGCAATTAAAGAAATTTTTATGGCTAATTTGGTACGTTGAAAATGTTCCGGTTTTTTCTGTGGAACGTAAGTTAAGTTGATTTCTTTTTTAACGCGTTCTTTGTGAGCAACCGCATGACCGGGATGTTTAATGTCGGCAAGGGTTTTTTCAATATTTTTAACCGGAACGATTTTTGCCATATAAATTTATTTTATTGATTCAAATATTTTTAAAACTTGGCGTGCGGTTTTCTCCCAACTAAACCGCTTAATATTTTCGTAACCACGCTGCTTAATTTTTTCTTTTAAATTATTATTTTCCAACAATGACCGAATAGCCGTTACCAACTCATCGATTCGCCACGGATCAGCAAGAAGCGCTGAATTACCGAGAATTTCCGGCAACGATGATCTATTTGAAGCGACAACCGGCACGCCACAAGCTTGAGCTTCAAGCGGCGG
>JASEIC010000020.1 GCA_030017555.1 Patescibacteria group bacterium | reverse complement strand
CAAGAAATTTCTATCTGCTAAATGGAATCGGACTGAAAAATATTACGAAGAACTTCGTAAACAAGGAAAAGAGCCGGGTGGATTTTTACGATCCAGAAAGGGATGGCGGCCTCGGCCTATTGCTCTAAACCCCTAAGGTTTAGTGGCTTAAAGCATCACTATACGGAGCGTATATGTAAAGAAATTCTATACGCTCCTTTTTGATTTGTAAAAGAATTTACCATGTCTCCTTTATTAAAACTTCGGAAGAGTAAAACAAACCTCAATAGCAGAAACTTCGTTTCGCTACGGCGTAGGGAAAAACTTGACCTTCGACAAATTTAGGTTAAAAAATTGTCATTCGCTTTCGTTAAAACTTTAGCGGACAGGTCGGCGCGGCGGCGAAGCCGTGATTTTTAAGGGGTGGAAATAGAGGTTGCAGATTTCAAGCTCGTATGGCTAAATGGATTTGTGGCGCGCCACCTTAGCTTAGTGGCAAAGCAATGGTTTTGCGAAAGTCCCGTACCAATCTAGGATTTGTGAACGACTTGCCGCCCTAGCTCAATGGCAGAGCAACACTTTTGTAAAGTGAAGGTTCCCGGTTCGAGTCCGGGGGGCGGCTCCAAGATTAGACTTTCCGAAAGGAGAATATTTCAAATATCTTATCGGGGAATAGGATTTAGCCGCGGGTCGAACTGTTTCCGCGAGTAATTGTCTAGCCCTTGACATTAAGGCTATTTGCAGTATACTAGGAGCTGTAGTTTGTCAATTAAATAACATTTATTCACATACTTAGATGAAAGGATTATTTATGATTAACCAACCACCGAATCACAGTTTATGGCCACGTAGTACTTTATTGAATCCCAAAAAGCGGAGCGCAAAACTAAATGCCCGACCCTGTTACTTTACAAAAAGAGAGCTTCTTAACTTCCAGCAACTCCTAGCTGAAAAAAAGCGGGAACTCGTGGAAGATATGAACTCAAACCTTGAACAATTACAAATTCAAAACACTAAAGAATCCGTCTCGCACACAGAACGCGCCATGGATGAAATAACGCAGGAAATGATGGTGTCGCTACTCGCGCGCGAGAACAAAATTTTTCATGCCATTCTTGATGCGGAACAGCGGCTTGAAGCCGTACTGAAGTTTCTAGTCGTGAAATATAATACGACGAGCTCTCCGCCTTTATTGAAAACAGTACTCCGAGCTGCGCGGCAAGCTGGATACCATGGAATCATCTACGGCGTTTGCGCTTCGTGCGGCAAGGTAATCGAAAAGGAAAGGCTCGTAATAGTTCCCCACACGAAGCAGTGCACGTGTAAGGTGCGGTATTCAGGATAAATAAATAAAACTATTCACATATTTTTGTACGAAAAGGCGGTGTCAAACACCGCCTTTACTATTTTTAATGCACGATTTTTTTGTTTGTAAGAGTTAAGTTTTTTTGTTATTCTAAAAACATTGCCGATGTAGCTCAGTGGTAGATTTACCAACCGAAGCTTTTAGTGAAGGCGGGGTAACTCTCTACATGCCGAAGTAGCTCAGAGGTAGAGCAACTCCATGGTAAGGAGTAGGTCGTGGGTTCAATTCCCACCTTCGGCTCATGCGAAATTTTCCCAAGAGTGAAACGATTGACTGAAAATTTCAGCACCCCGCCATCGGCGGGGAAGAATATGGCATATTTCGTGTACATACTTAAATCTTTGAAAACGGGTAAATATTATACGGGATATTCGAATAATTTAGAAGAAAGATTAAAATATCACAACAGTGGTAGAACAAAATCTTTAATCAAGCATGTCCCACTTGAAATTATATATGTGGAGGAATATAGTATTTATGAAGACGCAAGGTTTAGAGAAAAACAAATTAAAAGATATAAATTTGGTGAAGCGTTTAAGAAGCTATTAAATAAGTAATTTACGCTTTTGGCGGAATAAAATTTGACCCACGCCTAACGGCGGGGTACTGAATTTAGTAACTTCGCTTCGCTCAGACTAAATTCGTATGGCACAAGGTAAATTTAGCGAAAAAATAATAAGATTGCGTTGCGGTGTTTGTAAGCGCGTTAATTACACGACTCGCAAGAATAAGAAATTAATTGAAAGAAAAATAGAATTTAAGCGTTTTTGCCGTTGGTGTCGTAAACATACGCTGCATAAAGAAGCTAAGAAGTAATTTTCTTATGGGTCCGTCGGTTAATGGCAAACCACTGGTCTCCAAAACCAGGACTGCAGGTTCGACTCCTGCCGGACCCGCCAACGGCGGCGAGAAAAATACACTGGTAAAAAGCCGGTTTTTGATTTTTTAGAATTTAGGATTAAACTATAATCAGTTATTTAAGATTTTAATAAGGATATTTGAAATGGATAAAGAAAAGATTAATTTCCTGATTAATTTTATTTATGAATCGGATTTAATTGAAAATATAAAAAATGAACGTAAGATACTTAAAAATCAAATTCTTGAACAAAAACAAGATGGCCATGTTGGCGCTATGCTTTTTTTGGATAATTTAGCCGAAGAAAAAAACAGATTTTTGGATAAAAAGCTTATTTGTGAAATTCAGAAATTAATTGTGAGCGAACAGCATTTAAAGCCCGGCGGTGAAAAATTGAAAAATAAAGATATCGGGCAATATCGCAAAACTAAAGTTTTTATTGTTCGGGAATCTTTTATTCTTATAAGTGGAGGTGATATTTTGAAATCCCGCGAAATTATCAGGAAAACGCCGCCAGCTCGGCTAGTACCGAAATTAATGAAAACTTGGCTTGAAAACGTATCAAATTGGCATAAAAAAGTAGGCGGTTTTTCTCAAGAAGAAAACGCAAGAAAAATAGCTGATTTTCATTTTGATTTCGAGAATATTCATCCCTTTGTTGACGGAAACGGTCGGACAGGTCGAGCGTTTGTATATTATTTTTTAAAGTACGCCGGTATTGAACCTTTTATTTTTACGGAATTTGATAAAGGAACTACGTATTATCAGTGCTTTAAAGATAAAGCCAAAACGGAAGAATATTTTTATATTCGTGTTTTTAAACGAGATTCAATTAGGGGTAGGATTGAGACAATGAGCAAAGAAGATTTTGCGTGATACAAAGCCGACTTTTAGTCGGTTTTTTGTTTTGCGAGGTTCTTCAAAGTTTGGTATTGTAATTATAATGGAGCGAGAAGCTAGAAAAACCTCCAAAAAGAAAAAAGTAGCAGTTTTAATGGGTGGGCCATCAACTGAACATGAAACTTCTATAAAAAGCGGTAAGAATGTATTGCGAGCAATTAATAGAGAAAAATACGAACCAATAGAGATTTTTATTAATCGGGAAGGCAAATGGCCAATTGAACCGCATGAAGTTGCGAAATCCAATGACGTGGCTTTTATTGCTTTACATGGCACTTACGGCGAAGACGGAACGATTCAGATGATTTTAGACGAACTTAAAATTCCTTATACAGGTTCAAATGCGGCAGTGAGCGCTTTGGGTATGAACAAATTTTTATCATTACGGCTTTTTCGGGCTGGAGGGCTTATTACGCCTTTGTCGTTTTTAATCTCAAAAAATGATTTCGAAAAAACGCCGATAAAATTTTTTGAATTTGTTCGTTATTATCTTGGGTTTCCGGTGGTGGTAAAACCAAATGATAATGGCTCGAGTATTGGCGCTTCTATTGTCCGAAATCAAGACGAGCTTTTAATGGCAATTGAAGAAGTTTTTAAGATTTCCCGCGAAGCTTTATTGCAAAACTTCATTAAAGGAAGGGAAGTTACTTGCGGCGTTTTAGATCATGGTTTTAGCGAGAGTGCTTATCCGCTTCTGCCAACTGAAATTATCCCTCAAGTCAGCCATTTTTTTGATTATCGGGCAAAATATGAACTAAACGGTTCTTTCAAAATTACACCCGCAAGATTACCCGGATCAATATTAAAAGAAATTCAAAGAGTTGCTGTTAAGGTTCACAAATTAGTTGGCGCTAAAGGTTTTTCTAGGACGGATATGATTTTAGGTGAAGATGGGAAAATTTACGTTCTTGAAGTAAATACTATTCCGGGGCTTACTGAAAATTGTTTGATGCTAAAGGCAGCGGAAGCAAGCGGCATTAGTTTTAGTAATTTAATAGAAAGAATTATTGAAGCGGCTTTAAGGTATCACGGTTAGTTTTTATTATTGCTTGTTTTATGATGGAGGAGGAATTCAAAAATTAGTCGTGTGCATTATTAAAATCAACGAGAGGGATAACCCCCCTCTTTTTTTCTGCGCTTTAGTATTGACTTTTTCTTTGAAATCCCATAAAATTCATTCAGATTTTTTAAATAATTAAATACAAAATAAAGGTAAGGGAAATGAAAGGAAAGCAAAAATCTCAAGATATGAAAGAGCGGAAAAATGGTAGAAAGTTTACCGGCATTTGGCAAACTCCAAAATTATTAGAACGTATAAGCGAGCTAATAGAAAAGAGAATTCTTAAAAATCAAAGCGGTATTGATAATATTATTTCTGCTGTAAACAAAGAATTTTTTAGCAATTCTGATGAAAAAATGAGTCGAGTTGCGCTTTTGCGCCAGCTTGATGAAATAATTTGGACGCAAGATCGGTTGAAGCTGATTACGGAATATGTTCGTTTGCGTTTAGATTTTGATCGGATTTACGAAGTTTTTGATTTTCTGCCAAAGGAAATTACTGAAAAGAAAATTAAAAAACTTCGAGGTTCGGTTGATCATAAACAACAAGCTGATGTTTTTTCTGAAGCAGGTATTGGCCGGCTTACGATTTCAAAAGAAATTACGGAAACAGTGCGTGTCAGTTTGAAAAGCGCGACAGTTCGTGATCCTTTTGTTATTCCGGTTAAGGATAAAGACAAATTTCATTTTATGGTCATTAATGGGCCTCTTATCGGTTCAGAATATAGCCCGGTAATGAAAGAAAACGTTGTTCGCAATGCATTAGAGTATGCTACGACAAAAGACGATAGTTTTATAGTTTTGCCCGGCGGTCTTTTATCGCTTGATGTTCGAAAAATTCAAAGCGAACTCACAATTCATAGAGCGCGCATATCTGGTTTGAGTTTTAAAGCCGATGTTATTGATTCAAGATATCGTGATGAAGCTGAATTTATACGTCGTACTTTACCGTCAGATATGGTTGGTTTTGAAAATTTGCGTGAACGTTTTTTGAATCTTATGGCTGGTTGGAAAAAAATTTCACGCGATAAATTTGAAAAACCAATTTATTCACGCCCGATATATATTATGTTTGGTCGAACCGAAGAAGAAATTATTGAAGCCGCTGCTCGAGCTGAAATCGCTTATATTGTTGAAGTTCAAAGAAACCGGATAAGGAATGAAAGGCGGGGACTTGAAAAAATTTTTCAATATGGGATGAAAGAAAACTCTAGTCAGAAAGTTCTTAATGCGCTTCAAAAAGAAATTGAGAAGCTTTTAGCCAAGGAAAAGCGAATGGTTCAGACTAATGTTGCAGACGAAGATCGGAAAAGATTCTTTGACATTCTTAGATCTTGGACAGTGGCAATGATTGAACATGCTATTCCTAATTCCAAAGTTATTTCTCAAGGTACGGCTTTTTGTTCTGTTGATGGAAAAGTTTTTGAATTCCATCAAGATCGTGAACAAGGGCCAACAACCAGACTTCTTGATCAGTTTATAAGAAAAAATGCTGGTCGGCGCGCTTTAGACGGAACTTTGCCGGATAATGTTTTTCTGATTAACGCTCATTCGGTAAATTACCGTTTTGCGATGGTTGAGAAAGTGGAAAATGGTAAGCGAAAATCAACTTATGTTTATCAATTGCCAGTAGCTTTGAATAAAAGATTTTTACTGGATCAACTGAAAGATGTTATTCGAAAAGCGTCGCCACTCGAGAAACTTTTGCGTCATGAGCAGTTTGAGCCCGGTGTTTTTCGTCTTGAATACAATAAGGGTATTTATATTCCGGAAGTGTTAAGTATCAATACTCTTATTGAACGGACATCTGATAAGGGCCCGACTATTTTGGAAAAGAAATTGAAATTAGATTCTTATATTTATGATTTTGTGACTTCTGATGAACATTGCGGTCATCCCTGGAAAGAATTTTATTATTATTCAAATCTCGGTTCTTGGTTTGGACAAGATGAAGCAGTAATGCAAATTCTTCGCGAAGCGTATATTAAAACAGGAAAATTATTACCGATTCACATGTTTATGTCATTGGGTGATCAAGGTACGGGTCATAATTTTGAGACTCAATTTCAACCTCATCCACGGCTTACTTCTTATGAGCGTCTTCAAAGAGAATTTGATGTAATGCTTGCATCCGCAAGAAAATTAAATCATGAAGGCGCAATTCGGAAGCTGCAGGGAATGCAGAAAATGACACTTGAGCAAATCAGATTGAATGGCATTCATTGGCCGCAATATCAATTTCGGCAGTATTTCAATCGGGTTCTTGTGCCAAATGCTGATTTTTTCAGCGCTGTTGTTCAAAGATCATTAAAAGCCGGCGTTAAAGTCATTGGTATTGGCGAAAAACTTTATAATCGGTCCGATGCTCGTGATATTGGTATTATTACTTTCCAGGGTGGTAATCATTTTGATCGTACGGTTGAGTCGGTTATAACCGAGGGATTTTTCTATGCCGAGAAAGTTATTGATCTTTTGTTGCAGGATAAAAAACTTGGACTTTCACGAGATGAACTGGAACGAATTGTGCGCGCGCCGCTTCATGGTAATACCCAAGTTGGGTATGGCTTGATAAAAGGCGGTGATAAAGGATATGAATGGGGTGTTAGTATTCGGCATGCGCCAGCTAAAAAAAGTCCGGCAAACGGCGATCCGTTAGCTGAAGAAGCAAAGGGTATTCTTACTCGGGCGGATTGGCCGGGAGGACTTTTTACCGGCCGGAAAGTAATTCATATTTCCGCTGATATTCATCGGTTTGGCGTGATTCATATGACTGATGCGATTGTTTTATCGAACGCCGCCGGTGCCGGTAACGATCCTTATGGTGAACGGGGATTTTCCTCGAATAACATCGGGAGTATGGTTATTGGCATGCCGGTAGGCGGTCCTGATTATGGACCGGTAAAACCGATTATTTTCAATCATGATTTTGTAAGAAGTTATCTTGAATCTCCTTGGAAAATTGATTGGGACGAAATTTTTACTAATCCGCTTTAATATTTTTATTAATAAGCCGAGGCTTTAAACCCCTCGGCTTTTACATTTTATAAAAAGTCATTTTAAGTGTTAGAATAAAATTATGGCGATTTTAAATAACGAAAGTCTTGTAGATAATTTAATAAAAGCAGGCTATTTGAAAACAGCTTCAATTATTGATGCTTTCAAAACCATTGATCGAGCTCAATTTGTAAAAGAGGAAGATCAAAAGCATGCTTATGTAAATTATCCATTAGCAATTGGTTTTGGGCAGACTATTTCTCAACCTTTAACCGTTGCTTTTATGTTAGAACTTTTGTCGCCTAAATTGGGAGAGAAAATTTTGGATATTGGCGCTGGTTCTGGTTGGCAAACTGCGCTTTTGGCGCAAATCGTTGGCGATCCGCTCCACCAGCAGGCAGAGGGAGGAGACAGAGTTATTGCAATTGAACGAATCTCCGAGCTTAAAACATTTGCTGAGAAAAATATCAGTAAATACGGGTTTATAGAAAAAGGGATTGTGAAAATTATTGAAGGTGATGGTTCAAGAGGTTATGAAGAAGAAGCGCCTTTTGACAAAATAATTGCGGCAGCGGCCGGGAAAAATATTCCCGAATTTTGGAAGAAACAACTTAAGATTGGAGGATTAATTGTCGCGCCAGTAAATCAAAGTATTTA
>JASEIC010000001.1 GCA_030017555.1 Patescibacteria group bacterium | reverse complement strand
AATTGCTTGTGATTCATAGGGGTGTTTTTGTTCTTGTGTGTTAAACAATCTTTGAAGGGTGAGGGGTTCATTTTTTACTTGTTGATAAAATTATTTTTTCTTTGGCTATTTCAAGAATATCTGTTTTATTTTGGATTGTTAATAAAATGTTATTTTCCGACAGTTCTTCCGGAAACGAAACCGTAAGGCCGCTGGAGCCAGAAGTTTTTTCGCTGTTTATTTGCCAAAAAAACAAAAGGTCTTGAATGTTGTTTATATTAAAAAAATAAGGAATGGCTTGAAGAGTCAGTTCCGCGCCCGGCGGGACAAAGGAGTTTGGAAAAGGATTTGTGGTTATGGCGATTTTCGGTTTTGACACATAAAGACGCATTGAACTTTCGTGCAGGTCATTGCCCAGCTTTACGGCAACCCGGATAAAATGAGAATCGCTATCAGCCTTTTTTACGATAAAAGAAGTTTCGTTATTTCCCGTTCCGCGATTTATCACTTTTTCATCTAAAAACCAGGTAATATCGGCTAGAGATAAATCTTGAAGTTTGCTGTTTTTTAAAAGCTCCAAAGAAATATCAACAAATGAATTTTGAACCGGAAGAGATTTGCCTTTGAAATCAGCCGGGTAAAAATTCTTGGTTTGCCAGGTGAAAATTATTTCTCCTTGAGATTCGGTTTGAGAAGAAACAGAGCTAGATAATCCAAAAAATCCAGCTAAAACAAGTATTGTAATTATAGACAGAAATTTCATTGTTATTATTTAATTATAGCGCGAAATTTGTTATTTGACTGCAGTAACAGCGGGTTTGCCCGAACCGGCGCTCATGGCTTTTTGGGCTAAAGCGAATTTTTCCGGATGATTATGCATATAAGCTTCTATTAAGAACATGGCCGTGAGCGTGGGGAGCCATGGTAGTGCGTTTGAAGCGTATTTTGTTGCTTGCCTTCCGAGTTTAAGCGAGGCTTTGTCGCCTTTTCGCCAGGCCCACAAAGAAAGGCACGCCGTACCGGCGCTTTGTATGAAAGGAGTGATAATGTCGCCGATTCCAGTAAAATCAAGAATAAAACAAACACCATCAATGCTAATTGTTACCATACTGCCAAGGATTAATTCTACTTCTTTGTATTTATTGTGTTCTTGATCCATTTATTTTTTAGTTAGCCCTTTAAGTTCAATCATTTGTTCGGGATTGGTGGTAATAATTTGATCTTCGGTAAAGGAGGCGATAATTTTTATGGCGACGTGTTTTAAGCCGGCAAAAAATAATCCTTCGCCGACGCCGGCTTCGACTAAAAAAGTTTTTTCGCTCTCGGTAAGATCAAAAGCTTGAGCAACCGAACCAATGGAGGTTGTTGATTGTTTCATCAAAAATTGGATTGAGGAATTAGTGACAATCGGCCGGCCATAATCGGATTTCAAGAAATCTTCAACGTCTTGAGTGATGGTGGTAATGCCCAAATAGTATTTGCGGGCGCGTTTCACGAGGCCAAAAAGAAAAGCCGCCGAATCTTTGTATTTCATCATCCACCAAGCTTCATCAATAATCATAAGCCGTTGTTTTAATTCTGACCGAACCAAGTTCCAGACAAAATTTAAGACTATGTACATTGCCACGGGTCTTAATTCTTCTTCCAAATCTCTTATTGAAAAAACAATGAACCGGTTTTTTATATCAACGTTGGTGGGCGCGTTTGTAAAACCAGCGTAAGAACCGCGAGTGAATTTCTCAAGCCGTTGAGCAATGCCAGCGCCGCCTTCAGTGTTTTTAAGAACAACCTGCAGATCTTCTAAGAGGGGCGGATTTAATTCTTTTATGGCGCCGAATGTTTCAGCGGTAATATCGCGAGAAGCATAAGTTTCAGTAATAGCCCGATCTAAAAGGCTGTCTTCTTCGGGCGTAATAGAGCCGAGCATTAATTTTACTAGTCCGGTTAAGTTCAAAACATGAGATTTAAAAACATCAGCCGGTTTCTCGCCCTCCGGACTGATTGGAATGTCGAAAGGATTAACATGGTTTGGCGAGGTTAGAGAAATTTTAAAATAACTGCCGCCAATCGCGTTAGCTAAGTTTTGATATTCATTTTCCGGATCAATAACAATGACGTTTGTCCCGATCATAAGAGAACGAAGGATTTGAAGTTTAGTGGCATAAGATTTGCCCGCGCCGGATTTAGCAAAGACAACAGTGTTGGCGTTTTCAAGAGAAAATCGGTCAAAAATTATAAGACTGGCATTGTGCATATTAACGCCGTAAAGGATGCCTTTATCCGAGGTTAAGTCCGGTGAAACAAAAGGAAAAAGCGAAGAAGAAGGGCCGGAATTTAAAGCCGTATGAATCAATAATTTATCTTGGCAAAGAGGCAGGGTTGAGGCAAAACCTTCAAGTTGTCGGAAGAGCGCGGGTTTTATATAAACAAGTTTCGCTTCAAGCATGTTTTCTATTTTATTTTCCAATTTATTTAATTCTTCCAAGCCTTTGCCGTAAATTGTTATGTAAACCCCGATCCTATAAAGTTTTTCCCGGGCTTGCTGGAGAGCGTCGCGGAGATTTTCAATGTCTTGGTGAGCGGTTTCTAAAATCGGATCGCGGACAAGGCCCTTTTCTTCTCTTTCGCTTGCTTCAGCTTGAATTTGAGCGACTTTTTTCCTTAAATTTCTAAGCGCTAAAGCCGTATCCATTGGGTGGACAAAAATAGAAATATCCATCATTTCCGCGAGATTAATTATTGGAGAAAACCAACCGCTTGAAATATATCTCGGGTAAGTGAAAATAAAAAGAGTTTTAACAAAATAGTCCCCCAATTTCATGTAATTTGGACTTGCTTCAAGACCGGCCGGAGCAATAATATTTGCTACGTCTTCAGAGCTCGGTTTATAAGGTTGTGGAATTTTAATTTTTGTCATTTTTCTGCGATATTTAAACCTTTTTTTTCAACAAGTTGAGGATTATAAAGATTATAGAAAAGTTCGGTAATTTCATCATCTTCAAGAGGAACTGCCCGGAGTCCAATTTGTTCTAAGCCGTCAATAACTTGATTTACTCGGTGGTCAAGCTGTTCCAGATTTTTTTGAGTATTTTCTTCTTCTACTTTATTTGTGCTTGGTTTTTTAACAAGTGTTTTAAAAGTGTTCAAAAAACCTCGTGTTTGAGAAGTAATCGGTTGGGGGTCATAAGGAACGATAGCAAAAAAAGCTTTAGAAATAATAGAATTTTCTTGAACAAACGAACGAATAAATTCGACATA
Source organism: Patescibacteria group bacterium (assembly GCA_030017555.1). Taxonomy (GTDB): domain Bacteria; phylum Patescibacteriota; class Minisyncoccia; order UBA6257; family GWB1-50-10; genus JASEHZ01. The sequence continues at coordinate 63,539 of JASEIC010000001.1, read as the reverse complement.
TTCCTCGATTTGAATTTTGAGAAGTTCGTTCGGTTCTTTTTCTTTTTTCGTGCTCATATTTGCGAGGTATTCGTCGACGTTGATTTTGCGGGAATGAACAAAGAATTGAATTGAAAAGTCCAGAGAGTTTAACATGTTTTGAAAGGTATTTAAGATTAAAGATTGTTCGGCTTCGGATTTTAAATCAAAATTTACGCCGCTCACAATCAGTATTTTTCGTAAGCCGTTATTTTTGAGATAAACCGCGCCGTCTTTGACGTTTTTTATATCAACGAATTTTTGAGTTGGCAATGCCGGTTCCATGAAAGTGTGATTAAATTTATTATAGTCGAACTAAATATTTTTTGTGTTATTATTTATAGTCAACCCGTTTGGCAAATTTGCGTTCTCCAGTTGAAAAACTAACCACTTGGTATTTTTTCTTTTCATTATTTTCTCGCATTTGTTTTGGCGACAAGAATTTACTGGTGGTAATTGATAAGGCGATGGATTTTATTTTTTCTTGAATGCTCATATTTCTTCTTGTCGTCTCCAATTTTTCTAAAGCGGAAATATCAAGATCGGTTTCTTTCATTGCGCGCTGCCATGTATAAGTTCTGGGACTCCACAAATATCCCAAACCAGCTAAAATCACTTTTGGCAACGGTTGGCTGTTTACTTTGCCAAATGCCAAAGCAATGGCTAAGGCGCCAACAATTACGGTAATAATAAGAGCAAGAGAAAAAGTAAAGTAATGAAAAGAAATAAGCGCCGTGATGAAGGCGACGGCAATAAAACCAAATTGTTTTAAGGTAAGAAAGCCGATAATTTTGGCTTGTTCGTCTATAAATTGCGGTACTTGGAAGTTCATCCCTCACCCTTGAAAAACCAAGGAATATTTAAGTCGACGTTTTAACATCGAAAAGCTTTTGGCGAATCGTTTAAGCTGTTTTTCTCGCAAGACAGCGTCTTTTTTAGATTTATACGCTTCATAGTACATTAATTCCCGAGGCAGATAACGTTTTGTTGATAAAACATCTCCCCGATTATGTTTTAGCAGTCTGGATTTCAAGTCAGGCGTAAACCCAACACAAAAACCATTATTAAGCCTTGATTTTAGTAGATAAATGTAAAACATAATCAGTTAGTTTTTCAAGGGTGAGGGATTCATCCCTTTTATTGATTCAGATAAATGCTTAGTATTTATAGGTTTCATGATTTAGTTGCTTCTAACGGGATTCATGGGCGTGTTTTAGCTCAAATCAACGATGTTGCCGTCTAGTTTGGGTTTGTTTTTATCGTCAATTTCTGTTGTTTTTGGCGTTGGCGGAGGAGTTTTTGGCTCCGCGTTTTCTTTTTTCGGCGTTGGCGGAGAAGGGGGCGCGGGAATATCCGGCGATAATTTTTCCAAATTAATAAAATCAGGTGTTTCAGCGGGAGAAAAAGGGGTACGATTGCCGCTGTAATGAACAACTCTTTTTGATGCTTGATTTTCTTCTGGTTCGGGCATGGTTTTTTCAGGCGTTTCAATTCGAGCCATTACCGGTTTTTCCAGGTTTCTTTGAGACAATTTTGATTTTAGAAATTTAAAAGGAAGAGAAAAAAGCGGGGTTGATGTTTTTGGTTTTGTTTCGGTTAAGGGTTTTACCTGATGAATAATGAGCGGCGAACCATCTTGTTTGTTTGAAAAAAAGTTTTCAGTTTGTTCAATCGGGATTTTTTTAGCCATCGGCGCCTCGCCTATTTTATCAAGCGAAATTCTTTTTATTGGTTCGGGCTCTTCAATGATTTCAAAAGAAATGCCGAATTTTTGGAGTTCCTCTTTTTCTTTTTTAAGAAAATCATGAAATAGTAAAGAGTTTTTTGTGTCAATTACATCAATATCAATTCCCCGTTTTTTTAAATCGTCTTTGATCGGTTCTAAAATTTTTTCTTTTATCTCTCTTGTAATTGCTTTTGTTTTTTCTTCAGAAAAATTTAAATCTTTTAAAATTTGTTCATAAATTTTTTCTGGAGCAAGTATTTTGGTAATAAGTTTAAAAAGAATGAGTGGTATGGTTCGCGGTTCAAAAATCCGAGCATTATTGTTTAACCGGTCAATAACGCCAATAATTTCATCTGAACCAAGATGAGTTTTAATTTTTATTGGAACCTCTTTTAGTGTTGTTGGCATATTTTAAATAATTAAATTAAGGCCAAGTTGCGTCTTGATAATTGGTGTCTTTAAGATCTTTTTGATAAACTTGCCAAAGTTGATGAGCGTCTTTGGAGATGTTTTTAAGATTTGTTTCTGCTGTTTTTAGATCGGTTTTGGCTTGGTTGAATTGAGCAGCTTTAGCCAGAGTAGAGCTATCGTTTGCGCCCTTCTCTCGTCTTAAGGCTTCGTATTGCTCTTCAAATTCCTTAATATCACCAGAGAACTTTTTAAGATCAGCAAAAGTATTTGTGCCAGTAAGTTGATCAATGCCTCTTGCAAGAGTGTGAATAGTGTTGGTTTTAAGTTCTGGCGAACCTTCACTGCCAATTTTACTGTGCAGATTAAAGCTCAAATTTTGAACAAGGCGTGTTTGAATAGCGCGCTGATTTTGGGAAAGAGCGCTTAGATCATTTATTATCAGATTTGCCGGATCTTTTACTCTGGAAAGAATTTCTTTCATTGATTCATCTTTTTCGTCATTTGATATGCTTGGCGCATCAAAACCTAGACTTTCAAAAAACCTGCTAGGATCTAGCGCGGCAGCTTGAATACGCAAGTTTCTATTAACGGCTCCGGTAGCATTGGAAGCTTCTATTTTGCTGTAAAGCGCGTCTTCTAAGCCGCGTTGTCTTATGATTTCGCGGGCGTCTTTATTTTCAAGCAGTTTTATAATATTAGGCGCGATATCCGTTAGATTATCCGGCAGTTTTAAAACTGTTCTCGCTATTCCTTCATAAATAGCTTGTTTTATGTCATCCGGCAGATTTTCAAAGTCCGGAGATTTTTGCGCGTCAAGAGAAGCCTTGAGTAATTTTTCGTCGGGTAATATTTCCGGTCGATCCAGCAATGCTTTGTCGGCATCTATGACCTTATCTAGAGAATTAGTTTTCCGGCCGGCGGAAATAGCGCGATCCCGCATTTTTTCTTGTTCTTGCGGGGTTAGGCTACCCCACATTTTTTTATCTTGAGCGATTTTTGTAAAACTAGCGACAGTTGATGCTGAATCAGCAAGCGCTTCAGGTTTGCTTAATTCTAGACGCATTCGCGCTAAAGCAAGTTCCGAAGATTCCGGCATTCTCTTTTTTGCTCTGGCTTCGGTTTCAGCTTTTAATTTTTCTTTAGCTTGAGCTGACGCGCCGGCAATACCGGTGAATGGTTTACTTAAGACTCCAATGCCAAAGCGCCTGCCCCATTTTGTGGAACCCCACTCCGCCAGCTTGCCGCCAACTCCTTCTCCAGCTCTTTCAAGCGCGGATTTGCCTTCCAAATCTTTGCCAGCGCCGGTCGTAAGAGCTCGTCTGCCAGCCGCAATACCGCCAGCTTTCATTTTCTCTCCGGCCCATTTTTTGGTTTTGTTGCCGACCGTGTTTGCCATTTTCATGGCGCCGGCCGCGCCGGTAATACCCATTTGTTGGGCAATAATTAAGCCGCCAAAAAGAAGGCCGATGAGCAAAACCATTTTCGCGCCTTGAGCCATTAAATCAGAAAGAGTGCCTTTAAAGAACGTGCCGTCCGGCAAAAGAGCGTTTTGATTCAAGCTTTTTATGGAAGTGAGCGTTAAATAAAAGAAAAAAGCGACAACGGGCGCGAAAAATACCCATTCCAGGAATTTACTCCACCATTTTTTAAATTGGCCCGACAAAGCCGGAAAAACCCAAAAAAGCCAGGCAATAGGCGCGATAACCAAAAGAAGCGATAAATAAATATATCGGAGAAGAAGCATAAAAGCAAAAGCAAACAGAACAAATGCCGCGGCAAAAATAAAAATTGCCGTAAATAAAAGTTTTGAAATATCAAGGAGCACGGAAACCGTAAATCCTTCAAAGCCGCCGGCTTCTTCTTCAGGGTCAATTGGAGCCGGGTCAAGAGGTTCGGTATAAAATTTTTGCGGCTCAAAGGCGCCGGAGAGCACTTGGACTATATCAGTGCCCGGGCTTTCAACCGCGCTGAAAAATTGTTTGGTTAAAACATGGGAAAAATCAATAAAAACGCCGGCAATGGCCAGGCTGAAATTTACAAGAATTGCCGCCGCGATAAGTTTCGGCAAGAGTTTTTTGTAGCCGTATTCTTGAAATCGTAAGATGGTAGCGAGGGCAATAATCACGATTACCAGAACAAAACCGAGATTGGCAATATCTCTTGTGATTGCCCAGCCGCGGTCAATTAAATTATTTGAATTTAAAATTCCATAATTGAATTTTAAAAAGAAACCGACCAAATAACCCGCCAAACTGAAAAATAATGTGCCGATATAAGAAATAAGGTAAAGAACAGCCATTATTGCCCACTTAATCCAGTTAATTGGATTTAAAACTTCCCAAAAGCCCTGACTATGAGCCAGTATTGGCACAAGAGAAATTAAGATGATTATCGGGATTGATATTAACGCGATTTTCTTTAAATGTTTCCGCATAGAATTTTATGAATCAAATTCGCTATCAAAATCATTGCAGTCCCGACGTTGATTTGTGGCGGTTGCTACTAATTCTACTAACCCGTTTAAGATTGATTGAGAATTTGTTTCAAGACTTTTAGCGTCAGTAAGAAGCGAATTTACTTTAGGTATTAAAGCCGTAATATCTGCTGAAGTAACCGCGTTTGTTACCTGGGTTTTTAAGGTGTTTGCCGAAGTATTAAGCGGCGCGATTTGATTTGTTAAAGACGTAATAATTTGCGCGTTAGCGCCGCCTGTGTTGTAAGAATCATAAGTGCTTTGGACGTCTGGTCCAATAGGCGGATCGCTTGCATAAGTGAAGGGCGAGTGTACATTTGCAATATGATTTATGCATTGAATAAGGCCCCAACCCGGCTTCAATGCCGTGTTAGAAAGCAAATGAAGTAATTCTAATCTTTTTGGTGTTGCGGTATTAAGATTTATTCCTGCATTTGCAATAGAAGAAGTGGCTTTAGCAATCGCGGCAAGCATACCATCTTTACTGGCGGTTATTGTGGCAGGGCTAAGTTCATAATTTTCAGTAAGTGTGCCTTCGTAGTTTTGGATTGCAGTAGCGGTATTACTGTCTATATAATCAGTGTTGCGATACCCTGCGTCGCCTCGCGAAGGACTGCCGCCGCCTTTAAAAAGACCGCGCAAACCCTTGCCGGTTTCAGTGGTAAGCCGATTGATTAATGCGTCAGATATAACTGAAAAATAAGAAGAAACATCTTCGCTGTTTAAAATATAATCATAATCTAAGCCCCCGGTTTTAGCTATTATTGCGGCTATGGTGTTAGCCGGAGTTATTATTTGTTCATTAGAACAGCGCCAATAAGCGCGGCCGGAATTAATAGCTACATCATATAGACTTGGCGGCGTGCCGTCAGCATTAGCTGGTGTAGGATTTAGACCCACAAGCATATCAGAGCCGCCAGAGCCAATTGGATGAAAGTCTCCTGGTCTAAGAATAGCGTCTGTTTTTTTGTCCAGTAGTGTGTATTCAAGACATTTTTTTTGGGGCTTAATTCCGGTTGCCGCGACTTCAGCTTTAGTTGTTTCTTGTTTTATACTAATTTCTCGGATTGTTCTGTCCACAACCATGAGTTTTAAACCAAAGATATTATTTCTTGGATTTGCGGCCTCTTGAATGCCAAGCCAGCCGCCTTTTTGAAAGTCATTGCGAAAAGCATTAATATTGCCTACAACCTGATCTAATGTGCAGGTAACGTCTCGGGTCAGCTTTCTCGGTTCGCGTTTTCCCAAAGTAAGCTCTAATTTTGCTCCGAAAGTCCCATCGCATAATTTTGCCAAACCAATATCGCGAAGCGTATCGCCAACGGCCGCTTGGTGCGCGTCTTTAAGAAATTCGTCAAAGTCACTGACAAATCTTGGTTCGTCGCCGTTTTGAATCCATTGAACAGTCTGGTCAACAAGCCGGTCTAAAAGCCGTTTTTTCAAATAATTGTGGGCCGCAACAATTGCCAGATCTTTTAAGCGCCTAAAACATTCTTTAAGCTCAAATCTTCTTAGCTCCGCTTTAGTATTTGCATCACTTGAAGGCACTGATCCTGGCGAAAGAAATTCTTCAATTTTAGTAATGACATTACCAAGACCTAACTCCAACCCTATATCAAAAAGTAAGTCGCCAACACAATGTTTCGTAAAATCACCGGCAATGTCCGCTTTAGCCTCTTTTATTTGAAAAGGAAAGAAAAAGCCGGCGGTTATAACTGAAATAACAAGGAAAATAGTAATTATTTTTTGCGTTTTTAGCATAAATTAAATATTTAAGTCCTTTAATTTTTCTTGTAAAACCGTGGCTAAATCGAGTTCTTCTTGGTCAATTTTTTCTATTTCTTGGGCGGCAATCAGGGCTTTGACTGGATCTTGTTCCGCATTAACAAGGGTTTGATAAATAGTAATTTTTTTCTGCTCTAAGTTTAATAATTCCAAATGAAATGCCTGCCAAGAAGACGGCACTGAAATTTTCAAAAGGTCGGTTGTATAACTAGATAAAAAACCGAGATACTGATAAAGCTGATCCGGATTTTTTTTGCGGAAAAAATCATTAAACATCGCAAAAGGAGATTTTTTTATGACCAAAAGATTTTTTTTATTGACGCTGTTTAAAACTTCAAGATAAGCGCGGACAGCTTTAAGAGAATTGTCGTTGCCAATTTTTAAGTCTTTGATTTCATAAAAATCTATTTTGAGATTTTGCGTTAATTTGTCCTCCAGCAATTTTTGAAGAAGATTTTGAGAAGGCATAGTCAGACTTTGTCCGCCACCCCGGTTTAAGGGGCCACTGGGATTCCGCTTTAGAATTTCATAGCCGTAATTGTTGATGAGCTGATCGGTTAAATTATCAGTCAAAACTTTATTTTCGGTTTTTTTTGCAGCTTCAGTTAATCCGTTATTTGTAAGAGCTTTAAAATTTAAATAAGGATTCGCGTCATTTAAGTTTGCCGAGATTTTTAAAAAACCTTTTTCTTGAGGCGTTTGCGATGAAAAAATAATAAAAACCGAAGCAAATATGCTTGTGATAATTATGATAACAGCCGCTGATTTTTTAGTTGGTGAAAATTTCATCCCTCACCTTTCAAAGATAAAGTCGCTTCGCGACCAGAGAAGCGTTTTGAAACTTGTTGTTTTTAATTGCTTGTAATTCATAGGAATATTTTTTGTTTTTATGTTAAACAATCTTTGGAGGGTGAGGGATTCATTTTTCAGAAAAGCGAGGTGCCAAACAGAATAATTGGAAAAGCTGTTGTAAATGGAGGCGGAGCTGGCGCTGGCGGAGCGGTGTTGGTGAAGCAAGGGATTGCGAAAGGGGTATAAAGTCCTTTTATGGCGCGTGGCGGCAAAGGGGCAACGCCGAAGAATTGGCTCCAAATGCCATAGCGTTTAGTTGACGGCAAAGCAACGAAAGGGCCGGCCGATGAAATACCGGCTGGCAGTATTAAAAAAACTTCTGTACTGAGCCCGCATTGTATCAAAGGCGGTATATTGGTAATCGTTACTCTCCCGCCGAAAGGTTTTATAAAAAGAGAAGAAAGCTGGGCGGTTGTTTGTTCCGGGATTGCAAAAACAGCCAAAGCAATAAGAAAAATAACCGATATTAGAATAAACGAGAAAATAATTATTTTTTTCCGTTTCATTTTCATTACATTAATTATACAATATTTGACTTAGATTTTTAATATTTTCTATACTCAAATTATGCGGTCTGGCTAACGGATTAATGCTGATGCTGTCTATTTTTTTTATAATTTGTTCTTTTTGGATTAACGAAAGATTTCTATTTTTTCCTAAAACGTTATTTAAAATAGTTTTACGAGGTTGCTTGAACAAGAGTTTGATGAATCTATAGTAATTTTCTTTTTCTCGCAAAAAAGAAGCGTTATTTTTTATGCAGTCCAGTTTAATAATCGCTGAATCAACTTTTGGGATTGGTAAAAAAGCTTTTTTTGGTATGAAATCTATGATTTTGGGTAAGCTCCAATAGCAAATACTGGCTGATAAAATGTTCATTTTCGGCGGTTTAGCGGCAATCCTTTCCGCCACTTCTTTTTGGACGGTAAAAACAATAATATTTGGTTTGGGTTCCAATTCGCCCAAAAACCTGAATAAAAAACCGGTAATATAATATGGAATATTGCCGACAAGTTTATAGTTTTCATGAAGTGGAATTCTGGATTCAAGAATAATAGGAATTTTTTTAAATGCGTCGCCCTCTATAATTTCAATCGCGTTCGTGAACTTTAAATTCAAAATCTTTTTTCTCAATCTTTTTGCCAAAAGCGGATCTTTTTCAATCGCAAAAATTTTAAAATTATTAATGTTCAAAGATTTGAATGTACTGATAATTTCAAAGGTCAATTCTCCGTGGCCCGAACCAATTTCAATAATCGCATCATTTTCTTTTAACTCGAGCGCATCCGCGATTTTTTTTAATTGGATTTTATTTTTAAGAAAATGCTGTCCGAATTTTTGTCGCATTTTGTTAGTATGGTTTGAATATTTAACTTGTTATGCTATAATCAAGTTTATAAGAGAATGATAGCTTTAATTCAGGCTTTTTTAAAGCGTATATTTCAATCGGCCAATTTCTGGTCGCTTGTTTTTATTGTTTTTTTGATTGCGATTTCGGGTAGCGTTAATGATTTTTATAACCGTAATTTATTGCGCGAAAATTTTGAAAATTTAAATATTGGCGGTCCGGTAGTTAATTTAGAAAAAGAAGCCGCGTTTGTCACAACAAGCGGGATAACCGGGGAATTTCAACGAGGAAAAGGACAAATACCGGCGTTAGATAGCGGTACGGTTATGGGGGTTTCTAATTCGCTCACAAATATTGTGGAAGTAAGAGGAGGTCTTAAACGTTACAGTGTTCGTGTCGGCGACAATTTGTCCAATATTGCGGCTCAATTTGGCATATCGCTTGAAACTCTCCGGGAAGCCAACGGCGGTCTTGGGTCAAGTATTCGATCGGGGCAAGAGCTTGTAATTTTGCCGGTTTCCGGAGCGCTTTATGAGGTAAAAGAAGGAGATTCTCTTGAAGCCGTAGCTAGTCGATACGAGGTTAATCAAGGTTTAATCAAGCAATATAATGCCGATTATCAAAAACTTTTTAACGAACCGGGCAGTTTGGTTGTTCTTCCTTATGTTAAAAATATAAAGCGGATTAGTTCTTTAAATCGTCTGGGTAGTAGGTTGCCGGATTTAAAGAGCTATTTTGTTTTACCGGTTCAAGGTTGGAATTGGGGCGTGCTTCACGAGATTAATGCCGTTGATATTGCTAATCGTTGCGGTGCGCCAGTATATGCCGCGGCTGAAGGACTTGTGGTGCCGGACGAATCTTTGGGGGACGGTTTAAGCGGATGGAATAACGGGTATGGTTTGTTTGTTTTTATTGAGCATCCAAATGGCACAAAATCTCGTTATGCCCATTTAGGAAAAGTAACAGTGAGGATTGGTGATTATGTTTCGCAAGGGGAAGAAGTAGGTCTTATTGGCAATACCGGCAACACTCACGGGCCAACTGGTTGTCATCTTCATTTTGAAGTTTATGGCGCGAAAAACCCATTTGCTTTGAAATAAATTTTGTTTAGACCTAAAGTCGGGGCGAGATTCTTATTCGTAGGTTTTTAATCGATATTGAAAAGCTTCAGCCAAATGTTCGGTTTTTATTGTTATGGAATTTTCAAGATCAGCGATTGTTTGAGCGACTTTTAATGTTCGGTAATAACCGCGCGCGGAAATAAAAGTTTTCTCCAACGTTCGTTTCAAAAACGTTTCTGCTTGCGGCTCTAATTTTATAAAATTATCAACTTGTTTTGAAGTCATCTCGGTATTTGAGTGTATCTTCGGTTTTATTTCCTTGAATCTTTGTTTTTGAATTTCGCGCGCCCTGGAAACTTTTTCGCGGAAAATATTTTCATCGCTCGGTTTTCTGTCTTTTCTTAATTCCTCAATAGGTATTCGAGGCACGTCAATTTGAATATCAATACGATCAAGAAGTGGTCCGGAAATTTTTTTTTGGTATCGAAGAACTTCGTTAGCCGTGCAGCGGCATTCTTTTTGCGGATCTTCAAAATAACCGCAAGGACAAGGATTCATGGAAGCGACAAGCATAAAGTGAGCCGGGAAAATTAGCGATTTTTTAGCGCGAGCCACGTGAATTTTCCCTTCTTCCAAGGGTTGTCTTAATCCTTCCAAAACATCTCTGTGAAATTCCGGAATCTCGTCTAGATATAAAACGCCGCGATGAGCTAAGCTGATTTCTCCGGGTTGGGGATTTGACCCGCCACCCATAACCGCGGTTAAAGAAGCGCTATGGTGAGGAGCGCGAAAAGGACGCCAACTAATAAATGGCGTATCGGTATTTAATCTTACCGCGCTGTAAATTTGCGTGATTTCAATACATTCTTCTTTTGTTGGCGGAGGAAGTATTGAAGTTAAGGCTTGGGCAAGCATGGTTTTGCCGGTGCCGGGCGGACCCGACATTATAATATTGTGACCGCCGCTTGCGGCAATAAGAAGAGCTCGTTTTGCAACTTCTAAACCTTTTACTTCGCTAATGCTTGTAATGGTTGGCGGAAATTTTAATTCAATTTTTGTTTTTGGCTCGGGAGGTATGTTTTTAAAATTCTCCAAGTGCTCGATTAAATCTTTTAAATGTTTAACAGGAATAACTTCAATATTTTCAATTATTGCCGCTTCTTTTGCGTTTGCTTCGGGCACAAAAACATATTTTATATGTTTGTGGTTCGCTTCAATGGCAATTGAGAGACAACCGCTTACTTCTCGGAGAGAACCGTCAAGCGATAATTCGCCGACGAAAATTTTATCTTTAGTTTCAAAAGGCTTTAATTGATCGCTAGCCAAAAGATACGCAAGGGCAATTGGAAGATCAAAACGCGAACCAACCTTTTTGGTATTAGCTGGAGCAAGATTAATAGTAATTCGGCGATTCTCTTTGGTGGGCGGTTTAATGCCGCAATTTTTCAAAGCCGAATTTACTCTTTCTTTTGCTTCAGAAACAGCTTTATCGGCCAATCCAACTATTTGAAAAGAATGGAGACCGACATTTAAATCGGCCTCCACTTCTACGAGCTCGGCTTGGATTCCGTTTAGTTCGGCCGAGTAGATTTTTGGAACGGATTTCATAAAACCAGCTGTTTGCACTTCTGACAATAATTTGTCGCCGGATCTATATTTAAAAGTTTTGATGATATTTCACCATTACATTTTTCACAAACGCCATAAATTCCTTTTTTAATTCGATCTAACGCTTCGTATATTCTTTTTAATCGTTCTTGAAGAACTTTCCTTAAGCCCAAGCGGTTTGCAAATTCTTCCGCTTCATCAGCTTCTTCGTCAAAATGGTCGACATCGTTGCCGAAATCGACATTTTGTTCAAACTTTTGAAGATGGGTTTCTGTTTTTTCAGCCTCTTTACGCAACTGTTCTTCAAATTCATTCAATTCTTTTTCGTTTATCATCATACGAATAAAATTAGCCGAGCCGCTAGGCCTTGTCAATGTTTATAAGTATTTATTTTTAAGCTTTTAATTTTGCGCTTTTAGAGCTTTTATAACAAGAAATTGCGGTATTTCAGCAGACAGTTTTATAAAATTATTTTTGCCTTGAATTATGCTTTTTGAAAATGTGGGCTCTTGGATTTGTGAGATGACAAACGAGTGCAAAGAAAGCGCATTGGAATAATATTCAATCGGACGGTGATAGATTGTTGTGGCGTGGGTAATTCCTTGGATACGCCATTTTTTTTGAAAAGGCGTGGCGTAATTTGATATTGCATAGTGAGGCGGCTTGTGAAAAACTGTCTCTTTTATGCTTTTGTGCAAATAACCATTTGCAAATAAAGGATGAAGAATTGAAAAAATTAAACAACCTTGAGGAGAGAGTATGCGAGCAAATTCGCTTATCGCGGCATCAATTGGATCAAAATCCATAAGCGTTAAATTCGAGACAATAATGTCAAATTCATTATTTTTGAAGGGTAGCGGGTTTTTGAGATTTTGTATGAAAAATTGCAATTTTTCATTTTCCGGATAATTACTTTTTGCTAATTTGATAAGATTTTCTGATCCGTCAACGCCCACCACTTTTTTAACTTTCTTGTCGGAAAGCATTTTAGAGAAATATCCTTGACCGCAACCCGCATCGAGAATTTTTTTATCGTTCAAATCGCCAAGAAGTTTAAGAACAACCCCGTCTAGAAGTTGCGCGCGAAACACATCGCCTTTCTGAATAAAATCGTTGTATTCTTTTGCGGCTTTATCCCAGGATTTTATTTCATTAAGAGACAAGTTAAAAACCTAAAAGTTTTGTAGCTTCTTGGGCTCCTGCATAATTTGTGCTTATAAGGAGGAACTGATCATTGACCCAGGCGTAGCTTAGAGCGGCTCCCGTTTTTAAAAATCCAATATAACGAGCTTGATAATTATTAACCTTGCCGTCTTTCCAGGTTGATGATTTTCCCGGGTCTGTTAAGAAGAAATTGGTTGCGTTGTTATTTGTTTCTATTTTATTTATATCTGTTTTCACCGCGTTGATTGATGCGCTAGAGCTTAGTTTTAAAACAATGCCTAACCATGTTCCTTGATTGTTTGTATAAGAAAATATGGTTGGATCTTGATCGAAGTTTTGCATGGCAGGGCTTGAAAACGTAGATGAATCAAAAAGCCCCATTATTTTTTCAGCGTTAACTAAGTTATTATTACTGTCTTTTAGTACGATTTCTTTTAGTATTGGAACGTCAGCCGTGGCAAATTCTATTGAAGCTTTCAAATCTTGAAGCGAAAGACTAGGCAGAGAAATTTCAGTTGTAAGATCAGCCGTTTCTTTAAATAAAGAAGTGTGAGTGATTAGCGGTTCGGGAATTGGTTGTATTTCTATGGGAATTGGCGCAGGCTCTGGCTCTGGTGTTGGCGCAGGTATTATTGGTGTCGGAATCGAATTTTCAACCACAATCGGGCTTTTTGGAAAGAACATTGGATATAAAACAGGATACAAAACAAAATAGCCAAGAGTAACAAGACCGATAACAACAACCGCAATAATAATCCAAAGCAATGTTTTTTTCTTTGATTTTAATTGTCCGCCGGGAAATGTTTTTGAAATTATTGTTGGCGCGGGCGTTACCGGTGCTTCGGGCGGTCTAAAAATAGAATCATTGGGTTTTTTATCTGCTGGTTTTTGTTCAATTCTTAAATTTGATGATTCGGCGTTAATATTCTCGGTTTTAACAGGTGGTGGTGGCGGCGTGTAAGGATGAGGTGTGCCGCCGCCAGATTCTTGCGTTGATTTTATGTCCGAAGCCATAGTCCGAACATCAATTTTAGGAGAAGGCGTTCCCGGAGTCATAAGAGGCGATTCGCCTTCGCCTGTTCCTAACGATTGATTTTGGTCGGACCATTTTGATTGAGAAAAAGGATCTTGTGGCATATTTTAATTATACATCAAAAAATTTAAGAGAGCTGTGGATAAACTTTTATTCCTTACCTTTCTAGAATTTTTCATAATCTTTTACTCCCCTGTCATTTTTTGGAGTTAATGTTCTGTGGAAAGGCGAGGGATTTACTTTATGTTTTTTAGCGATAAACCAATACGGCCATCAGGATCAACGCGAATTACTTTTACTTTCACTTTATCGCCTAGTTTAACAATGTCTTCGACTCTTTTCACAAAGCCTTCTTTTAGTTCTGAAACGTGGAGCATGCCGTCTTGCTTGCCGCCCAAATCGACAATTGCCCCGAAATCAAGAATTTTTATAATTTTACCTTCTACGATTTCTCCGATTGAGTATTCTTTTACGATCGCTTCTATCATAGCTTTTGCTTTTTCAACAAGCGGCATTTCTGTGCCTGCGATAAATATTTGGCCGGTTTGATCAATATCAATAGTTATTTTATTTTCCGTCGCCGCAATAATTCCGTTTATAACTTTGCCGCCAGGGCCAACCACTTCACCGATTCGGTTAGGATTAATATTTACGGTTATGATTTTTGGCGCGTATTTTGAAAGTTCTTTGCGTGGCGCTCTTAATGTATCAGTTAATACTTTTAAAACTTTTGTTCGAGCTATTTTCGCTCCTTCTAAAGAGTCTTTAAACATAGATTCTGTTATACCTTCGATTTTCACATCTACTTGAATTGCGGTTATGCCCTTGTCAGTGCCCGCGACTTTAAAATCCATATCGCCATAATGATCTTCAAGTCCTTGAATATCAGTTAAAATTTTATATTCCCCTTTTTTGTTTGACATAAGTCCCATAGCAATGCCCGCTACCGGTTTTTTAAGCGGTACGCCCGCGTCCATTAAAGAGAGGGTAGCCGCGCAGGTTGAAGCCATTGAAGACGAACCATTTGAAGAAAGTGTTTCCGCTACCACTCTGATTGTGTATGGAAATTCTTCTTTTGGCGGAAGCATATTGGCAATTGTTTTTGCGGCGAGCGCGCCATGACCAATTTCTCGTCTGCCCGGACCGCGAGATCGTCCAACTTCTCCGGTTGAGAATTTCGGGAAATTATAGTGGAGCATAAAGCGTTTTCTGCCCGATCCTTCCATTGTTTCAAATGTTTGTTCGGCAGATGGAGATCCTAAGGTGGTTACAGCAAGAACTTGGGTATCTCCCCTCATAAACAGAGCAGAACCGTGAGTGCGATTAAAAAGTCCAACTTCGCTATAAAGCGGTCTAATTTCATCTAATTTTCTTCCATCAGGACGATTATTATGTTCGATAATTTGGCGGTGGACATAAGCGTCTATTTCTTCTTCAAAGATTCCTTCGACAAAAAATAGATTTTCTTGAGGTTCGTTATTTTGCTTTAATTGTTCGAATAATAAATTTTTTAATTCTCCTAAAGTTTTATTTTTTATTGCTGTTTCGATTTGTTTTAAAACAAAATCTTTTATTTTTTCTCGAAGATTTTGATCTGGTTCGGGAATAATTACGTTTGCTTTTTTCTTGCCAATTTGTTTTATAATTTCTTTTTGAAAAGAAACAAAACGGTTGATTTCCTTTTGGACCAAAGGGAAAATAGTTTCAGCTTCTTTTTCTTCAATTTCAACGCCTTCAAACTCAATCATGTTTACTTTTGATTCCGGACCGGCAAAAAATCCCTGATAACGGAAATTGCCTTGCGAGTCAAAATTTTTAACTCGGATACAGCCTATTGGCCCATTCCACGGAATGTCAGAAATGCTCAAAGCAATGGAAGTTGCCAAAAGTCCGATTTCATCCGGATCATGCACTTCATCATAAGCAAGCACAGTTAGGGTGATTTGGATTTCTCGGCGAAGACGGCTGTCAAAAAGCGGGCGGATAGTTCTATCTACTAATCGTCCGGATAGTGTTGCTTCGTCTGAAGATTTGCCTTCCCGGCGAACATAACGGCTGCCCAAAATTTTTCCAGCCGCATAAAACCGTTCTTCATAATCAACGGTTAAAGGGAAAAAATCGCCGGCAACTTCTTTGTCACTCATAACAACGACTGCTAAAACAGCTGTGTCGCCGTAATGGCCAATTACTGCGGCATTTGCTTGTTTTGCGAGATCTGATATTTCAAAGCTTATTTTTTCGTTATTTAATTCTGTCTCAAAAATTTTTCTACTTAAACTCATGCCAATGTTATTAAAATTTACAAGCCCAACGCGAAGTGGAAGCCTCGCTTCCATCCCGCAGTATGCGGGATGATTGCGGAGCAATCAATTTTACTACAACATTGAGCACCTCGCTCCAGTTTTTAACTGGACGCTTATTCGACTTAAAATTGTTTTGATTGCTATTAAACATTTTATTGCTAATTACTGTATTTATAAAACTCTTGGCGGGGTAAGGTTTTATTGCTCCGACGCAAGGTCGGAGACAAAGCCTTTATTTTTTAGATTTAACCCCTCTGATTTTTAAAAGTATTTTTGGGATATTTTCAATTTCATAAAAAATATCAGAAGTTTCGCGAAGCTTGCTTGAAGCTGTCCGGCTAAACGACGCAATTTCTACTTGGCGGCCCATACCCCAGCGTAAATAATCAACAAGAGGAATAAAATCTCCGTCACCGGTCACTAAAATTATTACGTCTAAGGAATTAGCCATTCTGATGGCGTCAACTGCTAGTCCGACATCCCAGTCAGCCTTTTTACTGCCGCCCGGGTAAATTTGCAAGTCTTTTACGCGGAGTTCCAAGCCGGTTTTTCTTAAGGCGTCAAAAAAAGATTCTTCGCCAAAAGCCGTTTCACTTTTTACCACATAAGCAACGGATCGAATTAAAGACCTGTTGCCAACAAGGGCTTTGATGAGTTCGTTAAAATTTACGCGCGAATGATAAAGATTTTTTGCCGAGTGATAAATATTCTGAACATCAATAAAAATTCCCACTCGCTGGGCCGGATGATTGTTTGTCATGTAATTATTAATTTAAAATTTCTACACTTTGAGTTCTAACTTTTTTACAAGTTTCTCGTAGTGTTTTTCGTTTTCTCGTTTTAAGTATTGAAGGAATTTTCGGCGTTTTCCGACCATCATTAAAAGTCCTCTTCGGGAATGATGATCTTTTGAGTGTTTTTTCAAATGTTCGGCTAATTCTTTTATTTGCTTTGATAAAAGACCGATTTGGACTTCAGCTGAACCAGTGTCAGTGTCGTGCCTTGAAAAATCTTTAATTGCAGCTGTTTTTTGTCTTTTTGATAGCATAGCAATTTAATCTTAATATAAGATACTTTTTATGTCAAAAGACCGCGTAAAATCTTTGTGTGTTTTTCGATATTTTTATTGGAATGGTCTTTATTTTGCGACACTTTGGTATTAAAATAATATCATGAGTGAAATAGAAAATTATTTAAAAGACTACCTGGATTATTTGGAAGTTGAAAAAAACCGGTCTTTGAAAACCCGGGAAAATTATGAGCGTTATTTAAATGCATTCGTAAAAGGAACAAACATTAAAAAAGTAAAAGATATTACGCCCGAAGTGATAAGAAGTTTTCGCGTTTCCCTTTCAAGGCAAGAACTGAAAAAAATAACCCAAAGCTATTATGTCATTGCCATCAGAAATTTTTTAAAATATTTAATTAAACGCGGTATAGAAGTTTTATCTCCCGAAACAATTGAATTGCCAAAAGTTTCGCGTCGCGATATCGAAATTTTGGATTATAAAGAATTAGAACGCTTGCTTAATGCTTCAGGCGGCAACGATCTTCGGAGCTTGAGGGATCGCGCGATTTTAGAAATCCTGTTTTCTACGGGTCTTCGGTTATCTGAACTTTGCAAGTTAAATCGCAATATTGATTTGGAGCGTGGTGAAATATCTATCCGCGGCAAAGGCGATAAATTGCGTGTTGTTTTTCTGGCTGATATGGCAAAACAAACCATTAAAAAATATTTAAATAAACGAACTGATATTGAAGAAGCTCTTTTTGTGAGTTTAACAAAGAGCAACGAAGTTATTGGACGAATTACGCCTCGAGCAGTTGAGCGATTAGTTGATTTAAGGTCTCGTGAGGCCGGGATTTCTAAAAAAGTTCATCCGCATCTCTTAAGACATTGTTTTGCGACCGATCTTTTGATAAACGGCGCGGATTTGCGCTCGGTCCAGGAGCTTCTGGGGCACGCCAACATCTCAACGACTCAGATTTACACGCACATTACCAATAAAGAACTTCGCGAAGTTCACGAAGCTTTCCATGGCCGAAGAAGAAAATAAATTTTGTAGTTACCTTCAAATTTTGGTGTCTCTATTGTACCAAGCTCGCACCTATTTCCAAAATCGCTGAATGAATCGTCCCGCCACCGCCTTGCTTCACTCGGCAATCTCAAAGAAAAATGTTCCTTGCTTTTCGGATTTGCGCACGACCAATTTCTTCTAAGAAGGAAAATAAAGTTTTTCTGCTCGGCTCCGCGCGAGTACGCGCGAGCGGCGGGACACAAAGCGGACAAGGCAAAGCAAAACTATTTTTGCGGGAGGAAAAGGATTTGCTTTGCCTCGGCTCTTTTTTCAAAACTGCGAGATTTTGTATCCGCCGCGCAGGAGGGTGCGGGAGGAATGCGCGGCGGATTTTCGGCGGGCGCGGGCTACTTTTTATTGAACTCCGTAGTAGACATAATTCCAAACTGCCTCGGCAACCGTTTGTAAACTTTCAGAACTGCATTTATCTATAGTATCGTTCGTGGTCGCGTATTGAGGATAATCGTAATCAATCACAAGAAAGCTCGGTATGCCAGCTTGGTTGAGTGAAGTATGATCGTCTCGAATTTCTTGCCCAACCTTATTCTGAAATACATTGCTGTTGATTTTTCGCGCGATATTCCAAAATGCTTCTGTTTGAGTTGGAGCGTTTTTCACAGACGAAGCCTCTTTAGAAATTTTCAAATCCTTATCACAGACCATATCTAACACAACACCGGACACTGGTTTATTATTCCCATAAATTTCGTTCAGATGTTGTGCAAAATAAGCGGAGCCGAGCGGTTTCCAGTTCGTAAAATCTCCACTTTGATTTTCCTCTCCTTCCTTGCCGTCAAAAAATACAATATCAACACCAACGCTCGGCAACACATGAGAATTACCCAAAAGACGAGCCAGCTCGACTAATATCGCAACGCCTGAAGCTGAATTGTTGGCACCTGGCGATGGTTGATCTTGATTGGAGGAATTTTTGAAAGAATTTTTTTGACTGTCATAGTGTGTTGCAAGTATTATGCGCTTTGTCTGTGTTGGATATAGTCGAGCAATAATGTTTGTCAATTCATACGATTTCCCGTTTGATTCGGTGTGTTGCCATGTTTGCGTCTTTACTTCTTGCGTTAGCTCCTTCATTTCCGCAACGAGAAAATCTTGTACTTGCTTATGCCCAGTTGCGGTTGGATAACGCGGGCCATAGCGTAATTGTTGATCAATAATTGCTAACATTTCTTTTCCATCAAAAAAATCCTTCTGATTGAAAGTTCTTTGCAACACTTGGCCCGTCAAATATTCTACTGGCGAGTAATTGTCCGTCATTATCGGATAGGGCGATAAATCAAATCTATTCGTATCTATAACTTTATTTTGTAGAGAACGGATAATCGGGTCGGAATTAGCAATGATTGACGGTGCGTTCAGATCAATATGTTTATCGCTATTGTACCCAACAAAAATGATATTTTGCGATTGAGTTTTTTTTGGTGATTCAACCGCAAAAAAATAACTATTTGGAAAAACAGCTTGAAAAGTTTTGATTTCCGACATGATTAGCGAGGGTTGCTGGCGTGACAAATCGCCTATTATGTTCGTAACGAAAATTCCATCTTTATTTAGTTTCTCTTTAGCAATTTCAAAAAAATCTTCAGTCGTGAAGTGTGCTGGTATTGAAAGCGAATAGCACACATCGCTAAATATCAGGTCATAATTTTTGCTTGAATCGTGAAGTAGGCGGCGGCCGTCATTGATGTAATTGTGGAGTCGCGGATTGTCATTTACGCCGAAGTATTTTTTTGCGAGGTCGTATAATAAAGGCTCTATTTCTGAAACATCAATAGTTGCGTTCGGTAAATCTGCGAGCAATGCTTTTGGGATCGAATACATGCCGCCGCCTATTACGAGGGCATTTTTAACTTCCGGATTGAATACTTTGTAGAGTGAATAATATTTTGTATAGTCATACACTAAATCTTTTGGGTCATTGGAATCTAAAAACATAGCGCCCGATCTGCTACGATCTTGCTCGAAAAATCTTGTTGGCCGTCCGGCAAACTGACCATCATAAATAGTGATTTTTTCGTATATTCCGTCTTTGCTATATAAAACATTTTCTCTTGTTGTGTGGAAAATATATAGCGAGATACTAACGAGAATTATCAATGCCAACAAAGATTTACCTAGATATTTTTTCTCACCTAATATTGAGAGCGGTATCAAACCGAGAAAAAATAATACAACTCCGTTTGCAATGATAATCTGATTTACTCCGAAATACGGAATGAGTATAAAGCCGGCTAATAAACTTCCGACGATACTTCCAAGTGTAGACCAAAAGAAAATTTTTCCCGCAACACTTCCAATGCCTTGCTCAGGAAAATTTACGCTTTGAAGTTTAACGGCGTATGGAGATAATGTGCCAAGTAGAAATGCTGGGATGAAAAATAGAAGTAAAGAAGAAATCAACGGCCCAGCCGAAATTGAGAGCGTATACCCCAAAATCGGCAGAGCGATTGCGCCTATAAAATGAAACAAGAGTAAAGCAAGACCGCTCAAAAGAATTATGCTGAAAAACCAACGTAAAGAAGGGTGACGATCAGCAAGCCGACCTCCTGCATAATACCCAACACTCAAAGCTGCAAGGATGACACTAATTACGCTGGAAACTGTAAAAATCGTGTTTCCATAAAACGGAGAAAGCACACGAGTTGCGACTATTTCCACAATCAAAACGCACGCTCCGGTGATAAAAACTACAACTGGAAGTATATTGTGCTTGATAGATTTAGGCATGGGATTGTGTTAAATACGATAGTACAAATATACCACATTTTAATACTATCATCCATTTTTATTTTTAGCCCGCGCGTACTCGCGCGGAGCCGAGCAGAAAAACTTTATTTTCCTTCTTAGAAGAAATTGGTCGTGCGCAAAATCAGTGGGCGGCCGTTGCGGCCGCCCACGATCTGACTCTCAAAAAGCCAATCAGTTCTGTTTTGGTGGGCAGGGAGGGATTTGAACCCTCAAGCCTTGCGGCACAAGGTCCTAAACCTTGCATGTCTGCCAGTTTCATCACCTGCCCAGTTATACGAGATTATCCTAACTCGCAAACAAATAAAAATCTACTAAAAGAGTTTTATTTTAAAAATCCCGATTTTTTTATTAGATAGATTATTAATATAGCAGGGCCGATTAACAAAGAAATTATGAGAGATGGCATGGCTTCGTGCATTAAAATAAGGATAGTTGAAAAAAGTAGAATTGCTTCAACTGACCAGGAAAGAGCAAGAAGAGGTAGAATCCATAAAACGTACCATGGTTGAAACCAAGGCGTGGCAAAAAGAAAAATTAATAAAAAAGGAAGTAAGTAGCCTAAAAACGGTTTATTTTTTTGAATACAATAATAAATTGCAAAAAATCCCAGGATAATTCCTAAAAATTTTATTTGTAAAGGGTTTAGAAATAACAGAAAAATTATTGTACTTGGAAGCGAAAAAAAATAGTTGCTACGTTCAGAGAGTTCGACTGATAAACCAACAAAATTTTTCTCGGAAAAACCAAAAGGTAAATAAAATATGAAAGCTAGAAGCAAAAAAACTCCGATTCCTAAGATAATTTTGATTATATTTTTTTTAACGTTACCCCCTTTTAATAAATAAAAAAGGGGTAAGGGAATTAAAAGCCATGGGGCGTATTTTATAAACCCCCCGATTATCAAAGACAATGTGCTGAGTTCGTATTTTTTTCTGGTAAAAAAGAAAAAACTTATTAATATAGAAAAAAGAATAAAAACATCATTATGTAAATCAATTAAAGCTGTTTGGAATAAAATTGGATTCCAAGCCAAAACCAGAAGTAATTGATTTTTTTTCACAGCATCAAAATTAAATTCATTCATTAATCTAAAAATTAAAAAACCGGAAAAAAGCAAAATTAAAAAATAAATTAATTTTATAAAAATAAGAGAAGTATTTAATGATAATTTTAAGGTTGTGAAAATGCTTAGAAATATAATCCAAAGAGGTCCATGGGTCATTGAAAGATTGCGCCAATCTTTAACTGGCGGCGACCACGGATCGTTTTTTAATATTTCTGGAGTTGTTTTGTAAGGATTAAGACCTTGTTCAGTAAACCCTTTGGTTAAAAGTAAGTTCCAGTAAATATCTTGTGATCTGGTTGGTTTGGTAAAAATAGCAATTAAGGAGATGGCAATAAAAACAGTAGCGATTAAAAAAGTTGCAAATTTTTGTGGGAGATTTTTTATTTTCTTTGTTACATGCCAGATAAATATTGAAAATATAAAAAAAATAAAAGCAAAAATTACCACTTTTTTTGCAGATTCTTGGAATTGATGCGCAACTAGAAAATTTGGAAGTGTAAGGTAGATTTTGTTAAAGATAAAAATAACAAATAATAATATACCGATTGTAACAATACTGATTGTGCTTGATATTATTTTTGGGCAAGTTCTTAGAATTAATTTTTTAATAGTATTTAAAGCTTTTATTGCGTCGGATATTAAATTAACTTTGCTTTTTCTTTCCGGGTAACGCTGTTCAATCCAGTTAATTGGTACTTCTTGGGTTTTGAGATTATTGTTTTGGGCTTGAATCAAAAGTTCGGTATCTAAAAAATAGCCAATTTCTTCGCATTTTTCTAATAATAAAGAAGCGGTTTTTTGATCAAAGGCTTTGATACCGCATTGAGAATCTGAAATTTTCAAATCAAAAATTAGCCAATCAATAAATTTTAGACCGTAAGTAAGTATTTTTCTTTGCCAAGGTCTTTTACCGCGGCGACTACCAACAGTAAGATTAGCCCTTTTGTTTTCAAGAGGTCCGAACATTGAGGGCAATTCCTTGAGATTGATTGGTATGTCGGCGTCGAGATAAAGATAATATTGAGAATCAAAAGTTTTTATAACTTCTTTTAAGGCATTGCCACGCCCTTTGATGGGTACGAATAAGTAATCAACGTGAGATTCGTTTTCTTTTTTTAGTTTTTCCAAAATTTGACGTGAATCATCGGCTGAAGCATTGTCAGCCACAATAATTTTCCAATCACTGTTTTTGTGAATCCATTCGGTTTCCAAAAAAGAAAGAAGCAGTTTCAAAGACCGATCAATAATGAACGCCTCATTAAAAACCGGCACTATAAATACATAATCGTATTTTTTATTAGGAGTTTTCACGGTTATTTTAAATTTTTGTAATAACCAAACAAATATTTTATAAGAGTTTTTAGAGTGCCGATGCCGTAATTGATGCTTTGTCTAAGATTTGTTTTTGAGATCGATTCCTTTGTATAAAAACATTGTGTATCAATCTCTTTAATCGTCATTTTGTGCGCAATAAGCCAAGCAATAATTTCACTATCAAATGTAAAATCGTCCTTAAATTTTTGATAAGGCATTTTTAAAAAAATCGAAGCCTTATATGCTCGTAGCCCAGAATGAAATTCTGATAAATTAGTTTTAAATATTAAGTTTTGCATAAAAGATAAAAATCTATTACTAATATATTTCCAATACGGCATTCCGTTTTGAAGAGCTGTTTTTATCCTTGATCCTAATACCATATCTGCTTTTCCGCTTCGGATTATTTCCACCATGAGAGGAATAGAGTTTGTATCATATTGATTGTCTGGGTGAACCATAACAATGATTTCTGGATTTTTTTGCATTGTCGAGTTATAAAGCGTTTTTTGGTTTGCGCCGTACCCCTTATTTTCTTTATGAAAGAGGGTCGTGATGTTCAAAGTACGGCTTATTTCAACGGTTTTGTCTTTACTGCCATCGTCGCATAGGATTATTTCGGAATATATTTTTGGCAATTCTTGATAAGTTCTGTTAAGCGTTTGTTCCGCATTATAGGCAGGCATGATAATAATAATTTTATCCATATGATATTTGATTGGTTTTTATTTTAAGAAGCCCGTAAATATTAAAAACAGGTTGAAGAAGAGCGAGAAAACTATGATAATTTTTAAAAGTTTTGAGAAATTATGGTAACGATCATTGTAATTTTTTATAAAGAGAAGAAATATAAACGGCAAAAAATCAAATGCGTAACGGTAACCAAATTGTATCCAACCGATGCCATAATAAAGAAATATTGGTAAAGCAATAATCGTGGCAGTAATTAAAATAATTTTAGAAAGCCCGTCTTTGTATTTTAAGCAGAACATATAAAGTAGATATGGTGATGTTATAAATATACTCATGCCCCATGGATCGGGTTTTATAAACGGAAAAGCAAGGACGCGGGAAATGCTGTCTTTAAAGACCGGAATCGGGCCGGCTAAAAGAAAATAATAAAGATTTGAAGCAAGGTGATGAATGCTAAAAAGTCCGTAATCCCGCGCTTTTATAAGAGCGGGATTTGTAAGGATTTGATGTTTATATCCGGAATCTAAAAAATTTTCGAATCTTAGGTAATTATAAAAACCAAGTAATATAATTATAATCATAAACGGTGCAGCAAGATTTATGAGATTTTGATATTTTATTTTTTTTGATTCTTGAGAAAATATAATATCAAGCACAAAAAATAAAATGCCAAGTCCGGCAGTAATTCGAGTGGCAAGTACACACCCCATTAAAAATCCGATAATTAGATACCGTTTGCGGGTTAAATATTCAAGAAGGGCAAGAAATATAAAGAAAATAACTATTATTTGAGAAAATATCCAACCGGAAGGCTGAATAGCCAACATAAAGAAGGATGATGAAATGAATGCGAGAGTTGCGTAGAGCGAATCGCGGTTATTTATTTTTAATCGTTTGGCAACAGCAAAAAAAAGATATCCTATTCCTATTACTATTGGCAATTGAAGATAACCTTGGTGGAAAAATACGTTGAATTGTTTAAATATCCATACGAATGGAATGAGAAGTACGGCCGGAAAAGGACCAAGAGGCCAATAATAGTGATTATTGAAAAGCGTTGTATCACCCCAGCTCATTGCCGGCATTTTAAGAAAATAAGTAACGCCACTTATAAAACTTTCAGCCAAGTAAGAAAAATGTTCAGCGGTATTTGTTATGATATTGAAGGTTATTAAAATGATTCCTAAGTTAGAAAAACAGGATATCAAAATTATAGGATCAATGTATTTTTTTAAATTTTGGAACAATAAATGCATTTTAAAAATTAGAAACCGTACGTACGGGGTAAGATTATTATAAATCCTGTTATAATAATTGTTATTAAACTTATTAACAAAACCTTGTTTATTTTTAATTCATCTTTTCTATTTTTTTTAGCAATAAAAATTGAAGCAAGACAAATTGAAAAAATAAGAGCGGGGAAGTAGTGATAAAGAAAGGCCGGGCGGGATATGAAAATATAAGGCAAGAGTGAAGCGAGATAACCGATGAAAATTATCCATGTTTCTTTTTCAAGACCTTCAAAAATTTTATGTTTTCTGAAAATAAAAAATAATATTGACAACAAACCCAAAGCCCAAATTACAGGATTTCCAATAAGGCTGATTGTTTTGGTTGTTTCATTTGTCGATTCTATAAAATATGGAATGGTTTTTTGCATAATAGGCCACGCGTACCAATGGCTTTGAGATGGATGGGGCGACGCGCCGGTGGTGTAGCCCGAAAGCATTACATAAAACTCAATAGCCGCCACTTTTATGTTGGAGGCGATAGGATTTAAAAACGAGAAAAACGGATTTTTTATTATTTGAGCATCGGGATTTAAATCGCTTATTAGAGTTTTATAGAAGTTTAGGCTGTTGTTTGCTCCGAAAATAATCGGATTTATAAAAAGTAGAGCAATGGCAAGGACAAAGAACCCAATAAAAAGAAAAATAACAAATTTTTTTATAGCGTTAAATTTTTCCTGATTTTTGGAAAGGATAATTAAAGTAATAACCGGGCCCAAAAAAACTATTGAAATTAATTTCACGCTTAAAGCAAACCCCCAAATAATTCCGGCTAAAATCGGCGAGGATTTTTGTTTGAAAAAAAGCGCAAGCGAGAAAAAGCCAAAAGACAAATACATTATATTTAAAAGAATTAAACGGCCCTCAAGAAGCAGGGCGTTGTCAAAAACAGTTAAAAACATGCCCAATAAAGCAATTAAATTGTTTTTCGTAAGAGCTTTTAAAAAAGCAAATACAGAAATTGAAAGCAAGATGCCAAAAAAAACATTTACCAAGCGTAAGGGAACATAAGGAAAGTTGCTATATTCTTTTTTAGGAGTTGTTGTTTCAAAAATACCGGTTTTTTGATTTTTTTTCATTTCAATAAAATTCGCATCAGAAATATTTGCTTTTTCCGGATTAAAAATTAAAGGAAGGGCGTAAAAAAGTTTGCCCAAAGGCGGATGAATGTCAAAGACCGGTTGATGAGTAGCATAACGGGCGGCATAAGTCGCGAAATGGGCTTCATCAAAAACTGGTTTTGCCGGATAAGCGATATTAAAAACGTGAAAAAGAATGTTAAAAGCAAGGATAAGCAGAAAAAGAAAAAGATGAAGTTTTTTCTCCATTTTTCGGTTTGTTTGATTTATTATAAATCGGTTCCAGCTTAGACGGCAAATTAAAAATAAAACAAACCCCGTCAAATCCTTTTGAAAGAGACGGGGGTTGTGTTTTTAGAAATTTCGTGAGAAATCCTTTATCAGCCGTTACTGCTATCTTTGTAATAAAGTAATGACAATCGTGTTAACCGCTGTTGCTAAAAGCGCAATCACCATTGCAATAACAGCGTAAATAATCATTTGTTTCGCTTTCTTTACTTTATCTTCATCGCCAGCAGCAGTAAGGTATAAGAATGCGGCTCCGATAAGGAAAAAAGCGGTTAAAGCGAAGAATATGTATTGTAACCAATTAATGAGCCGGTCTAAAAGGCCTTTTACTTCCGTGATGCTAGTAATTGGTGGGACATAAGTAACAGGTGGTGTTAATGGTCCGGCTGCTCTGGCCGAGGTGATAAGTGGTAAGGCCATAATTATTGCTATCCCGACAATTGCCGTGAATTTGATTATTGATTTCATATTTTTTTTAGTAATTTCATGTTTAGGAAATAAATCCAGATTTCGACCTTTTTATGACTTTTTGATCGCCGATTTAATTATAGCAAAATTACTGTAGAAAATCAGCGATGAAGCTGGTTATTCCGCCAGCAACTAATACTATAGCATATCCTATAACAGAATACAATATTGTTTTTTTGCCTTTGCTGAATTTTTCCGGATCGCCGGCCGCGAAAAGTATCTGAAAAGCGCCAATCAAAACCATAATAACAACAATTAGATGCGCAAAAGTTTGTAATACGGCTAAAATAGAATTTAAAATCGCAATAGTGCTTGTGGCATTTATTGGATTTGGCAACTCAATCGTGGTTGTCGCAGAAACGTTTTTAAAAGAAATCAAATTAATCAGCCAACCAATTAATATAATAAGCGCAATGTTTATTTTTTTCATATTATTTTTTTGATTTTAACACGTTATGGTTGCCCACGGGAAATCTGGCTGGCCGGTTAATATATGAAGAAAAGTATTTATAATAACCCAAGCCGATAGCGCGATTGCAAGCCCGATAAAAGCTCTGGTAATGATTTGTTTTGATTTTCTTACTCTTTCTTCTGAGCCCGCCGCAAGCATCATCATAACCGCGCCATAAACAGCAATAGCAACCGCTAACGGAATAGCGACTTTAAAAAGAAAATCAATAATATTTTTTGTAACAATAAGAGCATCGCAAAACGAACAAGGCTTGTTTGGTCCGCCAGTATTGCTAGTGGCAGCGCAGGTGGTGCTTGCCCAAATCCCCGTGCCCTCTGCGCCATGAGTAATTATGGGCAAAAAAGAGAAAGCAATAAGAATAATAAAAAGCGCTGCTAAAAAAGGTTTCATTGATTTAATTATAAATTTTAATAAATATCTTGCAAGTTTTATTGCGTTCGCCTTGATAAAATTTGCGATACTAAATTATTAGCTTCTTCTAAAGCGCCTTTGACGCTTTTTTGTCCGGTTATAACTGAAGAAATCGCATTAGAAAAAATTTTTTGAATTGTGAGCGGTTCGGTTTCCGGCCAGGATTTGGCAATAAGAGTTTGTTTTGCAAAAACCGCTTCATTTGGTTTTGACTCGTCATTTACAGCTTGGTTAATAAGCGAAAGAAGAGCCGGCGGTTTTTTCGCTGAATCAATGTAACTTTTCGCGTTTCCTTCGTCGGTTGTAAGTTTAAGAATAAAATCCCAAGCGACATTATTAAAACGGGATTGACGCGAAACAACATACCCCCAGTAATTGGCAAAAGTAATCGGTTTTTGGGCGGCTTTTGGCTGAGGTAATGGAGCGACCGCAAGATTTAAAAAAGCGTTTTTATTTTGGATTTCAGGAATGGATTTTGAATAATTAAAAATCATTGCTGTTTTTTCCGCGCTAAAAAAATCCAAATCTTTAGGCATAGTATCGTTCCAGGTATAGCTTTCTTTGGCGGCATCAGAAAATTGGGTATAGAACTCCAGGGCGTTTATCGCTTGTTGCGAAGCAATCTCGGAGCCGCTTAAATTTTCATTTACCATTTTTGTGCCTGTTTGAAGCATAAGAAGCGACAATAAATCGGCTGCTCGGCTTATTGTTTTATTGGAACCTCCAATCGCCGCGGCCGCGCGAACGATTTTTGTGGCTGATTCGCGTTTAACAAGTTTAGGAATCAAATCTTTAAAAGCTTCCCAAGTCGCTGGCGGATAAACAATACCCGCTTGATTAAAAAGATCGCGATTATAAATTAAAGCCAAGGTATCGATTGAAGCCGGTAAAGCAAAAATATTTTCTTGGTTTGAAAAATCTTGTTCAACAATTTCCGGGAAAAGTCGGCGTAATTGGAAAATATTGAATTTTTGATTTGGAATCGGCGTTGTTTTGCCCAAATAATTTAAAAGACTTGTGTTCCTGATCATAAAAATATCGGGTCCTCGCCCTTCGGCAAGAGCTTCAATTATATTCCGTTCATAATTTTCCGGATCAGAAAAACCGCGATAATTTATGGTGACTTTAGGGTAAATAGTTCCAAAATTTTGAAAACCGGCCCGATAAGATTCGGGCGTATCAAAAACTCCCCAGAACTCAAGAGTCGCTTCATATTGTTCGACTACTTCCGGTTTAGGCTTAAGGCCGGGAATAATACCGGTGAAAATTAAAATAAGAATTAAAACTGCGCCGAAAACCGAGGCAATAACTATGATTTGATTTTTATTAAATGTCATTTTTTAAAAGCAAATAACGCCGATTAACGCGTCATCTTTTTCCAAATTCATTATTTTTACTCCTTGAGTGGCTCTGCCCGCGAGGCGAATATTATTTAACTTAGTTCGGAGAGCTTGGCCTTTTAATGAAAAAGCAAGAACTTCTTCGTTTTCTTTAGAGATAACATGAGCGGCAATGACTGGTCCGGTTTTTTCAGTAACCTTTGCGGTTTTTATGCCGCCGCCGCCTCGATGCTGGATTTTATATTCTTTAAGGGGCGTTTGTTTGGCAAAACCGCGCGTCATGATTACAAGCAAACGCAGGTCTTTTTGATTTTCAGCCTGTTCTTTCTTTATTATATCAAGTCCGGAAACACAATCATCTTTTTTTATGCGAATTCCTTTAGTGCCGGCCGCGGTTCGGCTCATTCCGCGAACGTCCTTTTCTTTAAAGCGAATTGATTGGCCAAACCGTGAAACAATAATAATTTGGTCGTCACCCGAAGAAAGCTTTACCCATCTTAAAAGATCATCGGATTTTAGGTTAATCGCGATAATTCCTGTTTTTCTCACATTGCTAAAATCTTTAAGCGGCGTTTTCTTAACCAGTCCTTTTTTTGTGGCCATAACAAGGAATTTCTGTTCTTTACCCGAACTTTCAGCTTCTTTTTCTGAATAACTTACAATTGCGCTTATTTTTTCTTGAGGCGGGATAGTTAAAAAATTGTGAATTGATTTGCCTTTTGATGTCCGACTGGCAGCGGGAATTTCATAAGTTTTGGTTTGGAATGTCCGACCGCGGTCAGTGAAAAATAGAATATTATCATGAGTATCAACCGCAATTAGTTGATGGATTTGATCTTCTTCTTTTAGCTCAAAACCGATTAATCCTTTGCCGCCCCGACGTTGCGCTTTGAAAGCGGTCGGCGGCATCCGTTTGATATATCCGTCTTCGGTTAGAGTAATTATTGCTTCTTCGTCGGGGATAAGGTCTTCTTCTCGGAATTCTTTTAAGTCCGCCGCGATAATTTTAGTTTTGCGAGGAGAGGGAAAATTGGATTTTAATCCATTTATTTCTTGAGAAATAATGCCGGAAATTTTCTTTGGATTTTTCAAAATAAGAGTTAGCTCGGTAATTAGTTTTTTCTTTTCTTTTAATTCATCCTCGATTTTTTCTCGTTCAAGCGCCGCGAGAGTTTGAAGTTTCATTTCTAAAATGGCAATTGTTTGGGCTTCGGAGAATTTGAAATTTTTAATAAGATTCTTTTTCGCTTCCTCGCGATCACGGGACTTTTTGATAGTGGAGATTATTTTATCAATAACGCTAAGCGCTTTTGCCAAACCTTCTAATATATGAGCTCGTTCCTCCGCGTGTTTTAAATCAAATTCGGTTCGACGGCGGATAATTTTTGTTCGGTGGTCAAGGTATTGAGAAAGAACTTCTTTTAATGAAAGAACTTGAGGTTGAATGCCGCCCACTAAAGCTAATACGTTGAAATAAAAGTTTTTTTGAAGTTCGGTGTATTCATAAAGCTGATTTAATACTTTTTGAGGAATGCAGTCTGATTTCAATTCAATTACAATACGCAAGCCCGTACGATCGGATTCATCTCGCAAATCGCGAATACCCTCAATTTTTTTTTCTTGCGCTAGTTCGGCGATTTTTGAAACCAAGTTAGCTTTATTCACTTGGTAAGGAATTTCTGTGAATATAATTTGATTGGAACCTCGTTTTCCTTCTTCTATTTCGGCTACGCCGCGAATAGTAACTGAACCGCGTCCGGTCGTATAGGCTTCTTCCAAGGATTTTATGCCGTAAATTATGCCGCCGGTCGGGAAGTCCGGTCCGGGCAGAAATTTCATTAAATCTTCAGTGGTCGCATCGGGATTTTTAATTAAATATGTTAATGCATTCACAACTTCAACAAGATTATGCGGCGGAATGGACGTTGCCATACCAACGGCAATGCCAACCGTCCCGTTTAAAAGGAGACTGGGTAATTTGGCTGGCAAAAATTTTGGTTCATTGCGAGTGCCGTCGTAGTTTGGTTGCCAATCAACGGTTTCCTTTTCTATATCAATTAAAACCTCCTCGGCTATTTTTGAAAGTCGAGCTTCGGTATAACGCATAGCGGCTGGCGGGTCGCCGTCAATTGATCCCCAGTTGCCTTGGCCATCAATTAATGGATAGCGAAGAGAGAATTCTTGAGCTAAGCGGGCCATAGCGTCGTAGACTGGAATATCGCCGTGGGGATGATAGCGGCCAAGAACTGAACCGACAATGTTGGCTGATTTTCTAAATCTCGCGCTATGAGTTATGTTATCATCCCACATTGACCATAAAATTCGGCGTTGAACCGGTTTTAAGCCATCACGAATATCGGGTAAGGCGCGTGAAATAATAACTGACATCGCATAATCAAGATAAGATTCGCGGAGTTCGTCGGTTATTTCTTTTTGTTCGATTTTCCCGTGATTTGAATTTTGTGTTGTTTTTTCCGGTTTAGTCATATTTTTTTAGGGAAGTGGCGTCGATGGTAACGGCGTAAAATTTGATATTGGCGGATTTATTGCATTCTCATTTACAGAAAAGTCATTGGTTTTTTCAGCTTTCTTTTTTAATGATTCAAGGCTTTTGTTAATGCTGTTTCTTATATCACTGATTTTCCCATTGAAAGCGCTGCTTATGGATTTGATTCCGTTATTTACTGTTTGCCAAAAACTTTCTTTTTGATTGTTTGCAGCTGTTATTTCTTTGTCTTGATTTGTTGGTTTGAGATCCAGATTGAAAAAGACAGCCCAAAGAAAAATTATTAAAATCATTGATACCATTGAAACGCTCACAAGCCAATGTTTTTTTCTTTGATCATCAGCTCGCTGTAATTCACGCAAATATTTCTTTATATTAAATAAAAACGCCATTGCTATTTTATGGTTTTAACCAAATTATTGAAAGCGCTTCCGGTTTCAAATCTTTCTTTTTGATTACTAATTTATCTTGCGATTCAAGCTTTGTTTTATCAAATTCTTTTAAGAAATTTTTGACATCTTTATAAAGCGAAGGAATTATTATGCTTGGCGCGATTTGTCTTGCTATTTTTGCGGCTTGAGCTTCGTTTATAAACGGCTTGCCGCCGCCGGGTAAAATCATGATGTCAGCGTCCTCTAAATCAGCCAGAAGTTTTGGATTCAGTTCGTTTTTTAAATGACCTAAGCAAGCGATTTTTATTTCATCAAAAATTATTTGATAAAGAGTATTTTCTTTTTTTTCTTTTTCATCATAACCAATACTTACGCCTTTTACTTGAATGCCTTTAATTTCGTACTCGCCTTGATGATTTATAAAAAAAGGTAAACCCTGTTCTCTTTCCTCTTTTTTTTTATCTGGCGTAACGGCGCTTGGTTCTTCGGTGTTGACAACTAAAACCGCTCCTTTAAAAGAACGTTGATTTGTCGGGTCTATTAAAATTGCGGTTTCTCCTGATTGAAATTTAAAATAATTGTCGCCTTGATAAGTAATGACCATGTTTTGGGTGTTTGAAATGAGGTGTTGTTAATTATAAGATTTTTTTACTTGATTTTCAACGGCTTAGTGTGATAACCTTGCTCGTATATGAATAGTAATAAAAATAACAACGCGCTAATTTCCCAGCTTATTAAATTCGAGCCTGGACTTTTTTCGCTTTTTAAAACAGGAGATTTAGTGGAAGGACGAGTTTTGGAGAATCGATCCAATATGCTTATGGTTGATTTGGGTAGATTTGGCACAGGCGCGGTTTATCGAGCCGAAGTTCAAAATGCCAAGGAAGCCGTGAAAAATTTAAAAGTCGGCGATATTGTTCATGCTAAAGTTATTACCGTTGATAATAAAGAAGGTTTTGTTGAGCTTTCTCTTTCTGAAGCCGGCAAACAAAGAGCTTGGGCTGAAGTTCAAGAAATAAAAGAAAAAGACGAACCAATTAAAGTTAAATTTTTAGCTTTTAACAAAGGCGGACTTACTGGAGTTATTAGCGGTCTTCAGGCGTTTTTGCCGGTTTCCCAATTATCAACCGAACATTATCCAAAAACGGCAGTTGATAATAAAACGGGTTTTTCTCAGGCTCTCGAGCTTCTGGTTGGCCAGGAATTAACCGTAAAAATAATTGAAGCAAATCCCAGAAACAACAAACTTATTGTTTCTGAAAGAGAGGCAACTGAAATTTCAACAAAAGAATTAGTCAAAAATTATTCAGTAGGTCAGATTGTGGAAGGTATTGTTTCAAGCGTTGCTGATTTTGGAGTTTTTGTAAGGTTTACGGATAATCCCGCGGTTGAAGGCTTAATCCATATTTCGGAATTAAGTCACCGGATAATCGAAAATCCGAAAGAAATAGTAAAAGTTGATGATGTGGTAAAAGTTAAAATTACGGAAATTAAAGATGGTAAAATTTCGCTTTCTCTTAAGGTCCTCGTTTCTGATCCGTGGCTCACTTTCGGCGAGCATTATAAAAAAGGTCAAGAAGCAAAAGGAAAGGTTTATAGTTTTAATCCATTTGGCGCGATTATTGATTTAGGCAATGAGCTTCAGGGACAATTAAGCGTTACTGAATTTGGCAGTGTTGAAGAAATGAAAAAACAGATTGTTCAGGGTAAAGAATATCAATTTGTAATTGAAGGTATAAAACCTGAGGAAAAACGCATTATTTTGAAATTTAAAGGGTAAAAACTTAGTAAAATAAAGGCTTATTCGGTATTGACAAACGAAACAAGGACTGCTATAATTATAGCAGTTTTTATAATTCAATAATTATTTTTTAACAATTTAATAGGAGATTTTAAAATGACTAAATTAAACAACGTTGAAGTTTTTGCGATGATCAATGGTCATCGCGGGCAATTTCGAGAACTTGCCTTAAACAAGAAAAATAAACAAGTGATGTTTGTTCGGCAAGGGGGAAAAAATGTGCCTCGGACACAAATTCTCTGTAGTCTTGAAGATGACTTTACCGAAAAGACGGGTGAAGAGATTTATAAGATCGTTCCGTTAGTTGAAATTCCTCAGGGTTTGAAGTTTTTCTTCCAACTTCAAGCGGTAGAAATTAGCGAACCGAATTGTGGGAAGATTATCTGTAACCGACTTGGTCAAAAGTTGCCAGTTGAGTGGACCAACGGTCCAATTGCTGGATTTCGTACTGTCCACGATGTGCTTTATGTCGTGGAAGCGAGCGCGCTTCGCGATTTTGGGACTATCATCGCATATAGCATTGTGCCGGAAAGCGATAGTTTCTACCTTCTTGCGAAGAAGCTGCCAGTTGACTTCCGAGTTACGAAAACCGCGATTGAGTTTCATGAAGAAACGCCAACTATTAAGTGGACGAACGAAGCATTCTTTTGGATCGCTGATGGCAATTCTCCGCCCGAACACATTATGCGTAAAATAGCAGAAAAGAATTTTACGCTAGCCGCAGAACAGGCATGGTTTAAAGCAAGCCATAACTGCTTTTACGAAGAGTGCCCGCCGCACTACGCGATCACTGATTTAGCCGAAAAAAATGCTTATTGGGATATGGTGAATGCGACTCGAAAAGGGATTTCTGCCCAGCCGACAGCCGTCTAAATAATTTAAAGTAATATTTAAGCCCCCAGAACTAAAAATCTTGCGGGGCTTTTCATTTTTATAACACCTTGCATTATTTTCTAGTTAGTGTTATGTTTTACTTTAGCTAAATTTGATAACTAAATAAGGAAACAGAGTGAAAAAACCACTAATTAGCTTTAATGAATTAAACGTTCGAATTTCTACCATTAAATCAGCTCTTTGCAGTTTAAAAAAAAGAGGTATGTTTGGTATTGAAAGTTTTTCAGTAATCCAGTCATCAACCAAAGAGATTTTTAAAATAAAAGCTCGAATAATTCGCGCTGATAATAAAAGTCCGATTGTTATTAATTTTGATTCTTTTTTCCCGATTAATTTCGATAACGTAAAACACGTGATTGAGCAGTCAATTAAAGAAAAGGACGGTGCTGAAAATGAAAAAAACCAAACTGCGATCAAGAGTAATTAGCTGGAGCAAAAGTTTAATTCGACAAGTCTTAAAAGATTTACGGGACAATAATGTAATTGAAGGTTACAAAGAAGGAAAAGTAGAAGCAAGACTAATTGAATTTATTCTTAAAATAAGAAAAGACAAACCGCGTTTAAAAATTGAATTCATTGAACCAGTAAAGGATTGGCGGCACAGAGAATCGGCTTATCACGGCCAAATTTTTTTAAAAGAAGTTCCTGATTTTAAAGATTTGACGGAGACAATTTTAAGGGAAATTAACGCTCGTAAAAAAGGTTGGCAGCATGAAGATATGGTTTTTGCAACAGCAAAAAATATGATTGGCAATTCACCAGTGAGGGATGTTTGGCTGTCCACAAAAAATCAAGACCGATATGATGGTATTGATCTTAATATTTTATTTATTTCCAAAGAAGAACAAAAAGAAATACCGATTCAGGTAAAAAGTTCATTCGAGGGATTAAAAGAGCACGCGCGTCAATTTGGCCATAAAATTCCCGCATTAATTGTAAATGAAAAAGATACGGAATTTACTATTAAAAACAAGATAATCAGAATTGCTGAAGCGTATTGCAGGGGAATAATTCTTCAATTTTAAAATTATAATCATCTCGCTCCGAGTCCAGACTCGGAGCGGTTTTTTATTTTAAATTGATTTTCGTTTTAAATTCCTGTAATATTTTAAGGATGAAAAATTTAGGCAAAAATTTCTTTTGGGCGTTTATTGTCCTTTTTTCCATTACTCTTCTTTTTTCGTTTCTTTTTGAATCTAGCTCGCCGGACGCGCAGATACTTACTTTAGATCAGGTTGCCGAAAAGATTAACGCTGGTGAAGTAAAAAATATTACAGTTGGCGGTTCTGATGTTAAGGTTTTGCTTCAAGACGGCACTAATGCTATTTCTCGGAAAGAAGCCGAAAGTTCGCTTACGGAAACTTTGAAAAACTATGGCGTTGACGAAAAAGCGCTCCAAAAAGTTTCTTACAAAATCGAAGACGAAAGCGGTATTAAATATTGGTTAGGCATTCTTATTCCTTCTCTTTTGCCAATTATTATTTTGGTCGCTCTTTTTTGGTGGATTTTCCGTCAGGCAAAAACCGGCGTTAATCAAGCTTTTTCTTTTGGTAAAGTTAATCTTCGTCTTTTTGCTCAATCGCGCGATAAGGTAACTTTTAAAGACGTGGCCGGGCTTAGGGAATCAAAAGAAGAATTAGAAGAAGTTGTGGATTTTTTAAAAAATCCAAAAAAGTTTTTGGAAATCGGCGCTCGAATTCCCCGTGGCGTGCTTTTAATGGGCCCACCAGGTACAGGCAAAACTCTTCTTGCGCGAGCGGTCGCTGGCGAATCAAATGTTCCATTTTTCCATATTTCCGCGTCAGAGTTTGTGGAAATGTTTGTTGGCGTTGGCGCATCCCGGGTAAGAGATTTGTTTCAAACCGCAAAGCGGGCCGCGCCTTCCATTGTTTTTATTGATGAGATTGATGCGGTCGGGCGTGAGCGTGGCGCTGGTTTGGGTGGCGGGCATGACGAAAGGGAGCAAACCCTAAATCAAATTTTGGTGGAAATGGACGGTTTTGAACGGGATACAAATGTTATTGTTGTAGCTGCGACAAATCGGGCTGATATTTTAGATCAAGCGCTTTTGCGTCCCGGCCGATTTGATCGAAGAGTTATTCTTGATATGCCGGATATAAATGACCGGGAGGAAATTTTAAAAATTCACAGTCGCGGGAAAAATTTGGATAAAAATACCGATTTAAAAACTGTCGCCGTAAGAACGCCGGGTTTTGCCGGCGCTGATCTCGCTAATTTACTGAATGAAGCCGCAATTATGGCGGCAAGGCATAATCGCAAAATCATTGCTCAAGATGATATTTTAACTTCTATTGAAAAAGTGCTTTTAGGTCCTGCTAGAAAAAGCAGAATTATTTCACCAAAAGAAAAAGAAATTACCGCTTATCACGAAGCAGGCCATGCGTTGGTTGCGGCGTCATTAAAAGAAGCCGATCCGATTCATAAAGTCTCAATTGTTAGTCGCGGTATTGCCGGCGGTTATACTATTAAACTTCCAATTGAAGAGCGGCGGTTAAGAACCAAGTCTCAATTTTTAACAGATCTTGCGGTTTCGTTTGGCGGTTACGCGGCGGAACTTTTAATTTTTAAAGATATTACCACCGGTTCTTCAAGTGATATTCGGCAAGCGACTGAATTAGCTCATCGATTAATTACTCAATACGGAATGAATGAAAAATTAGGTCCAAGGTCTTTTGGTAAAACCCAAGAGCTTATTTTCTTAGGCCGCGAGATTTCTACTGAAAAGGATTATTCTGAAGAAATTGGCGCGGAAATAGATAAAGAAGTAAAAAGTCTTATAAATAAAGCTTTAAATACGGCTAAGAAAATAATTGAAACTCGAAAAGAAACACTTGATAGAATTGCTAAAATCTTGATTGAAAAAGAAACTTTAGAACATGAAGAGTTTTACAAAATTATAAAAAGTTTTAATCTTAAACCGATAGTTATTAAATAACTAGAATGTTTGGGGGCGCGTAGTTCAGTGGCAGAACGCTGACCTTATAAGTCAGAAGTCGAAGGTTCGATCCCTTCCGCGCCCACCAAAGCTTGGGCGCATAGCTCAGTGATTAGAGCGTTCAGTTTATTCACCCCGTTAGATTTGAGGGCACTTAGCTCAGTGGTAGAGCGACTCGTTTACACCGAGTAGGTCGGGGGTTCAATCCCCTCAGTGCCCACTTACAAAAATTTTCATGCCGTTTTTTGTTCTTATAATTCTTATTGTTATTTTAGTTTATTTTTTCATTATTTTCGTTGTTGCGCCGTTTGTTATTCCGCATTTGCGAAAAATTTCCATACCAGAAGTAATTAATTCTGAAATGCAAAAAACCGCTGATGAAATTTCTGAAAAAACAAAAAACTCTGATGAAAAATTTATTAAATTGCTTTTAGATTTTTTAAAAAAGCGATACATTATAAAGATTGGGCAAACTCATTTATATCCTCAAATTATGTTTCGTAAAAATATTGATAAAATTTGGAATCAAATTGGCGAAAAACAAACGTGTAACGTGTTAAATTTCGCGCTAAAAACAATGCTTATAAAGAGCGGAAGGTTTAGTGAAAATGACGTTAAAGAGCATCTTACTTTTTATGAATTTAATATTCACCAGTATTTGGAAATAAAAACAAAAAACCGCATTATTTTTGCTGATTCCTGGGGTTATTTGGCTGGTAAAACAAATTTTGGCGAGTACGCAACAGGATTCGGAAAACGCGGCAATAAAATAATTTAAAACAAAAAACGGCATGGGAAACAATATTTGTTCTGCCGATGGTGGGGCTTTTTTATTAATCAAAACATTGTGGTGAGTTTATCGAATTATCAAAAGATTGACGAGATAATATTTTAAGCATAATGTAAATTAATGCCGTTACTTTTTCATAGTTCATTTGGCTTACAACTTAATATTAAAGATGTGGTTCAAGAAATCATTCGTTTCATGAAAGCCGACACTAAGCGGTTTTATAAAGTAATTATTGGCACTGATTCAGAGCAGCTTTCAAACAAAAACGGCGATTTTGTGACCGCGATTGTTGTTCATCGAGTCGGTAATGGCGGGCGTTATTTTTGGCGGCGAATTACTTTAGGCAAGTTTCATACGCTTCGAGATCGGATAATTAAAGAAGTATTACTTTCGATTGATATTGCCAAAGAATTGCTTTTAACGCTTGAAAAAGAAGCAGGTTTTATGGAATGGGATTTTGAAATTCACGCTGATGTTGGTGAAAATGGCGAAACAAGGGTTTTAATTCAGGAGGTGGTGGGTATGATTCGAGCTAATAATTTTGAAGCAAAAACAAAACCAGAAAGTTATGCCGCGTCCAAAGTTGCGGACAGGCACGTGTAGGATATGGATAAAATAGTTTTTGATATTGAAACAAAAAATTCATTTGCTGATGTGGGGGGTCAGGAAAATTTAAAAAGACTCGATGTTTCGGTCATTGGTGTTTATTCTTACGCGGACGATAGTTACATTTGTTTTAATGAGCATGAATTGGAAAAAGCGGGCAAACTTTTACAAAACGCAAAAATGCTGATTGGTTTTTCGAGTAAACGTTTTGATGTGCCGGTTTTGGAAAAATATTTTCCTTTTAATTTAGCGGCTATACCCCACTTTGATATTTTGGAGGAAATTGAAAAAAAAATGAGTCGGCGCATCGGTTTAGGCATGCTTGCGGAAGCAAATCTAGGCATGAAAAAAAGCGCCCACGGTTTGGAAGCAATTGATTTTTACCGCAATGGTGAAATAGAGAAATTAAAGAATTATTGTCTTCAGGACGTGAAAATTACCAAGGAAATCTTCGAACTTATAAAAAAACAAGGCTTTTTATGGTTTCCTGACAGAAATAGCGTTAAAATGCTTAAAGTTGAATTGCAAGTTCCAAAAGAAGAAAATTCTCATCCCCAGCTTATTTAAGTTTTGCCTCGTATGGGATGGGATTGACTTCTTTATTTTCTGGAGCTTTAATAGAGGGGGTATGAATTTAAATACTAAGAAAAAGCAAAAATTTGTTAAAATTGTTGTAATTATTGTTGCGATTGGCGTGGTTGGCGCGTATGTGCCTTTGATTTTTTTACCAAGCAATAATATTCCTCAAGACGCAAATCAAGTAAATAATGCTTTTCCTCAAAATGAACAAACCGGAGGAGAGCAGATGGTTGTGACGCCAGTTATTCCTCTCGAAAACTCAACTTCAGCCGTAACTTCCACGCCAACAAGCTTGACTGTTCCGGTAAAACTTGAGCCGCAAGGGTTTAAGGGTTTATCCGAAGAAGGACAATCCTTGGACGAGTTAAATAAACTTCTAAATCAGTAAATTATTAAAATAAGAAGTAATAAAAAATCGCCATTTTAAAAAGGAATGGCGATTTTGCTTTTTCTGGAAATAAAAGCGAATTTAGTTTACATTTAGATTTATGCGAGATAGGAAAATCAAAAAATTAATAAAACGGGAGCAAACACGGCAAAATAAAACTTTAAATTTAATTGCCTCGGAAAATTTTGTATCAGGCGATATTTTGAACGCGCTTGGTTCGGTTTTTGTCAATAAATACGCCGAGGGTTATCCTGGCGCGCGTTATTACAGCGGCACGGAAGTTGCTGATGAGCTTGAAGAATTGGTTCAAGCTCGAGCGCTTAGATTATTTCAGTTGTCGTCAAAAAAATGGAATGTGAATGTTCAGCCATATTCTGGTTCGCCGGCTAATTTGGCGATTCTGCTCGCGCTTGTGCCGCGCGGCAACCTGCCTGCCGGTAGGCAGGGAAAAATCATGGGAATGCGCTTGGATATGGGCGGGCACTTAACTCATGGTTATAAAGCAAGCGTTACGGGCAAATTGTGGCGGCAAATTCCTTATGTTTTAGATCCAAAAACAGAGCTTTTGGATTATGATGAGATTTTAAAATTAGCCAAAAAAGAAAAACCAAAACTCATTATTGCCGGCGGAAGCGCGTATTCTAAAGTAATAGATTTTAAAAAATTTAGAGAAATTGCTGATGCTGTAGAAGCAATACTTTTGGTTGATATGTCGCATTTTGCCGGGTTGGTGACAGGTGGTGCATATCCGTCGCCTTTTCCCCATGCTCACGTAGTAATGACCACGACTCATAAAACTTTGCGTGGTCCAAGAGCCGCATTAATTTTTTCCAAAAAAGAATTATCGAAAAATATTGACCGGATGGTTTTTCCGGGCATTCAAGGCGGACCGCATATGAATGCTATTGCGGCAGTTGGCGTGGCGCTTTATGAGGCATCACTTCCCAGTTTTAAAAAATATGCGAAACAAGTTGTAAAAAATACTTATATTTTAGCCGAAGAACTAAAAAAACTCGGTTGGAGAATTATTTCCGGCGGCACCAATACCCATTTATTTAATGTAGATACTTTTAAAAATAGTATAAGCGGCAATGAGGCAGCGGATTTATTGGAAAAAGCCGGAATTGTGGTAAATATTGAGGCAATTCCTTATGATTTAAGGCCGCCAAAAGATCCCTCGGGCATTCGCTTGGGCGCCGCGGCTTTAACTACCAGAGGGATGAAAGAAAAGGAAATGAGGCTTATTGCCCAAATAATTGATAAAATTTTAAGAAAGCAAATAAAGGAAGTTAAGGAGGTAATTCAAAAACTATGCGCCCAATTTCCTATCGGTGAATAATTTTTATTATTATGGTAATAGATGGTAGAAAAATTGCGCAGGGAATTATTGAAGAGCTAAAAAAATTGTCGAAGCCCACAAAATTTTTAGGCGCATTTTTGATTGGTGAAAATTCAGCGTCAATCAGCTTTTTAAAGCAAAAGGAGAAAATAGCGCAAGAATTAAAAATTGATTTCAGATTGTATAAATTTCCGGAAACAATTTCACAAGATGAATTGCGGAAAGAAGTTTTGAAAATCGCAAATCATAAAACCTGCGGCGGCATAATCGTGCAATTGCCATTACCAGAACACATAAATAAGTATTATGTTTTAAATGTGATTCCACGGGAAAAAGATGTTGATGTTTTGGGTGAGCGGGTACTGGGCGCGTTTTACAATGGTCGAAATCCAATTTTGCCGCCAGCAGTCGGAGTAGTAGAAAAAATAATTAAAGAAACAAGATTCAAGATTCAAGAATCAAGAATCGCGGTAGTTGGTTTGGGTTTTTTGATTGGCAAACCAATCGCAACTTGGCTTATGGGCAAGGCGCAAGAAATTTATTTGCTTGATATTGGCAGTGATTTAAGTCCGCCAGCTGGCGGATTAAAACAAGCTGATTTAGTGATTTCTGGAGTTGGTAAAACCGGTTTAATTAAATCAGATGTATTAAAACAAGGCGCGGCAGTTATTGATTTCGGTTACAGCGAAATTAACAACAAATTAGCTGGCGATTTAGATGTTTCTGGAGATATTTCACGGCTTTCGTTTTATACTCCGATGCCGGGCGGCACTGGCCCGATTCTAGTGGCTAAGCTTTTCGAGAACTTCTTTAAAATTAACAATTTGTCGGATATTTGACGGAAATTATAGTTCTGTGATATAATTTTAGCTGAAACTTTAACAATTTAATGCTAGTAATAAAAAAAGGAGATGAAATGATTAGAAGAAAAGTGGTTAAATTTTTTGATGTAGAAGAAGAATCCCTTGTTGGTGGTAAATGGTATAGAATTATAGTGAAGGATTCCGACACTATTGTAGAAATAATCACAGAGCCGACCAGAGAAGAGGCATGGCATCAACTTGAATCTAGGGGATTTAAAGATTGGGAAGGAATTAAAAAATAAAACAATTATTTAGAAATTTTTTATTATTTGAAAATTTTTATACGTTGAATTAATTAAGAAAGCTAATTGACATTATAAATTTAAGCAGTGTATTTAAAAACCCTCGATGAATATCGAGGGTTTTAATTATTCTTCACTTTCGTTACCTGCTATTCCTTTTGTTTCTGCCGCGATAATTGTTTTCTTTTTTATTTCTTCGGTTAGTTTTTTATCTTCTTTTAATTTTCCTCTGATATTGTCAAAACCAACGCCCAATTTTTCTCCGCCGGGCGGCGGACCAAAACTGTAGCTCGCGCCGGATTTTGTAACAACACCGTATTTAATCGCGGTATTCAGGATATCAGCTTCATAAGAAATACCTTCCCCGTACATGATATCAAATTCCGCGATTTTAAACGGCGGCGCGACTTTATTTTTTACGACTTTTGCTTTAGTGCGGTTGCCGACAATTTCTTCTCCTTTTTTGACTTGGGCCGTGCGGCGGATGTCAATTCTGACCGAAGTGTAAAATTTAAGCGCCAAACCGCCCGGCGTTGTTTCAGGATTGCCGAACATAATGCCGATTTTCTGCCGCATTTGGTTTATGAAAATAATAATAGTGCCTGATTTCGCGGCTATGGCCGTAAGTTTTCGGAGCGCTTGGGACATAAGTCTCGCTTGGGCGCCAACTTGATGCGCGCCCATTTCGCCTTCAATTTCCGCGCGAGGCGTTAAAGCCGCTACTGAATCAACAACAATAATATTTATAATTCCCGATCGAACCAAACTTTCTAAAATATTCAAGGCTTCTTCTCCGTTGTCGGGTTGGGAAATAATTAAGTCTTTTACTTTAACGCCAATTTTTGCGGCGTATTCCGGGTCCAGCGCGTGTTCCGCGTCGATAAAAGCCGCTTTGCCGCCTCGTTTTTGAGTTTCTGCCACAGCGTGAAGAGCAAGAGTGGTTTTACCCGAGCTTTCTGGTCCAAAAATCTCAATAATTCTACCTTTTGGCAAGCCACCGCCTAAGGCTATATCCAGCGAAAATGACCCGGAAGGAATAGTTTCTACTTTTATATGGTGAGTTTCACCTAATTTCATAATCGCGCCTTCGCCAAATCGCGATTGAAGAGACTCTATTAAAGAGTCTAATTCTTTTGAATCCGCCGGCTTACGGACTTCTTTTTCTTGTTTTTTAATTAATGACATTGTTTAAAATATTTGCTTCTAAAGTTTATAAAAAACTTGTTTTGTTAAAGCCGTTTCTCGACCTAAAATATTTTTAACTTTAAATTCAAAAGTGTTAAACCCCGGATCAAGTTTTATGGTTTTTTGAAAATTGCCTTCCGGATCAGCAAAAACAATTCCGTTATTTATAGTCAGTTTATCGCTGGGATTTATTTTTCCGGTTATTTGATATTCCGGATTTGTAACAATTGCATTATTTGCGATATTAGCTAATGTGAGAGGCGGTTTGCCTAGAATTGACGGTAAGCGAATAATTACATAAAGCAAAATTAATACAATTATTAGAACAACAATAACGGTTTTTTTATTAAAGCTTTTGTTAACAAACCTATTTTGGGGCAATTTATCTTTTTTGCCGGAACGATTGATTGAATTGTGATCTTTTAAATATTCTTGCCACAATTTTTCGCCATTCATATTTAGAACATCAGCGATTTTAATAATATAGCCGTGAACATAAGGCGCGGCCGGCAGTTTTTTAAAATTTTCTTCAAGTAAAAGATTTAAAAATCTTTCGGAAATACCGGTCATCGAAGATAGTTTTTCAATAGTCAGGCTTTTTGTTCTAAGCGCTTCAACAAGAATGGCGGATAGGTTTTTTATTTCAACTTCCATAGTGAATTGCGAAATTCTTTACTTAGATTTTACTACTTTTTTTGCTTAACGCAAATTAGATTTTAACTTCTCGTGGTTTTGCGCCATCT
This sequence comes from Patescibacteria group bacterium, assembly GCA_030017555.1. GTDB lineage: Bacteria > Patescibacteriota > Minisyncoccia > UBA6257 > GWB1-50-10 > JASEHZ01. The sequence goes on along the minus strand of JASEIC010000001.1, from coordinate 19,209 downwards.
CCCGGACCTATAATATCTTCTTCTTCCATCATATCTAGGAGTCTTGCCGCCCTGGCGTAGCCTATTTTAAGACGTCTTTGAAGCAGTGAGGCTGAAGCTTTTTTGGCGGCACGAACAATTTCTATGGCTTTTTCAAAAAGTTCTTCATCTGAATCTCCGCCTTGAGCATAATCATCAAAAAGCGAAGCATCGCCATTGCCGTTTGTTGCTTCAATTGAAATTGTTTCGGTTGTTGCCTCATTATTTTTCTTTATAAAGTTAACAACTTTTTTAATTTCATCTTCAGTAATATAAGCGCCTTGGATTCTTTGCGGTTTTGATTTTTCAGCGGAAACATAAAGTGAATCGCCGCGACCTAAAAGTTTTTCAGCGCCGGCGGTATCCAAGATTGTTCTTGAATCAACTTGACTTGCGACTTGTAATGCGATTCGAGAAGTGATATTGGCTTTAATAAGTCCGGTAATAACTTCAACTGACGGCCTTTGGGTGGAGACGACAAGATGAATGCCGGTGGCGCGCGACATTTGCGCCAAACGGATAATAGAGTTTTCCACTTCGCGGCCATAAGTTGCCATAAGATCGGCCAATTCATCAATGATTACCACAACATAAGAAAGCGGATCGCTATTATTATTGTTGTAGCTTTTTATGTCTCGCGAGCCGGCGCCCAAGAGCAATTCATAGCGGCGATCCATTTCTTGGATGGCCCAACGGAAGGCGCCCATTGCTTTTTTATTGTCAGTAACAACCGGCGCGATTAAATGCGGCAAACCATCATAAACAGAAAGTTCAACTCGTTTCGGGTCAATAAGAAGAAGCTTAAGCATTTCCGGCGAGTTTTTATAAAGCAAAGAAATAATAAGTGAGTGGATGCAAATTGATTTACCGGAACCGGTTGCGCCCGCAATCAAGAGATGGGGCATTTTATCAATTGATGGTAAAATTGGTTCGCCGGAAACATTGCGGCCAAGAGCAAAAGTTAGCGGATCTGATTTTGAAAACTCCGGATAAAGGAAAAGATTGCCAAGTCTTACGAGCGCGGCAACTTTATTTGGCACTTCAATGCCAACCAGTGATTTGCCCGGAATTGGCGCTTCAATCCGTATTGGATGAGCCGCTAGCGCTAAAGCTAAGTCCTGGCTTAAAGCGGTGATTTTCGAAAGTTTCATGCCTTCAGCTGGTTTTAAACTATAACGAGTAACGGTCGGGCCGACATTTATTTCACCCATTTCAACCGAGATGCCAAACGATTCAAGAGTGCGTTTGATGATGTTAGCGTTTGCTTGTAAGTCGCCGATTGTTGGTTTTTCAAGAGAAGACGAGATAAGCGAAAGCGGCGGCGGCGTGTAATCTTTAATAGGTTTCTGCGCAGTAACTTTTAATATTTCTTCCGCTTTGTCTTTGGTTCGCTGGCTTGTGAGAGGGATTTCTTTTATTTCTTTTTTAATTTCAACTCCCGGCGCTTCAAGGGGTAAGTTTATTTTTAAATTTTCTTTTTCCGCCAGTTGGCGGATTCCTTCCTTCTTTTTAAATGTGATTTTTATAGGTCGATTAGCAGTTACTAAAAATGAAGCGACAAGCGCTGTAAAAGTAATTACCAGAGCGGCGATATTGCCAAATGGGTTTTTAAGCGAACCAATGAAATTACCTGTTAAACCGCCACTGCCGGAGGCAATTATATCAATAAATCCCAAACCAGCTACAACAAAAATTATGCTGCTTATAAGCGTGATTCCCCAAAGTCTTTTTCGGTCTGAACGCAAAAATGAAAATGCAAGAAGAAACGCCAGGATCGGCAAAAGATAATAACCCCAGCCAAAAAGTTTATAAAACAGATCGTAAAAAGCAGTGCCCCATGGTCCGGCTTGGCTGACGCCGGCTAAAATTAATAAAACGCCGAGCCCCAAACCAATAACAACCAAAACGTTTTTTCTAATATCCGGATGAAGTTTTTCTTCTTTTATTTTTTCATTTGAAAAACGGTCTTCTTTTTCCCTTTTCTTAAAATCCTTTTTATATTTCCCCATGGCTTATTTATTAAAGTTTAAATTTGTTCTTATTTCAAGCGGATAGTTTGATTATTTCAATAAATAACGCGGTATTGACATCTCAAGTCGTGTATGCTATACTTAATATCAGAATTTTTAAATCTAAATAACCAATCTATTAATTATTTCTAAAAGAGGTATTCAATGAAAAATCTTTTTTTGGTTCTTGTTCTTGTTGTTATTTCTTGTCCAGTTTTTGCTCAAATTACTGGATATGTTGAAAATCAATTTACTTTTGTTGAATCTCAAGTAACTCCGAATATTGATTTGTACTTAAATGGTTCTATTATTGGCAACTTCGGATGGTCTGCGTGGTCGCTTTCGGGTCAATACTGGTCTGAAGCATATATTGGGCCGACTTTTTCCCCGACTATTTGGTCGCGGGTTGGTGTTTTTTATGGAATTGAAAGCGCAAATCCAGCTGGAAGATATGCCACATCATTATGGCTTGGAATTGACGAGGGTTCGTTTCTTGCGATTTACGAAAATGGCGGTTCTGGACCTTGGCATCGTATCGTTGTCAATATCAACTTTTTAAAGGAATTGGGTTTAGGGGTTATGGATCAACGGTATTTTGGTAATGGTCCGCGTATTCAATTTAATATAGGAAAATTTGTTGGTTGGGCAACTACTCTTCAAAAAGACGAAATTTCAACAGAACTAATTGGAATACAATATACATTTTGATTAATTAATCAAAACAGCACTTTAAGTAGGTCGATCTTTAATTGGTCGGCCTATTTTATTTGAAAATATGATAAAATTGAAAAAACTGGGAAATATGATAAAATTGGGAAAACCGGGAAAACTCAAAAAACTCAAAAAACAGAAAAAACCCGAAAAATCAGATAACCGCATGAAACCTACATTTATAATAAAATCGTGAAAAACACATAAAAAATGTGCGCGCCTGATAATGCGATGAAACCTACGCTTTTGTTTTTCGTAAAATCAAAATGTTTCACGCTAAACATTTTGACCCAATTTTTGGGGGTATTCGCAAAACAAAACCGCTTTTACAAGCGGTTTATAATTTGAGTTATTTCTTTTGGTGCTTGTTGTTGGTTGGAGAATCATAGTGTCTAGTTTTAAGATTTGAAACCTAAATCAAAAAATCGGCAAAAATCTTCCAGTTTCTGAAATTTATTAACCCCCTCAATATAAAAACCCTTGCGTGTTGTAAGGTTTTTTTCTTTAGCCCAGCACTACAACTTCAATAATGCGTTTTTATATTGAGGTTGTAGTACTGGGTTTGCTATAATTTTTATATTGTGTCAAATAATTCAGATAAAATTTCATTGGGTAAAATCGGTGAGGATTTTGCGTGTGTGTATCTTGCGGGAAAGGGATTTTGGATCATTGAGAGAAATTTTAAACGGCCTTGGGGTGAACTTGATATTGTGGCAAAAAACAAAGACGGCATCTTGGTTTTTGTGGAAGTTAAAACAATGTACGAGTCAGGTGATTTTGGGCTTAAACCAGAACATCAAATGACCGCGGCCAAAATACGAAAATTCAAAAAAGCCGCATCGCTTTACGCCGGCCATCGCAAAGATTTAGTAGATGACAAAAAGGGATGGCGGCTTGATGTGCTTGCTTTGATAAAAAATAAAGATGATTTTGCGGTAAATCACTATGAAAACATATAACTGCAAAAACAAAAAACCTTCAGATATTTATATAGTAAAAAAACTGTAACACGATTTTAAGAAAAAATAAATCCCTCATCCTTTTGTATAAAAGGATGAGGGATTTGATTAAAATTTATACTGGAAATTTTCTGGCGCGTTTTGTCCTACGGGTAATTGAGCATTTTTTCGCTTCTTTTTCTAAAATTTCGAATGTGCCAAGTTCCATTCCAGGATCTTTTTTTACTTCCTCAAAAGTTGCTTTCGGGAAATAAACATGAACCATATCTCGAATTCGCGGACCTTTTTTCCTCGGCGGTTTTTCATTAAAAACTGATACACTTATAAGCATATTAGGCTTATGGATGCGCACTCTTAAAATCCTGCCATGGTCATCTTTAAAATAAGCTAAAATAAAGTCGCTGTTTTCTTTAATCATTCTAAATCTCTTTTCTTTTCCGCTGGTTAGTGGATTAATTGTTTAAAAACTGCTATAATTATAGCAGATTGAAATAATTTGTCAATACCAGGCGAAAAGTGTTAGTATATAAGAGATTTGACTTTTAAAAATGATTTGCTATACTAATAACACTGAATTGCCGCTCCGCTCAAGAGCGGTTCATTTCTAAATAAAACCCCATACGCCAATTTATTTTGGTTTGGGGTAAAGGCCAAAAATTAAATATAAATAATTAGCATGGATTTAAAAGCATTATCATCTGCCATAGAGCAGATTGCCGCGGAAAAAGGCATAGAAGGCGAACAAGTGTTGGGCGCAATTGAAGCGGCTATTGGCGCAGCTTACAAAAGAGAATATCGAAAGCGTTCGGAAATTATAAAATGTAAGTTTGATTTAAAAACCGGTTTCTTAAAATTCTGGCAAGTTAAAACCGTAGTTGATCCAAAAGAAGTCAGGATTATTGATCCTAATGAAGAAATTTCAAAAGAAGCCCCAAAAGAAGGAGAAGATGTTTTGCCGCGGTATAATCCGGATCGGCATATTTTTATTGAGGAAGCCAAAATTATAAAACCCGATGCGCAAATTGGCGAAGAACTTGAATTTCCGCTTGAAACTCATGAAGATTTTGGCCGAATTGCCGCTCAAACCGCTAAGCAGGTTATTTTACAGAATCTTAGAGAAGCAGAAAGAATGTCAGTAAAAGAAGAATATGCCGATAAAGAAGGCGAAGTTGTAAGCGGTGTGATTCAACGTTTTGATCGAGGTAATGTTTATATTGATTTAGGACGGGCTATCGGCATTATGTTTCATAATGAAAGTATTCCCGGTGAGCATTATCGGGTTGGCGAAAGATTACGTTTTTATGTTTTCGCGGTACAGGATGATGCGCGCAGGCCTGGCATTGTTCTTTCCAGGTCGCATCCAAAATTTATATCAAAACTTTTTGCTATGGAAGTGCCGGAAATTGCCGATGGGGCTGTTGAAATAAAACAAATTGCTCGTGAACCGGGCAGTCGTTCCAAAATCGCGGTGTTATCCAAAATGGAAGGCATTGATCCGGTGGGTTCGGCGGTTGGTCAACGCGGCACAAGAGTTATGGCGGTTACTAATGAGCTTGGCAATGAAAAAATAGATATTATTGAATGGTCTGACGATCCGGCCAAATTTATTGGCAATTCTCTGTCGCCCGCTAAAGTAAAATTAGTTGAGGTTTTGCCGCGGCGTGAAGCGCGAGTGCTTGTTGCCGAGGATCAATTATCGCTTGCGATTGGTAAAGGCGGTCAAAACGTGAGATTAGCAGCAAAGCTTACGGGTTGGAAGATAGATGTGCGATCGCAGTCGCGGCCCGAAGAAGTTCAGGAAGACGGTGTGGCAGTAGCCGATATAGTTGAGGAAAAACCAGCTCTAGAAATTATTGAAAAAATTAAGGAAGCATCAATTGAAAAAAAAGTTGAGAAAGAGGATGGAGAAGGAAATAAAAAGAAATCATCCGTTCTTGAGCCGGCGGGCGACGGGTTAAAAAAAGCGAAGAATAAAAAAGAGAAAAAACATGAAATTTGAGTTCAGTGGCGTACTAGTCCGAAAAAACGGCAAAATACTTCTTGTGCGGGAAAAACATAAAGCGGCGAAAAACCTTTGGTCGCTCCCTTTGGGTTTCGTTGAAAAAGGAGAAAGCTTGAAAGGTGCGGCAGAGCGGGAAGCAAAAGAAGAATCCGGCTATGATGTTCGGATATTAAGAAAAGTAAAATCCATAACCGTAGGGGCGCGAGAGTTTAAGAGCGCGCATCCGTTTCTTCGGGGAAAAGTGCGCCTGACCATATTTTTCGGGAAAGTGAGCAGAAAGCGGCCGAGAAACGCGGCGTTAATCGCTCGTTGGTTTAGAGATCAGGAAATTGAATCGCTTGATTTGCGGGGCAAGTGGGAGAAAAAGTTTCTCCCGCGGAAACGGCGGCGATCAACGCAAGTATAAATCCTCCAAGCCCCTCGTTTGTATGAGGGTTTTTAACTATTGACATTTTTTTATTTTAAGTATATTTTAAATACAGTAGTTTTTAATAAATCATTCAGTTAAAGTTAAAGAAAGGAAGTTGTATGGAAAATTGCAGAAACGAACATATTTGGACAATGCTCGGGCTTGTTATAAAAGTTGTTAAAGAATCAAGTAAGTTTGCGGGCGAAAAGCGGAAAGGCGGATATTTTTGCCTTTTTGATATTGATTTGGGTCGTCCTATTCTTGTTTCAATGGTTGGTGAGGTTTTGGCTGAAAAAGCAGGAAAATATCACGAACTTTCAATTGAAAAATCTCAAAGACTTTTTGAGCATCAAGAACATAAAAGCAGTTTTGAAAGTAAAAACGAAGCCGAACAAAAATATGGCGGCGCCATACGCGGTAGACGCTATATATTTTCATTTTCAGGTTTTAAAAAAGAAGAAGAAGATGAAGCAATTATGCTGGCGGTGGCCGAGCTTTTAAAAGAAATTGATCCGTATGAAGCGGAATTGATTGCAATCCGGAGTATGAATTCGTTTTATCCAAGACTTTTGGAACAATTTAAAAATTTAAATTTACTGCATCATTAATTTTATAAAAATATTCCCGCCTATCTATAGGTAGGCGGGATTTAATAAACTTTATTTTTCTTCGCAAATCACCCAGTAACCAAGAGTTGTGCCCTCTTCGCTTAAACCGTTCGGAGCAACAGCAATAATTTTCAAATATTTATGTTCTCGTTCGATAAATTTTGAAATGCTTGCACCGAAAGTTTCCGCGTAACAATTGAAATAATAAACCCCGTTGCCGAAGTTTTGCGGTTCAATGCTGTTAGAATTTTCAATTGCTAATTTTCTGGTAGTTTGATTGTCGCAGCCATTAATAAGGCCAAAAGCAGCGAGCGCAATAATAAATAACGCATAGAATGAAATATTTTTCATAGTTTCGAAATCTCATTGTCTAATAAAATATTTTTCGTAAGAACTCCTTTTATTTAGTGAATTATTTTAAAGAACACGAAATTATAGTTCAAGCTTAATATTGCTATATATCAATTATTAAGTCAAGCCTAAAAACCGTTGAAGAAATCGCGCAATCTTTCAGAAAAACCCCGCTTATCCATGGATAAGCGGGGTAATTTTATAGCCGGTATTTATAAATCAGTTTTTACTTTTAATGTTTTTGTTTTAGCGCGATTTAACTTCGGCATTTTAACGGTCAGAACGCCGTTTTTCATTGAAGCTTGGGATTTGTCCGGGTCAATTTCCTGCGGCAAGATTATTGAACGGGAAAAAGCGCCCCAGAAACACTCTTGGTAAAAATAATCTTTATCTTCGATTGCTTCTTCTTTTTCTCTTTTACCGCGAATAATTACCGATTCATTGGTAATGCTGATGTCGATATCATCCGGTTTTATGCCCGCGACTGTTGATTGAACAATGATATTGTCCTGATCTTGATAAACATCAACAGTAAGCTGTCCTTCTTCTTCGGTAATGTCATTATCTTCGTCATTTTCAACTTTAATAGGCATCGGTTTGTTTTTGACTTTAGCAAGTTCTACAAAGATATCATTTTTATTTTCTTCTTTCATATTAATTAAAAGTATAACATAAGTGATTTTAATCGGCTACCCGCAAGGTTTATTATTAAAAGGTTTTTCGTTCTTGAGTTTATCAAAATCTATTAATACAAAGAAAACCACGATAACTAAAAATAAGCTTGAATACCACAAGTTTATGGATTGGAATTTGTATATTAATAAGTTGAAAACAGAGTGAACAATTGTGGCAATAATGAGGCCTAGCATTATTGGTTTTATGATTTTGTTCTTTTTCCGACCACGCGCCCAATAATAACCCACGATTGCCGATGCCAGAACATGAAGCAGGGTCGCGCCGGCAAATCTAAGAGAAATTGTTTTTAAAATAAGCGGAGAAGAGGCAATTATGTCAGTTATGTTGGGAATATTTAGAATGATAAAAAAGTTTTCAACCGTGGCAAAACCAAGCGCGGCAACTATTGTATAAATCATGGCATCAATTGGTTCATCAAATTCCGGATCTTTATGAACTGCCCAAAAAGCCGATAAGAATTTAAATGTTTCTTCGATAAACGCCAAGCTAATAATACTAATTAAGTTGCTGGTTGGTATGCCTGCAATGCTTCGGAAAAGGATTTGAAATGCGAGTACGGCAAGACTTATCATTATGCCGAAATTAAAAGTGTAAATAATAAGTCGTTTTGGCTCCGGGTGAATATCTTTTTTAGAAAGTAATATAAACCAAATGAGCGCGGGCGCAAGCGCCGCAACTATCGCGACAATAATGATAGGAATCGTAGTGATTACCATGGTTCGATTAAGAGCAATTTTTTATTTTTTACTTCAAGTGTTTGGTAAATTTGTTCAGTGATAAAAGGCATAAAAGGGTGAAGAAGTTTAAGCGATTCGCTTAAAATACGGTTTAAAATTTGTACGGTCGACTCTTTATTTTCGCTTTCAAATTGTTTTTTTGATATTTCGAGATAGACGTCACAGAATTCATGCCAAAAAAAATCGTAAAAATTGTGAAGGGCTTTGTTGAATTCAAGGTCTTCAATATCTTTTTCGACGCTATTTTTTATATTCGAAAGAGATTCAAGAATTTTTTTGTCGGCTTCAGTTTTTGCTTTCGGCGCATTATTTTTTATTTTAACATTTTTTGTTTTTTCTATTACGAAGCGAGCCGCGTTCCAAATTTTATTTGTGAATTTTCGACCGGCTAAAACCGCTGTTTCGTCCCATCGAATATCCTGGCCATTTGCTTGCCAAATAACAGCAAAGCGAGTTGCGTCCGCGCCATATTGATCAATATATTTTAATGGATCAATGCCCGTACCCAAGCTTTTTGACATGCGTTTCCCGTCTTTTGTAAGAATGGTGCCGTGAATTAAAACGTTTTTAAAAGGAACTTCGCCTTTAAATTCTAATCCCGAAAAAATCATTCTGGCATCCCAAAGATTTAAAATTTCTCGAGCATTCATTACTAAATCGCCGGGATAATAATTTTTAAGATCTTTTTCTCTAAATCCGGCAAAAGGCCAAAGAGCGGATGAAAACCAGGTGTCCAGTATATCCGGCGATTGTTCCATTTCGCATTTATTACAGAATAAACATTTTTTTGATTTTTCTTCGCTTACTTCAAATTTTTCAGGGTCATTTTTACAAAACCACACCGGCAGTTGATGCCCCCACCAAATCTGCCGCGATACGGTCCAGTCGCGGATATTTTCGAGCCACGCGTAATAGGGCTTTTTAAAATTTTCGGGATGGATTTTTACGGTCCCGCTTTTTACCGCTTCAAGCGCCATCTTTGCAAGCTCACTCATTTTCAAAAACCATTGCTTAGAGGGAATTGGTTCAATTGTTGAATTACAACGGTAGCAAACAGTTACTCGGTGGGAATATTTTTCGGTTTTTAAAAGAAGTCCAAGCCTGGTAAGTTCTTCCACGATTTTTGTGCGCGCTTCGATTGCTTTTAATCCTTCGTATTTTCCCGCATCTTTTGTCATTTTTCCGCGTTCATCAATTACTTGAATGATTGGAAGTTTGTGGCGTTCGCTGATTTCGAAATCAGCAATATCATGGGCGGGCGTAACTTTAACTGCGCCCGTGCCAAAACTTTGATCAATAATTTCATCCTCAATAATTGGTATTTCGCGATTCATAATCGGGAGGGTAACGGTTTTGCCGATTAATTTTTTGTAACGCGCATCTCTTGGATTTACCGCGACTGCGGTGTCGCCCAACATTGTTTCGGGTCGAGTGGTGACTACGGTAACATCGCCATTTCGGCCGGGATATTTTATGTGCCAAAGTTTTGTTTCTTCGTCTTTGTATTCAAGCTCAAGCTCGGAAAGGCTTGTGCCGCAACGCGGACACCAATTTACAGTGCGTAAACCTCGATAAAGCCAGCCTTTTTTGTAGTAATGAATAAATGCGCGTTTTACGTCCCGCGCATAGGCCTCATCCATCGTAAATCGCACACGCGACCAATCAGCTGAAATACCGAGTTTTTTCAATTGTTCCAAAATAAGATTGCCGTATTCTTTTTTCCATTCCCAAACTTTTTCAATAAATTTTTCTCGACCAAGCTCAAATCGAGAAATTCCTTTTTTCTTAAGTTCCTTTTCCACGACATATTGGGTGGCAATACCAGCATGATCTGTGCCTGGAAGCCATAAGGTTTTTATTCCTTTCATTCGGTAATAGCGGATTAAAATATCGGGAAGAGTATTATCAAGGGCGTGGCCCATATGAAGCGTGCCCGTTATGTTGGGTAAGGGCATGTAAATAATAAAAGTTTTTTTACCGATTAAGTTGTCCGGGTTAAAATAACCCGAGTTTTCCCAAAGTTTGTAGATTTTTTCTTCGTGTTTTTTTGGGTCGTAGGGAGAATCAAACATTATATATATTATATGTCAAAAAATGTGAGAAAATAAAGGGAAACAGAGGATATTGACAAATATTACCATTATGCTATAATTAATACAGAATATTAAAAAACTATAAAAAAATAAGGAGTCAAATGGATATTTTAATGACAATACCAAAGCTTTTTGAAAAAAGTATGTATGCAATCAGCTTTGGAATTCTTACGTTCTTTTTCTTTCTGGCGGCAATCAAAAATATGAAAGGAAAAATTTATAAAACCCCAGCAATTATTTGTATAATCAGTGCGACGGTTTGTTTTTTTCTTTCTATATCGCAAATTTTTTAAGGAGGAAACATGGAAACTATTCAACCACTTCACGTGTTTTTAAGTCTGTTTTTCTTCCTAATCGCTGTGGCTTTGGCGTTTGTACTTTTTATAATTGTGCCGTACGTTGCGTTCACGTGCGGAAGAAAACCCGGACAGTGAACCTTATTTAATAGATGTAAATCAAACCCTTCGAAATTTCGAAGGGTTTTTATTTATAAATTTAAAATTCCATTGGCACGAAGCGGATATTTTTTGTTTTTTAAAAAGTTAATATACGCCGCGACGGCGATCATGACGGCATTGTCAGTGTTAAAATTTATCGGCGGCACAAAAAAGTTTAAGTTATTGTTTTTGGTTTCTTTTATCAAAGTTTCACGGAGTAGTTTGTTGGCAGCCACGCCGCCAGAAAGAAGAATTGATTTTATCCTGAATTCATTGGCAGCGCGCATTGTTTTTTTGACCAAAGCATCAATAGCGGCTTGTTGAAAGCTTGCGGCTATGTCAGCTAAAATTATTTTTTTATTTGCAAGTCCACGCGCGTTAAAATCTAACTCGCTCATAGACGAAAATTTACCGCCCTGTTTGCTTCGCGCGCGGGCGCCCGGTAAATTTTCTATTCGTTCGTTGATTTTTGAACGCGTTTTGGACATGCCCATATCAAAAACAATTTTAGCTTCATTGTTTTTGAGAAAATAAAGTACGGATGTTTTGAGTCCCGAAAAACTAAAATCATAACTTTCCGAATTAATCATTGGGCGGGGGAATTTAATGGCTTTGGAATCGCCGGTTAAAGCGAGACGGGAGATTTCCGGTCCGCCGGGATAAGGAAGATTTAGCATTTTCGCCACTTTATCAAATGCTTCGCCAACAGCATCGTCTCGGGTTTCGCCTAATTTTTTCCAATCAGTGAGCGATTTCATTAAAAGTAAAATCGTGTGCCCGCCGCTTACCACAAGCGCCACCGCCGGAAAAATAAATTTTAACCCTCTTTTCTTTAAAATTTCTTCGCCAGTTGTTTTTGGCAGTAAAAAACTATGAAGATGCCCTTCTAAGTGGTTTGCGCCGACAAGCGGGATTCGCCGGCTGGCGGACGAGAAATAATCTTTGTGAATGGTTAGAGCAAAATTAATTCCTGCCCAAAGAGCTGGTTCAAGTCCAGGCCCGACGGTTACAGCCATGAGATTTGGTTTCGGTTTATGTTTTTTAAAGAATTTTTTAAAAATTAAAGGCAGATTTTTTATGTGTTCGCGTTTGGCAAGGTTCGGCACTACGCCGCCCCAAGGCCGATGGATATTAATTTGCGATGAAACAAGATTTTCTAAAATCTTAAATCGCGGTTTTGTAATTCCGTCCCTTGCTTCAATATAAGCCAAAGCAGTTTCATCACAGGATGTTTCAATCGCCAGTATTTTCATATTAAATATAGTAGATTTTTCCTCGTTTTTTGGAAACTTGACATGAGCATTATAGTATGCTATACTTATATGAGTTTAATTAACAATTCAATTCTATTCAAAAGACATGTAAGGAGAAATATGTATGAAAATAGTAGGCATTCTATTTACAGTTCTTGTATTATCTGTTTTTACTGGTTGTGTAACGACCGAGAAAGAATACTCACCAGTTCTTCGTGAAAAAGGAGAAATTGTTGATCTTATTTATGTGCCCTCGCGTCATGGTAGTGGCTTAAGTCCTAGTATCGATATGGATGGTAAGTTAGGTCTGCAACTTACAAGTATCTCCGTTGCGGAGAAATACGTAGTTATTTTTAGATGCGAAAAGCACGGCACAATTTTTATAATTGAAAAAAACCAGAGAAAAACCAAAAGATTATGGGAACGATTTAAAAAAGGACAACAGGTTACGATTTCTTATCGTGAAGTTTACGAAACAAGAAGAGACGGCGAAAAGTTAGAGCGTAAACTTGTTGATCTTGATTTTTTAGACGCGGAATAGTTTTCGATGAGTTGCAAGCCGGCGGGTTAATATTTGAGAACGGTTACGCCGTTTGATATGTTAACAAAAAGCCGCGACAGGCTTCAAGGCGACCGATACAATGAATATCGGCGCCTTTTTTATTTTGATTTGACATATTCTTAGATTCTTTATATAATGGTAAAAGCTTAATCTATAAAATAAAAATCGGAAAGGTTTATATGGTTTTATGGCTTGTTTTTTTAATAATTTTAATTAGTTTAATAACTGCAAGCATTGATCCTGGGATAGCGTTGGTTGTTGCTGTTTTTTTTGGATTGACGTGCCAATATTTAAAGAATATTGTGGCGGGATTAGATGATTTAAACGAAACATTGAAGCGGATATTAGAATTGGTAAAAAAGTAAAAAGTTAAAAAATATTTAAAAATGCCGATGATTAATTTAATAACATCGGTGTTTTTTATTTTAATTAATTAGTTTATAATAGTTTAAACGAAAGGTCGTTTGTTTCATTTATTTTATGATTCAGCCTTTATTGATTTTTAATGATTGGGCGATTTTGATTTTGCGCGTTGTTTTGGGCGTTATTTTAGTTGTCTACGGCTGGCCCAAAATAAAAGATTTAAAAACTAACGCCCAAAATTTTGCGACAACAGGATTTAAACCGGGTATGTTTTGGGGGACAATTGTCGGGCTCGTTGAATTTGTCGGCGGCGTTGCTTTAATCATCGGGTTCTTGACTCAAGTTTTCGCTTTTCTTGTTTTCGCGCGTTTTTTAATCGCTATTTTAAAAGTCAACCGGAAAAAAGGTTTTATTCATGGTTATGAGCTTGATCTTTTAATCGCTGGCGCGGCGCTTTTGCTCATGACTACCGGCGGCGGTATTTATAATCTTGATACTTACTGGAGCTTGTTTATTTATTAGTTATTTTTTTTATTTTGTGAAAGATTATATAACCGAAGCTATTGTTTTGGGTATTAAACCATATCGGGAAACAGATCGAGAGGTTCAACTTTATACAAAAGATTTCGGCCGGATTACGGCTAAGGTTATTGCGGGGCGAAAGCCGCTCTCGAAATTTTCTCCCCATCTTGATGTTTTGAATTTAGTGACTGTACGATTGGTAAAAAAGGAGGGATTTACCATAACCGACGCTTTGACCGAAAACCGGTTTTCATTGCTTAGACAAAATCGGGGCAGTTTAAGGCGGGCTTTGGAATTAGCTTTTATTGTCAAGATTTTCGCGCCTTTTCATGTTTCAGATCTCAATTTGTGGCATTCGCTTATCAGGGTTTTTAAAAAGGCATTTATTGATTTTGGTTTTTTTCTTAAAATCTTTGGTTATGATCCGAAAGCAGCTAAATGCGAAAACTGCGGTGATAAGGAAATAAGTTATTTTTCGTTAATTGATCATTCTTATTTATGCGCAAACTGCCGTACAAAAATTCCTTTAAGTGAGTTATTATTAGTAAGATAGAGAATATGTCATTGGATAATTTAGAAAAAGAACTTTATCGGAAAAATTCCGATATCGTGAAACGGCGCAGCGTTTCCAAAAAAAATGCGTCAAAAAGCGACGATTCTTCAGATCAAAAAGAGGAAGTAGCTCAAGTTTGGGAAGAGTTGAAAAACGAAAGCAGTTTTAGAGAAGAGGAGCCGATTTCAGAATCCCAAAAAGCCAAAAAAGGAATATTTAAAAAAGCAGTAATAATTGTCGCAGCCCTTTCGATTCTTATTGTTGTTAGCGCGGTTATTATTCTTTTTTCTGGCGGGAATCGTAATAACGGAAGCAATATTAATCTTTCAATAATAGTTCCGTCGGAAGTAAATCGGGGCGTACCATTTGAGGTAACAGTTGATGTTGTAAATCGGTTTGATACGTTAATTACTGGCGCGGTTTTGAGTTTTAATTTGCCGCCCGGCATAGCGCATTTAACTGCTTTGGGCGGTCCCAGTCCGACAGTTGAGGAAACAATTGGCGATATCGGCGCCGGATCTTTGGCTAAAAGAACTTTTAAGTTTTTACCGGTCGGCGAAGAAAATTCTTCTCTTAAGATTAATGCCAAGTTCATTTATACTAGCGGCGGCAGGGCGCGATTCGAAGCAAATGAGGCAAAAACGGTTTTGATTCGCGGTTCGGGAATAAAACTTGAAGTTAAGAAACCGGAATTTTTGCTTCAAGGATCGACTTTTGAATTTGAAGTCAGTTATAAAAACACTTCAGATTTTAGTTTTCCGGAGGTCGTGCTTGAAACCCGTTATCCGACTTCATTTAAATTCATATCGGCAAGTCTTCGGCCCGATTCACTAAATAATTATTGGCGGCTTGGCGCGTTAGAATCCGGTTCGACCGGCAAACTTCAAGTTAAGGGGACTTTTGAAGGCGGCAGTGATATTCGATTAAGCATCCCGGTTATTATTTATGCTCGTTTTTCCGGTCAAGATTATAAATTAGCTGAAGATGTTATAAATCTTGAAGTCGCGCCATCGCCGATAAATCTTCAAATTCTTGTAAATCGTCAACAAGACTATATAGCAAGAATTGGCGATTCTCTTACTTATAATATTCAATATCAAAATAACAGCGGTATTGCCTTGGCTGATCTTATTGTAAAAGCGACGCCAGTTGGGGAACTTTTTGATTTTTCTTCTATTAATACAAACGGCGCCATTGATTACGCGGCTGGTTCGATAACTTGGAATGCTTCACAAATTGACGCGTTTAAGCTTTTAAGTCCCGGAGCTTCGGGGGAGGTCAGTTTTAATATTAGTTTAAAGCAACAATTTCCTATTCGACGGATGAATGACAAGAATTTTTATGTCAGGCTTAATATTGAAATAGATTCTCCATCAGTGCCTTATTATCTTTCGGCTGCAAAAACAAAGTCTTCGGTTAGCTTAGAGACAAAAGTGGCTGGACTGGTGTTTTTTGATGCACAAGCATTTTATCGAGACGCGCCATCCGGTATTGTAAATAGCGGAAAAATACCTTTTCAGGCGAACAAATCAACGGATATTACTGTTCATTGGGTGATTAAAAATTATTCAACCGATATTAAAAATGTTTCGGTTAAATCCGCGCTTAAACCGGGCGTCGAATGGACTGGCGTGGTGAAAAGCAATATTGATTCTAAGCCAACTTATAATAATAGAACCGGAGAAGTTATTTGGAATATTGAAAAGAAAATTTCTGCCACGACCGGCGTCATTAATGATCCGGTTGAAGCGGTTTTTCAAATTCGAGTTACGCCGTCTGTTGTAAACGTTGGTCAGGCAATGTTCTTGCTTGCCGAGTCGGTTTTTAAAGCCGTTGATGATTTCACGGGTTTGGAAATTTCGCGGAGCGACACAGCGATTGATTCAACTCTGCCCGATGATCGGACGCTTGGTCAAGGTAGCGGCGTAGTTTTGCCTTAATAAAAATTTTATGAACGATATTTTTGAAAAAATAACTAGTTTAGCCAAACGGCGAGGTTTTGTTTATCCCGGTTCGGAAATTTACGGCGGTTTAGGCGGTTTTTATGATTTTGGTCCGCTGGGGGTAGAGCTTAAGTTTAATATAAAACAGGCCTGGTGGCGGGATGTTGTGCAATTCCGCGATGATGTGGTGGGCCTCTCGGCCGCGATTATTATGAATCCGAAAGTTTGGGAAGCCTCGGGGCACGTGAGCGGGTTTTCTGATTCGTTTTTAGAATGTACGAAATGCCGTAAGCGGTTCAAAATTGAAGAATTGGAACAAGAAAAAGAAAAGAAATTTATCTGCGCTTCGTGTGGTGAAATTTTTGAAGGTAAAGTTCGAAAATTCAATTTAATGTTCAAGACTTCCATTGGTTCAACCGAGGATAGCGCTTCAGTCGCTTATTTGCGGCCCGAAACTGCCGGCGGCATTTTTGTTAATTTCAAGAATGTTTTGGATACCATGCGGGTGAAAATTCCTTTCGGTATTGCCCAGATCGGCAAGGCTTTTCGAAACGAGATTAACCCGAAAGATTTTATATTTCGTACTCGCGAATTTGAACAAATGGAGCTGGAATATTTTGTTAAGCCCGGCGAAGATGAAAAATATTTTGAAGAATGGTTAGAGCGGAGATTGGAATGGTATCGTTCAATCGGCCTTAAAAATATACGCACTTACGAACAAGCAAAAGAAGAACGCGCCCACTATTCAAAAAGGACTGTAGATATCGAATACAAATTCCCGTTCGGCTGGCAGGAAATTGAAGGCATCGCAAACCGAGGCGATTTCGATCTCAAAGCTCACATAAAAGTTTCTGGTATTGATCTTTCTTATTTCGACGAAGAGAAAAAAGAAAAATTTATTCCTTACGTTATTGAACCGTCGGCTGGCGTCGAGAGGATTGCGCTCGCGCTTTTGTGCGACGTGTATCATGAAGAAGAGCTTGATAGTGGAGATAAAAGAATTGTTTTGAAACTTCACCCAAAACTTGCGCCGTATAAAATCGCGATTTTTCCGCTTTTGGCTAATAAAGAAAAATTAGTTGAATTAGCTCGAAGGGTTTTTAATAAGCTTAAAGAAGAATGGTTTTGCGCTTGGGATGACCGGGGCAATATTGGCAAACGTTATCGAGCTCAAGACGAAATTGGCACGCCCTATTGCGTAACTATTGATTTTGATAGTTTGGAAAAAGATGATGTGACCGTGCGTGATCGTGATACAATGAAGCAAGAACGGATAAAAATTAAAGATTTAAAAGATTATTTTTCTAAATTTTTATAAACTAATTAAATAAATATGCTAACTCCAAAAATGAAATTTATGTTTGTTGCCTTGGGCGCGGTTCTGGTGGCAGTTGTTTTGTCGGTTGTAAAATTTTCAAACGAATCTTTATTAGTTCAAACTCCGCTTAATAATACGCTTTATGAAGCAAATCTTTATCGAGAATCGCCGCTTGAAAAATTTGATTTAGGGCAATTTATTGTTGAACGAAGAGGAAATGGGATTTTAAAAGACGTGAATCGCGATCTTTTTTCCATTTATAAAAATAATATAAAATTAACAGAGGTTAACGGCGGTGATTTTAATGAAATTTTAGGTAATGGCCAAGTTTGGAAACATTTTGAACCGTTTCTTGCTTTTAATAATAATGTTTATTTTTTGGGTATTTGCCCAGGCAGTATTTGGGGTGTTTGCGAAAAGGGCGCTATTTTGAAGTTCAACGTTGATACAAAAAAAATAGAAAAAGTTGAGAGTCCAAT
Source organism: Patescibacteria group bacterium (assembly GCA_030017555.1). Classification (GTDB taxonomy): domain Bacteria; phylum Patescibacteriota; class Minisyncoccia; order UBA6257; family GWB1-50-10; genus JASEHZ01. The sequence goes on along the minus strand of JASEIC010000001.1, from coordinate 1,186 downwards.
CAGTAATTTTCTTGAATCCTCTTTAAATAATAAATTTGAATTATCCGGATTTGCGAATAGCGGTAGGAATTATACGATTGCCATTGTTGATCGCAAGAATTTAAAAACTCATACTTATCCAACGCGTTGGGATTGTTCTTTAAAGGAATCTATATGCCAGGATATAGTATTTTTCAGGTAGATATATATGGTATACTTTATATATATGGTATACTTTTAAAAAAGTCGAAAAATATTTTAAATAAATATGAAAAAAACAATTTCAATATTTGTTATCAGCTCTTTTATAATTTTCGGTTTATTGGCCGGGTCAAAAGTTCAGGCTCAATCATTTGATACGGGCCTTTTAGCTTCTTTGCAAAGCGTAATTGAGTCGCTTCAGGCGCAAATAACTGCGCTTCAGTCGCAGTTACAGCGAATGCAGACAACGAGCCAAACCCAACCCCAAACCCAAACCCAAAGTCAAATGCCTGATTCTGGAGCTATTTCTGTTGCCCCGCAGCTGCCGTCGGAACAATCCTGCCCGGCAATACAAGCAATGAGCGTTGGTTCAAGAGGCGATGAAGTAACCCGTGTTCAGACTCTTTTGAACAAAGCCGGATATTACCCGGAAGGAATCATTAGTAAGTACTACGGCGGGTTAACCCGAGCCGCGGTTTTAAGGTTTCAAAAAGCTCAAGGATTGGCCGCAATTGGAAATATTGATGCTTCAACCGCGAGCGCTCTTTCTCAAATTGCGTCAAGTTATCTTGCGGATTGCGGGATTGTTATGCCGCCGTACCAAACCGCTCCATTTACAATTACTTTCCCGAATGGCGGCGAATCATTTCCTCAAGGAAGCACACAAATGGTCCAATGGACCTATGACCCCGCGCGTGTGAGTGGCAGTAGTTCTATCTCCATTTCCATGGTTTCTGAAACAGGAAATCCAGTCTCAATATCCCCGCTCTTTCCAACAATCATTTCATACAGGAAAGCTGATTTTGCCATTCCAATTTCTATTCCTGTTGGCCGTTACAAAATTGTTGCTGGTGGCGATGCGAGCGACAATTATTTTTCGATTATTTCCGCAACTTCAACTCAACCATCGGTCACAGTTCTTTCCCCGAATGGCGGGGAGCAGTGGGAAGTTGGTTCGATACGGACAATCTCTTGGCAAAATAACGGATTTTATCCCGCCTTTCCG
>JASEIC010000019.1:306-11679 GCA_030017555.1 Patescibacteria group bacterium | reverse complement strand
CGTGGCACTCATAACGCCAAGGTCGTGGGTTCGAATCCCGCCCCAGCCACAAAAATCAACTACTCCACACTACAAGTGTGGAATTTCGCTCTCGGTGGAAACAATAAAAAACCACCTTGTTGTCTGGCGGTTTTAAAATACATTAATCTTGATTTTCAAAAATAACTCCTCCAACCCCTCCGCGCTTCTGCATACTTCGGATCCGCTTAATCTTGCGCATATTCGACAAAAAGAAATAATCAACGGGATCTAAATTATTTTCTATGAGAACTTGGATTCCGGAATTTGTAATTTTCTTTATCATTACGGGCACATGCCACTCTCTTTTCTTAAGACCGAAGTACTCGAGATAAACCCATTTATTAATATACGGAATCAAAATTTCCTTCGTGGTTTTTTCTCTATTCATACTATTTCTTTCTCCTTTTTTTAATTAAATGCTGTCGTCAGTATCTCATATTCATATTTTTTAATCGAACATCTGTCCTGTACTTGTCTTTTTTGATATGCTAATTAGTATGACCGAAGAACAAAAAATCAAATTAGCAAAAACAGCTAAAAGTTTAATTGGAAAACCTTATAAGTACGGCGCCGACCTAACAGAAGCACCAAATTCTTTTGATTGTTCTTCTTTTACCCAATATGTTTTTAAACAAAGCGGGATTGAACTTCCACGCAGTTCAATTCTTCAAGCCGCCGAGCAAAAAGGAAAAGAAATTATTCCTTTGAAAGATTTTTCAAACTTAGAAGTTGGCGACCTTTTGTTTATGCGGAGCGACCGAGGTTTTTATTATGATGAGCTTTTCCAAAATAGAAACATATCAATTGGTCATGTTGTAATTTATATAGGTGAAAACAATGTAATACATTCCAAAAAAAACAAAGACGGAGTCGTTATAGAAGATTTAAATGAATTAATCAAAGAGCCGAATTATAAAATTGTACTTGCAAAAAGATTTTAGTTGAAAAAAACAGGATAAATTGTTAAAGTGTTAAAGTTGCAGCCGTGGTGTAGCTGGTCTAACACGTCCCCCTGTCACGGGGAAGATCACGGGTTCAAATCCCGTCGGCTGCGCAAAAAAAAGCCATCTAAATGACGGCTTTTAAATATTAATTAAGAGAAATCAAAAAATCGTTTGCTTTTCCGGTATTTCTCTTTTTTAGAACTGATTTTATGCTTCTAACTTTTCATAAAACTGGCCAATGCCTAAGATATCGGCTTCGTGAAACGGTTTACCAATAAGTTGAAAGCCAATCGGTAATTCACCACTATCCAACTTATATTTTTTAACCGGAATAGAAATCGCTGGAAGCCCTGCGAGATTTATTGGACAAGTAAAAATATCGGAAAGATACATTGAGAGCGGATCTTTTGTTTTCTCTCCAATTTTAAAAGCTGGCGTTGGCGTAGTTGGCGAAATAATCACATCGACTTCCTTAAAAGCCTCTACAAAATCATTTTTTATAAGCTCTCGTACTTTTTGAGCTTTTGCATAATAAGCATCATAATAACCGTGCGAAAGCACAAATGTCCCCAAAAGTATACGGCGACGCGTTTCAACCCCAAGACCTGACCCGCGATTTCTAAAATAAAGATCACGCAATGTTTTAACCTTTTCTTCAACCTCTGGCATACTAGAATACCTGACGCCTTCAAAACGCGCTAAATTCGCGCTTACTTCAGCAGGCATAATAATGTAATAACAAGAAATTGCATATTTAGTATGAGGTAAATTAATTTCTTTAAATTCCAATTTAAGACTTTTTATTTTTTCCATTGCCTGTTCGACGCCTTCAATGATTTTTTTATCAATTCCGCCGATAAAGTATTCTTTTGGAATACCAATTCGCAATTTTCTTATTTTATCAATTGATGAATTTAAAATTTCATCATAAGCGTGATTTACGCTTGTTGAATCAAATTCGTCTTTGCCCGCTATTTCTTTAAAAAGAATGGCGGCATCTTCAACGGTTTTTGTAATCGGCCCTATCTGATCTAAGCTTGAAGCCATAGCAATAAGACCAAAACGAGAAACCGCGCCATAAGTTGGTTTCAAACCTACCAACCCGCAAAAAGCGCCGGGCTGACGCACTGAACCGCCTGTATCAGAGCCAAGCGCAGCCAAAGCCATATTAGCAGCCACGGCCGCCGCAGAACCCCCCGAAGAACCCCCCGGCACGCAACTCAAATCAAAAGGATTTTTAGTAATCTTGAAACCTGAATTTTCGGTAGATGCGCCCATAGCAAATTCATCAAGATTGGTTTTGCCTAAAAATACCGCTTGAGCACTACGAAGTTTTTTAATTACAGTCGCATCATAACTTGCAATATAATTTTCAAGTATTTTAGAAGCAGCCGTTGTTTTTGTGTTATTAATAAGAATATTGTCTTTTATTGCGAGCGGCACGCCGGCTAATATTGAAACAAATTTATTTTCTGCTAATGCAATATCAACTCTTTCAGCTTCAGTTACTGCCCCATCTTTTAATAAACTTAGATACGCGTTAATTTCTTTATCGCGAGTTTCAATAAATTTAAAAAGAGTCTGTACTATCTCAAGTACAGAAAATTCTTTATTAAGCAATCTTTTATGGAATGAGGAAATTGTAAAATTTTCTAAATCCATAATTTTTATTCAAATACTGGCGGTACTTTTAAAAATCCGCGAGTTTTTTCCGGGAATTGTTTTATCGCGCCGTCAGGGTCTAACCGACTTAATGATTCATCAGAACGAAAAATATTTTCTAAAAAAGTGCCTCCGGTCATCGGTTTAACTTTTTTGGTATTTGCTTCTTTTAATTCATCAAAATGTTTTAAAATCGATTCTAAGTCTTTTAATAATTTTTTTTCTTCGCTTTCCTTAAGTTCGATCCGCGCTAATTCCGCTAAATTTTCCAAGTCTTTTTTAGAAATCATGATTTGTCTTAAAAAGATTTTCTTTTATGGGTTCGGGCAGTTCATTTATTTTTCTCAAAATTTTGGTTTCGATATAATCCGGTTTTACAGCATTCGCAAGCACCAGCTTTTTTAAAGCTTCTTCTGGATTTAAGTGATCTTCTTTAACTGCTTTTTGATAATTTAATGCCTGGCGAAACGCATAGTCTAATGCCACTGCTTCCATTAAACGTATTACTACCTTACGAGAATCTTTTACCCACAGAGGATCAATGCCAACAACATGAAGGCCCGAACTTATAACGTTTAAAAGATTTCCAATATTATGATCGGACACCAAGTCGGAATTCCATCTTTTGTTTTTATCAATTTCTTTTGACGATAAAGTTGGATATAAAAGATAATCTAAAACTTTTTCAGCATAACTAAATGCTTTAGTCTTGCTATCGTCTACACACGTGTTAAAAATCTTAATTTTTTGCTTATCGGGATTTTGAGGAAAAAAATTATCAAGCCGATCAAAAAAATTCGTATCAAGCGGAAAATCCGGCGAATATTCTTGTAATTCCATTTTTTCACTCATTTTCTATAAAATACGCCTAGCATAACCTAATGTCAACCCAGTACTACAGCTTCAGCGTAAAAAATGTATCACTGAAGTTGTAGTACTGGGTCAACTTACGAGTTTTTTAAATTTTTCTTCGTTTATTGCCGGTACGCGCATTTTTTTAGCATTATCATATTTTTTACCCGGATTTTCACCCATTACAACATACGTTGTTTTTTTAGAAACACTTTCTGAAACATTACCGCCTAAGGCTCGAATTTTATTTTTTGCTTCATCACGACTCATTGATAAAAGCATGCCTGTCAAAACAAAGCTCTTGCCAGCCAATTTATTACTCCTTACGATTTTTTTCTCAAAAATTATTTGAACCCCGTTTTTTTCAAGTTTCTCTAAAAGTTTTATATTTTTTTGATCATGAAACCAATCGTAAATACTTTGTCCTACTTTTGGTCCAATATTTTGAATTTTCTGCAAATCATCAAGTGATAATTTTTGATATTTCCTGATTAAATTTTTTATTGGAAATTGGAATCCGTTAGCTGACGGAGGAAAATTTCTAGCTAAAAGCGCGGCAGTTTCTTCGCCGACATGCAAAATCCCCAAACTATATAAAAATCTCGACAAAGAAATGGTTTTTTTCCGATTTACTTCTGTCACGATATTTTGGGCTGACTTTTCGCCAAATCTTTCCAGCGCTTCAATATCCCCTTCTTCAATGGTGAAAATATCCGCAGCATCGCCAATCAAACCCTCATCCAAAAACCGATCAATAATTTTCGGCCCCAAACCCCGAATATCAAAAGCCGCCCGAGACACGAAGTGATACAACGTTTCTTTATGTCGAGCGCCACACTTTGGATTAGAACACCGAAAAATTACTCCATCACGCGCAACTCTTGAATCATCGACTGGGCAAACACTAGGCATTTTAAAAACTTTTTCTTTGCCGGTACGAAGTTCTTTAAATACTCTTTTCACTTGCGGAATAACATCCCCGGCGCGGCTAACCACAACCGTATCGCCGATTCTTACGCCTAAACGCTCAATTTCATCAAAATTATGAAGCGTAGCGTGACTTATGGTAATACCGCCGACTTCAACCGGATTCAAAACCGCCACGGGCGTAAGAGCGCCAGTCCGACCAACTTGAATTTGAATATTTAAAACGGCGGTTATTGCTTCTCGCGGCGAAAATTTATAAGCAATAGCGCCGCGCGGCGCCTTACCAATAGCGCCGCCACGCTCAAAAATATCATTTGGATTTATAATCACAACAATACCGTCAACTTCATAAATTAATTTTTCGCGATTTTTATTCCAATATTCCCGAAAATCAAAAACATTCTTGAGAGTTTTTACCGAACGATTATGCGGATTTACATTAAAACCCCAAGAAGCCAAAATTTTATGCTTTTCTTCATGAGTTTTAATTAGTACGCCGATATCTGAAACAATGTCATATTGGAACGATTCTAGTTTCCGACTCGCGGTAATTTTTGAATCAAGCTGCCTAATTGAGCCGGCGGCTAAGTTACGCGGATTAGCATATACCGGAAGTTTTAATTTTTCCTGATTTTTATTTATTTTTTCAAATTCTTTTTTCGAAATAAAAACTTCACCGCGCACAACAAGATGATGTGGAATTTTCCATTTTCCCAATTGAAACAATTTTTGAGGAACATTATATATCGTCTTAATATTTTCTGTTACATCCTCGCCAATAAGCCCGTCGCCGCGAGTCAAAGCTTGAATCAAATTACCGTTTTCGTAAATAAACTCAATGGCTAAACCGTCAATTTTAAGTTCGCAATAAAAAAACGGCGATAATTCATTTTGAACCGTTAGTTTTTCGCCAATATATTTTTCAAAACGTTCAAGCCATTCGATTATTTCTTTTTCGGAAAAAGCATCGTTAAATGAAAGCATCGGTGTTTCATGGGGCGCTTTTTCAAATTTTTCGAGTGGCGCGCCGCCAACTTTTTGAGTCGGCGAATCAAAAGTTACGAATTCAGGAAATTTATATTCGAGTTCTTCTAATTCGTTTTTAAAAGCGTCAAATTCCGCATCAGAAATTTCCGGCTTATCGAAAGAATGATAGAGCGTTCGATGATAATTAATTAATTTCCGAAGTTTTAAAATACGCTCCCACGCGCTTTTTTTATCCATAAAATCAGTAGAATAAGGATTCAAGCGCCCTTACGGCTTGACCAGAAAATCCTTGTGAACTGATTACAAAATATCCTCCGTCATCAGTAGAAGTAGTGGCATTAAAAGTAAGACCCGGCGTTTCAAAAATCAATATTGTAGTAGTGGCTTTAATGTATTCATAAGTTTTCCATTCAAGCGCCGCATCAGCCGCAAAAAAGGCCTTGGTAGAATTTACCGTGTCATTTGCTTGACGAATTTGATAAATAACAAGCAAGCCGGCAATAGCAGTCGCGCTAATTAAAATACCGCCAAGCAAGATAATGCTTAAAATCATAACTTGCCCGGAGCGGCAATTGCGACTTTTACTGATTATTCTTTTTTTAAGTCTTTTTTTAATATTCATAAATCTTATTGCGTTTCAGCCGGCCAAATACGAGCGCTCACTACAGTTTGTAAATTTAAAACATTTTTTGATAACTGCGCTTCACGGGACCCTAGTGTCATAAAAATAGTAATGCGCCAGGGCGAAACAATACTTACGCTATTTTCGGTTTCAGCAAAACATAAAAATCTCACATCAATATCGCGGCTAGTAAGGGGCGCAAAAATACCGTCTCCCTCCCTGCGATCAATAGCATTCGTTGTGCCATTCCAACGATAAGCAACGGTTGTCGTGCCATTACCGCGCGGTCGAGTAAATTCCAACGAGTTAAAACGGGAGGTTGCGCCATCATTACCGCAAACATTAGAATTATCCGTTAAATCAAAATTATAACCGGTTCTTATTTCACGAGCCATTTGTTCAAAAATCAAACTAGCATTGCTATTCAAGCCCATTAAACTATTAGTCATTCTTTGGGCTTTAAGCGCCTGAATAAAAGCGCCAACTATTAAACTCATTGCCACGGAAAAAACGGCAATTGCCACCACAAGTTCAATAACCGTAAACCCCTTTCTATTTTTAAAAGTTTTGTGCTTTTTCATATTTTAAGGAGAAGGACAAATACCTGAACCGCGCCATTCAAAAAAATGATTCTCAAACTTAACTTCCTGTTTTTTTCCTTTTGTTGTCCACTCGATAATTGACGTTACCACTATTTCATAATCTTCGTTATCGCTATTTTGAATATTTTTAATTCTGACCGTACGAGTAAAAGGCGTTTCTATCACGGTCGTGCCCACTACGCCGGAACGATAAGCTCGACTCGCCTTATGAAACAATAAAGGTTCGGTACTGGTTGAATTTGGAGGATTAATCCGTTCTTTGCCCAACCATTGAGGTTTTCCTTTAGATGTGTCAAAAGTCGTATAATAATCAAAATTATAACTGCCATCTAAAAGTCCGTCATTCCATGCTCTTGTCCCCAAACAATAACCACTGGAAGTATAATTCACATCAACTAAATTCTTAACAATTTCTATGCCTTCAGCCGCAAGATAAGTAGCAATAAATTTTTCACTCATTTCCCGATTTATTGCCAAAGACTTGGTAAGCAGAGTTAAAATACCGAAAAGACCCATTGTTACAACCATAATCGCGACCATTGATTCAACAAGAATTTGTCCGTTTATTTTCAAATTTATATTTTTAAATGCTTTTTTTGTTTCCATAGAAACTATTGCAATGTAATTTGACCGGCTTCTGAAATTACGATATCAGCGCGTAAAGAAGGATTGCTGGAAGATTTAATTGTAATCATATTAGACAAAGATATGGTTGAAGTGACGATTGGGTCAGGAGCAATAAAAACTATATCAACCTTATTATGAATCGCGTCTGATCCGTCTTTCAACTCAAACACAATATTATTGCCAAGAGAATTTACTAAACCGATCACCGGGTCAACGCCGCTGTCAAACTCTCCATTGCCCTGATAAACATATCCGCTCTTACATGGATTAGAAGCTGAACCCTCAAGAACGGTGTCGGCAAATATAAAAAAACTATTAGCACTGGCGTCAAAATGAACGCCAAAACCGCAAGAAACTCGGCCGATACCTACCGGGAAATTAAATTTTTCAATGGCTTGGGCTTTGGCGCGGTTTAAAGTTCCAAAAATTACTGCTTGGTCGCGAAAAATTATAAGTTGCCTTTCCGAAGAACGGTTATAAGCTATAAGCATAGTTGAAAGCAACAAAGTAATGGATACAACAACCATTGTTTCGATTATGGTAAATCCCGACATTGACCGTCTTTTTGGCATACCCAGTAGTAGAAACTCGATTAATTTTTACTAAAATTATTTGACCTTTGGTTAATCATTGTTTTCTTCCCCAATAATGTTTTTATCTTAAACCCCGCTCCGACTTAAGTCGGAGCAATCGAGTTTTCACTACTGGGCATATTTTAATTATACAACAGATATTAAGAAATCGCTTTAATAAATCCCGTTAGAAGTAAGCCACCCCTAGCGGCTGCCGCCGTCCGCCATAGGCGGAGGACGGATTTCTAACGGGATAAAAAATCAAACCAAAAAATTAAACAAATTAAAGTAAGAAGAAATTAAAGTAAAACCGAGAAAAAAAGTAAGAATCATGCCGGCCGCGAAAAACGGCGCAAAAGGCAATTTATCGCGCATGCCCTTGCCGCGGAAAATAATAAGGCCGACGCCAACCAAACCGCCCAGAATAAAAGCGAGCATTGCCGCAAAAATCGTATCCGGCCAACCAAAAATAAAACCCGCGGCAAAAGCAAGTTTCGCGTCGCCAAAACCCATTGCCCGTCCTTGGCTTAAAATCGAAAGCGCGCTAAAAAGCAAACCCGCAATCAAAAAACCTAAAACACGATTTAAAATAAGACTGCCAACCGGAAAAAACATTAACGCGTAATGACCCAAAAAAGAACTACCAAACCGCGGCAATAAACTTGATTTTACCACCAAAAAAGCGGTAATAATAATGCCTAATATCGCTAAAAATAAATTTATTTCATTAGGAATAACATATTCTCTAAAATCTATCACACTCATTGCAAGCAAAAGAACAAACACTAAAATCCAACAAAAAGAAAAAATATAATACCAAAAAGGCGCTTCAAATAAAGCAAAAGAAAGACTGGATACCCAATAAAATGAGTTTAAAAATAGAGGCACCGCAACAAAAATAACGCCGCTTAAAAATTCAACAATCGGATATTGCAAAGATATTCGCTCCTTGCAATTTCGGCAAGAACCAAGCAAAACAAGAAAACTAAAAAGCGGTATAAGTTCAAACCATTTTAAATCTTGCTTGCATTTTGGACAACGCGATCTGCCGCCCAAACGCTTAAAATCGAATAATTTTCCATCGGGATTATATCGCAAAATAAGAACATTCAAAAAACTACCTAAAGCTATGCCCAAACCAAAGAGAATTAACCAAAAAAAACTTGTCATAAAATAATTTTAACATAAATATAAAGAATTTTGGCAACAAAAACCCCGCTCCGACTTAAGTCGGAGCGGGGTTTTACAAATTCTTATAAACTTGGGTTTTTATGGCATCGGACAACTATTGACTGCCGATAGTTCGGTTGTGGTGTAAGAGCTTCGCCCGATGCTATCAACGCAGAAATAATTCGTCACCGGGATTGCGACCGTACCAAGTTTTACGTTTAATTCAGAATAAACAATAAAGCCCCTGCCGGCATTTACTTTTCTCACATAAAGATTGCCTCCTGAATTATAAATATCTTTTACCAATACTTTCAAATCGGGATTATCTACTGTACTGCCATCACCGCCAGAAACCTCCGGGATAGCGCTATAATTACCGTTATTGCCTATAGTTTCCAATATGACTCTTACTTGATTTATTTCCTGAATAATACGAGCGTCTTTTGCTTTGTCGCGCGCCGGCCCTAAAGCAGTAAGAAGCACAGAAGAAAGCACGCCAATAATAGCGATTACAACTAACATCTCAATAAGAGTAAATGCTTGTTTTTGTTTCATACTCTCTAATATTATAACTTACCCTCTTACTTATTTATTAGGTTTAGTTGCAACTTATACCAAGACTAACAGTACTAGTACTCGTCTGTCCTCCAAAGCCAGTACTATCAACACAATAAAATAGGCCGGAATTTAAAGGAGCAGAAGCAGTATAACTTGGGGTATCATCCCCATCAAAAGTTATAAAGCCGCCAGGAAAATTTGCCGCCACATCAGCCTCAAGTTGAGCAAAAACCCCGCTTGCCGCTATTCCCTCATAATTACCTGTCGTGCTATTAAATTGCACTTCAGCTAAAGACCGTAATTGATTTATAGCCGCAATAATTCTCACGTCTTTTGCTTTGTCTCTTGATGGTCCGAGCGCGGTTAAAACTAAAGCCGCTAAAATCCCAATGACGCCGATCACCACCATCATTTCAATAAGAGTAAAACCTTTTTTGTTTTTAAACATAATCATATTTTTAAGACCTTCGACCTTTTTAGACCTTGTTTTCCTATTATAGCATTATTATTAATAAATTTGTTTGAGCTTATCTACAACAAGCAAAAAACTAAATTACTTGCGCTAAATTGTAAAGCGGCAAAAGAATTGAAGCAAAAAGCAAGGCTACCATTATCCCAATAACCACCAAAAGTATTGGCTGGATCAATTCAACCAGATTAGACACGAGATTTTCCACTTCACGCCGATAAAAATCACTAATTTTAGCAAGCAGGGCATCAAGCCGACCAGTTGATTCACCAACCGCGATAAGCTGATAAACCATAGGAGGAAAATAAGGCGTATTTTTCAGCGCCTGGGAAAGAAGCTGGCCTTTTCTTACGTTTTGAGCCGCTTCATGAAGAATATCGCGATAAACATAATTACCGATTGTATGCGATGAAATCTCGATAGCTTGAGGAATAGTAAGCCCGCCCTGTATCAAGACTTTTGTTGATTCGGCAAATCGAGAAATATAAAGCCGTTGGAAAAGCTTGCCCAAAATAGGCGTTCTAAGACTTAATTCGTTAAATACGGCTTTCCCTTCTTCGGTTTGACGATAATTAACAAGAGAAAGAATAATAATAAAAAGAACGATTGTGAGCGCCCACCACCATTTTAAAATAAAAGTGCCGGAACCCATTAGCACTTTTGTAAAAAACGGAACCTCAATTTTTGCCTCGGTAAAAATCGGAGCGATTTGAGGCAAAACAAACGTAACCATAACAATCGCCGCGACAATAAAAAGCCCCACCACAAAACCCGGATAAATCAAAGCATTCCTAACTTTACTCATAAGGATGGATTGTTTTTCTAAAAAATCAGCTAAATATTCCAGAACTTCGGCAAGTCGTCCGGTAACTTCAGCGGCTTTTACCATATTTACGTAAAAATCGGAAAAAACGCCCGGGTGGCGGCTTAAGGCTTGAGAAAGAGAAAAGCCGGCTTCAACATCAGCGACAACTTCATAAATAACGTCTTTTAAAACCGGTTTGGTTGTCTGGGCGTATAAATTGCGCAAACTATCGCCTATGGGCACTTGAGAGGCAAGAAGCGTCGCAAACTGCCGCGTAAAAATCATAAGATCAACAGCCCTTACTCTTTCAAAAAAATCCAAAATGCGATTATACCAAGTACCCTCCTTAAGCGGTTCAATGCTTAAAATAAAAAGATCGTGGCCGGTTAAAATGCTAATCGCAATTTCTTTAGTGGCTGCCTCAACATTTCCAACCTGCAACTCACCCCCTTTGGTTCTGGCTGTATAATTGAACTTCATTTTTTTATGTTCTTTCAAGCAAAATTCTAAGTTCAGCCGGATTTAATGAGAAGCTTTCTGCTTGTTCAAGAGAAA
>JASEIC010000019.1:0-296 GCA_030017555.1 Patescibacteria group bacterium | reverse complement strand
TTTCGTTTTACAAGATTTACTAAAGAACGATTTAATGACATCATGCCTTCTTGAACACTTGTTTCGATTACAAGATCAATTTGATAGATTTTGTGCTCACGAATTAAGTTACGCACCGCGGAATTGGTAAGCATAATCTCGGTTGCTGGAATCCTGCCGCCGCCAAGCCGAGGCACTAAACGTTCAGATACAATAGCAATTAAGGTTGAAGCAAGCTGAGAAACCACCTGCCCCTGCTGTTCCGGCGGGAAACTATCAATAATGCGATCAATGGTTTGAGACGCGGAATTAGTGTG
>JASEIC010000018.1 GCA_030017555.1 Patescibacteria group bacterium | reverse complement strand
AACAAGCTCTTTGCCTTTGCCTGATTCACCGAAAACATTCGCGATACCGATAAATTCTTGAGGCGCCGGATAATTTTGAGCCAATACCTCGGCGACGGCGCTGCCCATTCCGCCGGCTATTTGATGTTCTTCCACTGTTACAACCGCGCCGGTTTTTTTAGCAACCTCAATAATTTTCTTTGAATCAATTGGCTTTATAGTATGAATATTCAAAATAATGGTACCAATCCCCTCATCCTCTAATTCTTTCGCGGCGAAAAGCGCGTTACCGACAAGCGAACCGCAACTAATTATCGCGCACTGCGGCGCAATACCCGATTTTGGACGCCAAAATATTTCAGATTTCCCAATATTAAAAGGCGTATCTTCTGTTGTTAAAACTTTCAGTAATTCACGGCCCAAACGAATATAAACCGGTCCGTTAATTTCTACTGCCGCAAGCGTTGCTTTCTTGGCTTCAATCGCGTCAGCCGGACACAAAACTATCATATTGGGCAACACCCGCATCAAAGCAATATCTTCCAACGCTTGATGAGTGGCGCCGTCCTCGCCAACAGAAACACCCGCGTGATGGCCGGCGATTTTAACATTGGATTTATTGTAAGCAATAGTTGTTCTAATCTGCTCCCAATTTCTTCCCGGTGAAAAAACCGCAAAAGAAGAGATAAAAGGAATTTTGCCGGAAACGCCCAAACCAGCGGCAATTGCCGCCATATTTTGTTCAGCCACGCCTGTTTCAAAAAATCTTTTTGGGAATTTACGCGCAAAATCATCAACCCGAGTTGATTCTTCAAGATCAGCGCAAAGCACCACGACATTATTATTTTTCTCGCCCGCGATAACCAACCCTTCGCCAAAACCATCCCGCAATGATTTCATTTCAGCTTCTGGGTTAAACAACTTCGGATTTAAATTTAATTCCTGATTTAACATTTTTACTCGTGTTCTTTTTTTATCCGCTGACCTAAAGTTCTAATTTCGTCCAAAGCGCGTTTCGCTTCTTCTTTATTTGGCGGTTTGCCATGCCAGCGGAAATCACGCTCCATAAAACTCACGCCTTTACCCGGAACAGTATGAGTAATAATCACGGTTGGTTTTTCATAAATCGCCTTCGCTTCATTTACAGCATCAACAAATTCCGCAATATTATGGCCATCAACTTCCAAGACATGCCAGCGAAAAGCCTCGTATTTTTCACGAAGAGATTCTAATGGCATCACATCCTCGGTATAACCGTCAATTTGAATATTATTGCGATCAATAATTTCAGTAAGATTTGAAAGCCGGTGCTTTCCGGCAAACATAACCGCCTCCCAAGTATTCCCCTCGTCATGTTCACCATCAGAAGTAATGCAATAAATCCGGTATTTTTTCTTATCAAGATTAGCCGCAAGCGCGATGCCAATCGCCTGCGAAAGTCCTGAACCCAAAGGACCGGAAGTTGTTTCAAGCCCCGGCAAAGTCCCACGATGAGGATGGCCTTGAAGACGCGAATTAATTTTCCTTAAAGTATTTAATTCTTCAACTGGAAAATAACCCGCCAAAGCCATAGCCGCGTAACGAACCGGGCAAATATGGCCATTAGAGAGCACCAATCGGTCGCGATTCGGTAAGTCGGGGTTTTTTGGATCGTGATTTAAAATATGAAAATAAAAAGCGGCAAATATATCAGCCATGCCCAAAGAACCGGCTGAATGCCCCGAACCGGCTTCCAAAAGCATTTTAACAACAAGCTCGCGGATTTTATTGGCGTTTTCTTCTAAAAAATGAAGTTTTTTATCATGCAAAATTTCCATAATTTTTTTGAATATTTTAAGAAATACCAGTAAGTTCTTTGTAGGCTTTTTCCGGATTGCGGCTTCCAAAAATGTAAGAACCTGAAGTTATAATTTCGGCGCCGACTTCAATTGATGATTTAGCGGTTTCTAGATTTATGCCGCCATCAACTTCAATTACAATATTTGACGCTCTTTGCTTTACGGTTCTTATTTTTTCTAAAACGCAATCATCAAATGCCTGACCGGAAGGTCCGGGCATGACGGCTAAAATCTGGACAAATTCCAATTCATCGAAATAAGGGTAAATTTCTGAAATAGGAGTAGTTGGCTTTAACGCGAGCATTAAACCGACTTGAGCTTCTCGGCATTTGCTTTTCAGAAATTCAAAATTATTAACCGCTTCAACGTGAACAATCACCCGTTTTACTCCAGCTTTTAACCAAGATTCCAAAACGTCTTCCGGTCTTTCAATCATTAAATGAACTTCAATATTTAAACCGCTCAATTCGTTTTTTATTTTCAAAAGGTCATTCGGCTCTGACCAAGTAACGGTTTCGGTAAATTTATTATCAGTTATATCAATATGAACCCAAGCGCTGCCCATTTCTTTTATCTGGGAAATTCTTTTTTTAACGCATTTAAAGTCAGGACAATTAGCTACTGGAATAATTACCATGATAATGGATTATCGATTTTTTCTTCTTCTTCACCTTCTTCCAATTTACGGCTTTCGGCTTCTAAAAATCCTATTAAATTAGCGCTCACTTCCGCGATTTTATTAATCCGTCTTTTATAACGCACCTCTTCGGAAAAAGAAGTTTGAAGCCAAATTTCCAGAATTTTTTTCGCGACGGCTGACTCAAGATAGTTTGCGCCCAAACATAAAATATTCGCATTATCATCATTTCGACTATCAAAGGCTTGATCGGTATTGCCGACTAAAGCTGAACGCACGTTTGGATAACGATTTGCGACCACATCCACGCCCACGCCGGAACCACAAATTAAAATGCCTCGACTTCCTTCATAATCAATATTTACTTTTTCGGCAACAGCCCTAGCAAAATCAACAAAGTCATCATTTTCGTCATAATGATCATTACCAAAATCAACAACCGTAAAACCCGATTGTCTCAAAATACCTGACAAATATTCTTTTAACCCAAAACCGCGATGATCCGCGCCAATATATATAATCACTTTTATTATTCTAAACCAAAATTAACCTTGAGCCAATCAAGAAGAATCTGCGTATCCGCCTTGCGATCTAGAGAACCAAGAATGCCAATCATAACATTTCTTAATTTGCCGTCTTTGGTTTTTAACTGCCAAATCGTCAAAATTGTCTGTTTGGCTTCGTTTGTCTTTCCATTTTTTACGCCGATTAAATTCGGTGAATCATAAAAATCGTTATAGTTTTGAATATTTTTAAAAACATTTGAACCGAAAAACGGATAATCCTTGCCACGGCTGATATCAAAAATAAAACTGCGTTTTTCTAAAATATATTTTACAAGCCGGCTTAAATCTTTAAGAGTTGAAACGTTTTGCGCGCTTTCCCCGCTTGGATCAGCAAAAACGGTTTGTTTCATACTGAGAGAAAAAGCTTTTTCATTCATCTGCTTAACAAAAAACTTGTTGCCCAAAAATGACGACAGGGCCAAAGCCGCGCCGTTTGAAGACTGCATAAGCAAAGGATATAAAAGATCGAAAGCCCGATAACTTTTTCCGATTTCAAACGAATAACTCTGAATCTTGGCAGAAAGCATTTCTGGGACAATAACAATTGAGCGCTCAAGATAAATAAGCTCGCTTGCTATAACCGCAGTCATAAATTTAGTCAAAGACGCAATTGGTAAAATTTCATCGGAATTTTTATTCAAAAGCACATTGCCAGTATCAAGATCTAAAATAAATGCCGCTCCTCCTGAAATTTGAGGTACTGTCAACTCGTTTCTTAAAGGTTCAATTTTTTGATAAAGAATTGGTTTTGTTTCTCGGTCATAAACAATGATTGGCGTATTGCGTTTTGCAAAATCAAAAACTTCTTTGGCGTCATCCGTAGAAATCCTGATGCATCCGCCGGAATATTCTTTTGAAACCGGCTTGCCGTCAGAATATTGCGGCCAACCATGAATGAAAAAATTACCATGAAACTGAATGCTCCACGGCATCCAAACTCTTCCGATTGAAGAAAAATGATTTGATTCTTTACTCATAACGCTATAACGTCCAGTCGGCGTTTCCCACCAGCTGCCTTCTTTACCCTTGCTTAAAACTTTTATTTCTTTTCGCAATTTACCGCCAAGGTAAAGCTCCAATTTCATTTCGCTCAAATTAACGGCTATAAAATCCGATTCGCCCGCTTCAAGTTCTTTTTTTAAATCAGTAAAAACTTCTTCGCCAAAACCTTGAGAAATCGAGCGCAAATTAAAAGAAATCTCGCTAAAATAAGCCGGTTCATATACAACCGGCGGCAAACTTGGTCGAACAGCAAGTTTTTTATAGGAAAAAAATGCGTAAAAAAGCGCGCCGCCTAAAACGATAATAACAATAATAAGAAATAAAATTATGGGCAGGTAATAATGCTTGTTTTGTTGCATTATTTAAAACTGGCAGCGGCAAGAACGTGCTCAATAAGCGTCGCGACATAACCGGCCTCGTTATCGTACCAAGAAAGAACTTTTACCAAATCACCGTCAACTACCTTAGTAAACGAGAGATCGACGATTGCGCCATAAGGCTCACCAACAACATCCGAGGAAACAATTTGGTCTTCAGTTACTTTCAAAATACCCCGCCAACGCGGTTCTTGAGCGGATTTCTTAAAAATATTATTTATTTCTTCGGCAGTGGTTTTTCTTTTAGCAATAAAAGTAATATCAGCCACCGAACCTACAGGCACGGGTACGCGCATTGCAATACCATCAAACTTTCCTTCCAGTTCTTTTATAACGCGAGTTACCGCCACTGCCGCGCCGGTCGTTGAAGGAATAATATTTTGCGCGCCCGCTCTACCACGTTTAAAATCACTTCCCTTAACCGGACTGTCAACAATTGTTTGAGTATTAGTGTAAGCATGAACCGTGTTTAAAACCGCTTTTTCTATACCGACGGTTTCTTTCATTATTTGAATCACGGGCGAAGCGGCATTGGTAGTGCAAGACCCGTTTGAAGTAAGAACTACGGCTTTTAAATCGTTTTCGTTTATGCCCATTAAAACCGTTTTTCCTTCCGCGCTATCAGAATCTTTAGCCGGAGCGGTTATAACCACGCGTTTGGCGCCGGCCTGCAAATGCACTTTTGCTTTTTCATAAGATTCAAAAACGCCGGTTGATTCAATCACAAAATCAATATTTGATCTTTTCCACGGAAGTTTGGTCGGGTCTTTTTCCTGCAAAAATTCTATTGCTTTTCCGTCCACAATTAATTTCCCCGGTATGCTTTTTACATCATGATCCCACTGACCGTAAACCGTGTCGTATTTTAAAAGATAAGCCAAATTTTCAACATTACCCAGATCATTTACGGCCACTATTTCTAAATCTTTACGACTGAAAACCTGCCTGAAAAATAATCGTCCTATTCTTCCAAATCCATTAATTGCAATCCTCTTGGGATTGTCCTGAATATGTTGAAGGGCTATTTTTGTCATGTTTTAATTATAAAACAAATTAATTTTAATACCAAAAAACTATTTACCTTCAATAATACTGACTAAATCGCCTTCTTTAATTCCTAAACTCGCAACTTGCCCGGCGTTTATTTCTAAAACGCTATCTATCAGTCTTGGCGGATAATAAATCTTCAAATTAAGAAGCGGAATGCCGATTTGCGGATCAATATTTTCCGTAAACCCAATAATTTTACTTTTCGAAATCCATACAATATCAATAGGAAATCTCATATTTTTCATCCAAAAACCATGAAGTCCCGCGTTAGGAAATAAAAATAACATTCCTTGATTTTCCTTTAATTCTTCACGACCAGAAAGGCCTTGCGCGCGCTCTTTTTGTGTTTTCGCAATATCAACACCGATTACATGCCTATTAATACTAACAATCGCTTTCTGATTTTTTACGGTTATGGGTCTATAGAAAAAAGCGGCAAAAACGCAAAAAACCACAATTACGGCTAAAAGTACAAAAATTAATTTTACTGGCATATTCATTAATTAATAGTATAGCAATCTGTAAATTACCACGCCGAAAGCAATTGTAACATTTAATGATTCTTTCTTACCGCTCATTGGAATCTCAAGAATCTTATCAGTTTGTTTTAAAACTCCGGGCGCAAGCCCTTTAATTTCATTACCTAAAACTAAAGCGATTTTTTTTGCCTTAGTTTTGTACTTAAAATAAGGAATTGATTTTTTTGTTTGCTCAATCGCGATAATTTCAAAATCTTGTTTTTTTAAATCTTTTATTGCTGAAATCGTTGATTTTAACTTAACCCATTCAATGTTTTTTTCCGCGCCTAATGCGACTTTGGCAAATTGCGGTATTAATTTATCAAATCTATCTAAGGGCGTTGGCGTAATACCGCAAAGATATATTTTTTTAACACCGGCGCCGTCAGCCGTTCTAAATATTGAACCGACATTATACAAACTCCTGATATTATACAATACCGCAACAATTTCTTTCATAAACCAATTTTACCTAAAAAATAAAAATAATCCCGTCCCACACCCCTCTTCTTCAATATTCCGCATATACGATAGATCGAAACAAAACCAAAATCCGCTCGCGGCGAGTTTTTAGTTTAGTTAATTTTAATCATTTGAAGCGCTAAATATTGATTAACAAGAAACATGGATGCTACTACAAGCAAAATTAAAACACTGTGCAAAATTACGCGAGGACATTAAACTTTATTCGGCCCGCCCCATACTTACTCCTCCAAGCCGATTTTCATATACCAATCAGCCGGGCCATCAGAATAAAATCCGCCGAAACCAGGCAAACCAGAACCCATGCCCTGCCCGGCGCCGACACCAGCATCGCCCCATTCGTAAACATCAACGCCTTTCATTAAAGCGTTTCGCCAATCACTGCCTCTTTCTCGAAAATAAGCCCGCGCATCAGAATAATTTGCCACATCCAATAAAAACCAATAACGCGTTTCGTTTTTCACGGTAAGCGGATTATCAAATGAAAAAATAATATCTTGATCCGGAGCCGGATGAAGATTATCCCAATAAAACTCATAAAATGCCGTACCTAATAAATTACTAAATTCCGGCGCGTTGCTTCCATTATCGCCGTAAACCGCAAGGCGCATATTGGCTGTATCGCCGCACCTTTCGCCGCATTGAAAACGAAGAATAACTTTATTAAAAGAAAAATCTTCTTGAGGCGTAAAACTTTGCAAACTCGCGCTATCCGGATTATAAGAATTTTCGCTTACCCGGCCGATGATTTCGCTCCAAGAATTTTGTTCGGTCTGGGTAATATAAAATCTTGTAGTCGTAGTTGTTGGCAAAGTTGAGGTTGGAGTTGGTTCAAAAATAATTTCAGGCACAGAAACTAACGCCGAGCTAGATGCCACTTCATTGCTATTTTCATCAATTGCGCTAAGCAAAAAACTATAATCCCGCCCAAACTCATTTAATTCTTTTTTAAATTCGGTTGTGCTTGAAGTTTCAAAAATCATTTCGCTTGAACTTGAAATATCATAAATCTTATAAGTGATAAAAACAGTTGAGCTGCTCGCGTCAATCAAATTATTCCAACCAAAACTCAAATCTTTAGTGCTTGAATTAAAAACAACATTAAAATTCAAACTTGGATAAAAAACTGCTGTATTTGAAGCGTCAGTTGAAGTCGCCGCCCCTATCACTTCAGATTGCGTGGAACCGCCATCGTCAGAACTGCTAGCATTAATAAGAGAAAAATCCTGATTTTGCGTGTTATTTCCTTGATTTTCACTATCTTGAACCGGCGGACTTCCGCCGCCAAAAACAATTTCGCCGGCGGGCGGTGAATTCTCTTGTTTTGAAGCCAATGAACACAGTTGCGCCGCTAAATCATTTAAATTGTTTATTAAACTTTGCAGTTTTTCCCGCGTTTCTTCTGATATGCCGCTTATTGAAGTCGCTGCTCTTAGTTCTCCGGTTAGTTGTTCAATTTTCTTGGTCTCTTCTATGTCAAGCGTCAAATCTTTTTTTGGTTTGTCCACCAACTCTCTCACCTCTTCAATGTTTTGCCTGACGCTTGTTTCATCGGCACTGATTAAAGATTTTATTAATGAAGAAATATTTAATCTCAACGCTTCGTAAATATTCGCGAAAAACGAATTTTTATTCACGCTCTCGCTAACTTTGGCTTTTTCTGCTTCCTTAAAAAACAAATTTATCACACCCGCGCTATATTGAACTGCTTTTGTAGAAAGTCTTGTCCAGTAATCACCTAAAATCAAATCGCTTTTTAAAAATTCTTCATTATCAAAACTTACGCCTAAAACTTTTTGAGGAGTTTTAATCAAATGATAATCGCCGAATTCCCTATCAGTCTTCATGCCATAATTTACGCGTTCCTCAACGCTAAAATAATCAACCTCGGGTAATTTATAACCGCTTTGCATGCCGATGGTATCCTTGCTATAAAAATTATTATTCGCGTATTTTGCTATTTCATCAAAAAATAAATTTAAGCTATTCAAAAGAATCGGTTTCCTGCCCTGCAAATAATTAGCTAAGTTCTTATCCCTGTTTCGTAAATTAAATTGCTTTGTCCATTTTTCATAAGGACTGTCGCCCGGATGGGCATCGTTGCGCGTATGGTCCGGCACTGAAGCATCTTCAATTAAATGCAGAATATGGCCAAGCGTAAACATCGCATCTCCATTTTTGCCGTCTACCCAATAATCAATTGCTTTTTGCCAAGTAAAAACTGAATAATTTTTCTCTTCGGTTTTTTTAAAAATACCGAGAAAATAGCTCGGCAAATAAAAAATTTTGTAAATCGAGTTATTTTGATTTTCGCCGTCCTCTGCCCAATCTTTGGATTTTTGCCAACTACCCAGAATAAAGCTTGTTAAGCCAATGTCGTGAACCGGATCATAAAAATGATTCATCCAACGAGGAAAAGTATCCTCGTGCCTTGATCCATTAATTAAGTCGTCTTCCAGATTGTTTGGTATTTTATTGTCTTTAAAGTTGTTATTGTAAAAATCAATTGCTTCCTTGGTTAAATAAGCGTGGGTTTCAGTTTCGTACGCAAAAACAAAATTCAACGGAACAAACAAAAATCCCAAAATTATCAAAACAATCCTAATCTTTTTTGAATTCATGTCAGAAACTCTGAATTTTCCACACTTTAGAATAATTATTCAATTCCATATTAATCTCCGATACTAAAATTTTTCCTTCGTAAGCAACAAAATTATAATCGCCCCCATAAAGAGAAGGTTTGGTTGCCGGCACCGCGTTTGAAAGCAAATTAATTACATATTGAATTTTATTCTGATTTTTTAAATCCAATAATGCTGATAGAGCTTTATTGTTAGTTAAATAATTTTTATCTTCTAAATTAGTTTCTAATAAAAAATATTTGCTTGCCAATGCCAAATCGTCTTTTTTTAAAGCTTCAATAAATAAATTGAGTGTTTCTTCCGGGGTTTTGCCACCATAAGTATCATTGCGCATTGCTTCGTCAAAATTAGATAAAGATTTTCTGGCTTTAACATAACTTTCCTCGACTTGCATTTGATTGTTAAATTTTGAATTTAAAAATAATAACCAAGTGAAAAAACTAACTAAAATAATTACGATACTTGCAATTATAAAAACTTTTTTTGACTTTTTCGGCTGATTTAAAGTTGGTTTTAAACTTTCTAATTTTTGTTCCATAAACTATATTTTTAAGGGTTTAACATTCTCTGTCAACTGCCGCAGGGAAAATCAATAACAACAAAAAAGCCGCTCCTCACAAACGGCTCCTTGTTTACTAAAATTAGTATACACTATTTCTTTTTTCCTTCAATAATAAGCTCGGCAACGTTCCTCGGCACTTCGTCGTAGTGACTAAACTCCATTGTAAAACTGCCTCTGCCTTGAGTCATAGAACGAAGGCTTGTGACATAACCAAACATTTCTGCTAAAGGCACGGTTGCGTCAACCACGCGCGCCGTACCGCGCTCCCCCATTGCGCTTATTTTTGCCCGGCGAGAACTCAAATCGCCTGTCACGTCACCCAAAAAATCTGACGGCGTAATTGCCTGCACTTTCATAACAGGTTCAAGCAAAACTAATTTCGCTTGTCTTGCGGCTTCTTGCAAAGCTATTGAACCGGCAATCTTAAAAGCAAATTCTGATGAATCAACTTCGTGGAACGAACCGTCATATAAAGTAACCTTAATATCAGTTAATGGATAACCGGCAAGCACGCCTTTTTCTGCGGCTTCTCGAACGCCTTTTTCAACGGGCGTAATAAATTCCTGCGGAATAACGCCACCTTTAATTTCATCAATAAATTCAAAGCCCTTACCGCGCTCCAAAGGTTCCACCTTAAGCCAAACATGGCCGTATTGACCGCGACCGCCAGATTGACGAATATATTTACCTTCAGCATCCGCTTTGCTTTTAATAGTTTCTTTGTAAGCAACCTGGGGCCGGCCAACATTACCCAGAACATTAAATTCACGCTTCATGCGATCAACAATAATTTCAAGATGAAGTTCGCCCATACCGGCAATAATTGTTTCGCCGGTCTCCAAATCACCACTCACTCTAAATGTCGGATCTTCTTCAGCTAAATGATGCAAGGCAATACCCATTTTTTCCTGATCCACTTTTGTTTTTGGTTCAATTCGAATTGAAATAACCGGTTCCGGAAAAGTAATGCTTTCTAAAATCAACGGATGTTCGGGATCAACTAAACTGTTACCGGTTGTTGTGTTTTTCAAACCGACAAGCGCTCCTAAATCGCCAGCGCAAATTTCATCAGCTTCTTCACGATGATTTGCGTGCATTCTTACAATTCGGCCAATACGTTCCTGATTATTTTTTGTAGAATTTAAAACATAACTGCCTCGTTTCAAAACTCCAGAATAAACACGGACATATGTAAGCGAGCCGACAAACGGATCAGCCGCAATTTTAAATGCTAAAGCCGAAAGCGGTTCATTATCATCCGGCCTGCGTTCTTCCTCATTATGATTATTAGGATTAATGCCCTTTACTGGCGGCAAATCAGAAGGAGACGGCAAATAATCAATAACGGCATCAAGCATCAATTGAACACCTTTATTTTTTAAAGCCGAGCCGCAAAGAATTGGCACAAGACGAATTTTTAAAGTCGCGACGCGCAGCGCTTTTTTCAAATCTTCTACTGGAATTTCCTTACCCTCCAAAAAATCGTGAATTAATTTATCATCGGTTTCCGCGATTTTTTCAACAAGCTCGTGTCGCTTTTTTTCCACTAACTCTTTCATATTGGCCGGAATTTCAACCTCTATAATTCTCTCGCCTTTCTCGCCTTCAAAGTGATAAGCTTTACGAGTTAAAAGATCCAAAACGCCTTCAAATTTATCTTCAATACCAATCGGAAGTTGCAATACAACCGCGTTGGGCGTAAGCCGTTCATGAATTGATAAAATGTCTTTTTCAAAATTAGCCCCCATGCGATCAAGTTTGTTAATAAAACAAATTCTTGGTACGCCGTATTCATCGGCATAACGCCAGTTTGTTTCTGATTGAGGCTCAACGCCCGCGACCCCGTCAAACACAACCACGGCGCCATCCAATACGCGCAAACTTCGTTTCACTTCAACTGTAAAATCAATGTGACCCGGCGTATCAATCAAGTTAATGCGATGTTCGTATTTTTTATCATCTTTGTGATAAGTCGGAATCCAAAAACAAGTTGTGGCGGCAGAGGTAATAGTAATACCGCGCTCACGCTCTTGTTCCATCCAGTCCATAACCGTGTCACCGGTATGAACTTCACCGATTTTATAAGAAACGCCGGTATAAAAAAGCACGCGCTCGGTTACGGTTGTTTTACCCGCATCAATGTGAGCGATGATCCCTATATCACGAGTTTTTTCTATTGGGTATTGACGGGACATAAATCTTAATATATAATGATTTTAGTTAACTTAAAAATGTAAGGAATGTAAACATGGACGGACTAATTGCTATAATTCTCGGTGTTTTAATTGGTAAGAAAATAGGAATGGAGCGAAATAATATAGATAGAATAATTGAGGTCGTCGCCTTGGTTTGGCTTCTGATATTTATATTATATTTAATTCTTTAACAAATTCGGCTCGCTCGAGCCGAATTTTTATTTTACAAAATCGACTCTTTTATCGTCTTATTAATGACGCGAATGCGCGATTAGCTTCGGCCATCCGATGGGTATCTTGTTTCTTTTTAATTGCAACGCCCTCGTTTTTAGAAGCGGCAATAAATTCTTCAGCCAAGCGCTCGGCCATTGGTTTTCCTTTTTTGCTTCGCGCCGCATTAATAATCCAATGCGATGCTAAAAAGAATTGTCGCTCAGGCCGAACTTCGCGTGGAATTTGATAATTAGCGCCGCCAATTCTGCGCGAAGAAACCTCGAGTAATGGCGTCGCATTCTGTAATGCTTTTTCAAAAACAGCCACTGGTTCGCTCTTGATAATTTCTTTTACTCTTTCCAAAGCGCCG
>JASEIC010000017.1 GCA_030017555.1 Patescibacteria group bacterium | reverse complement strand
CCAAAAGACTTGTAATCATTGCTTGCAAATCAGCTGCTGATGATTGAGCCTGCGCAACAGGTAAAATCATAGCTGCACCAGAAAGCCATACCGCCGTTGTAAGAGCGAGACCAACTGATACAATTTTTCGTGTAATACTCATATATATTTTCTTTAATTTCGACTTTATTTAATTTTTTCGACCTAAATTTTTATTAGGTTCGTCGACCTTTTTTGTTTTCTGGACACTATTTTTTTGCTTTCGACCTACCGCCAACCTAGTGAGGATCAGTGGCAGAAGAAGCTAAAAAGAGTGGTTAATAACGATTTTTAACAAAAAACTCGCTTTTTGGAGCGAGGAAGATAAGAAAAGACCAAAGCAAACCGCTCAAAAACATAAGAGTTTACGATTTGCTCTTTCTTCACTTAGCTTAGCCTCACTCTAAGCCCCGCACTACAACGGGTATAAAATTATCCATTGCGTACAGTTTAAGCTTACTCCGCATAATACAACAGTTAACTTCATACATAATACGCTGTTTTTTGTTGTAGTACGAGGTAAGCCTGTGATTTAAATTATAAAACTACCAAAATTCTGTGAAAAGCCCCAAAAGTCTTACTGTGCTGTGGATAACTTGGAAAAACTATCTTTTCTTAGATATTCACTAATTATAACGAATACTATTTTTCGATGTTACAAATAAATCCCGTTACCACAACCTTATGTTTATGTTTTTTTTGCTTTATTTAGCCGTGTCCTCAATTTTGTAACATATGATACAAAATTGAGGATAGTAAGTAATTGAAAATTTATCCAATTTACCCACAAGTTTATGACTGTGTTTTTTACTGCTTAAAAAAGCTAGATATCCCAACTGGTCGTCGCAAAAATAGCAATTGCCAAAATCACAAAAAAAGTAAGCTCATAAAAAAATATATTACGGTTAAAAAAACCCAAAAAATGGAGAGCGATGCCGTCGCGAACCAAAATCAGGAATAAAGTCAGAAAAATCGCGGCATTTACAAATCCGAGCGGCAAAAACATTAAAATCCAGCCAATTTCAACCGCGAGAAGCCCAATAACAAAAGAAATTTGCCAAATTTTTTTTGATAAAGAAACACCCAAAAAGGAAAATGTTTCCTTAAATAGAAAAATTAATGAAATAAATAAAATAACAGCCAGCCACCAAGGGAAAATCCATTGTCCGTAAGCCGGCGAAAGCGCGAAAACCATTTTCGCGTAAAAAACCAAAAGAGAAATTAAAAATAAAATAATGGTATTTAAAACGCGGTAAGCCGAAAGATAATTCTTTAAAAAAGAAACGGCGCCCAAGATTATAAAAAGCATAAAACTCAAAACAACGGTTACCGCCAAACCATAAAGAAAAACATTGCCGAACAATAAACGATTTAAAAAGCAAGAAGCGGTAAAACCGATTAACGCTGTCAGGAAAAATGATATTTTAAGCAATCGACTTTGCGGCAATTCCGAAGCATAGATTATTAGAACCGCAATCAAAAAAATCACAATCGACCACCAAGAAAGCTGGGTAAAAAACAAAAGAATAAGAGCGCCGCAAAAAATCGCAACCTTAAACAGTAATCTCAATGCGATTTGATTGATTAATGGAAATATTGATTTTTTGTCCATCTTTTATACCGCCTTTTATCATTTTATCGGCTAACGCGTCAATAATCACCTTTTGAATAAGGCGGCGAATCGGCCGAGCCCCAAAATCCGGGTCAAACCCGTTTTTACTAAGATGTTTTCTAACTGACGCTTTAATATTTAAATTAATACCGCGATCCTTTAAACGCTCAGCCACTTTTTGAAGTTCAATATCAACAATTTTTGAAATATCGTCAGGCGTAAGGGCGTTAAAAATTATTGTTTCATCAAGCCGATTCAGAAACTCTGGTCGAAAAGTTTCTCGGAGCGCCGACATTACCTTATTTTTAAACTCATTTTCCTGCAATTTAAATTCTTGTCCACTCGAGTGAGCAAAGCCCAAACTCGACATTTCTTTTAAATAAGCGCTGCCGACATTTGAAGTTAAAATTATTATTGAATTTTTAAAATTAACAAGCTTACCCCGGCCGTCGGTTAATCTCCCATTATCCAAAACCTGAAGCAAGATATTAAAAACTTCGGGATGAGCTTTCTCAATTTCATCAAAAAGAATCAAATTATAAGGCCGATGGCGCACAATTTCCGTGAGCTGCCCCCCTTCTTCATAACCGACATAGCCCGGCGGCGAACCAATAAGTCTGGAAACCGTATGACGTTCCATATATTCCGACATATCAACGCGAATCAACGCTTTTTCGTCATTAAACATAAATTCAGCCAGCGCTTTAGCAAGCTCTGTTTTGCCGACTCCGGTCGGACCTAAAAACATAAAAGAGCCGGCGGGCCGGTTTTCATCGGAAAGGCCGGCTCGAGAACGGCGAAGAGCGTGAGCGACGGCAGTAATCGCTTCTTTTTGGCCAACGACTCTACCAGATAAAACTTCTTCAATACGTGAAAGTTTTTCTATTTCCGATTCAAGCATTCTATAGATTGGGATGCCGGTCCAGCGAGAAACAACTGCCACGATATCTTCTTCGTCAACAATTTCCTTGATAAATTTCTCTTTAATACCGCTTTTTTTTATTTTGGTTTTATATGAAGCTTGTTTTTTTGAAATTTTTTCGCTTAAATGTTTTTTCTCAAAATATCCGTATTCTTTTTCAGCAAAAGGTAATTCGCCATAAACAATTTGCGCCACCCTTTCCAAATCACCTTCCCGCTCCGCTACCTCCGCCTCACGCTTCAAATCATCAATTTTTTTACGGAGATTGTGATATGCTTCTTGCCCTAATTTCTCTCCTTGCCACCGAGCAGTAAACTTGTCGTTCTCGGCTTTAAGACGGGAAAGTTTATTTTCCACTTCTTTTAACCGTCCGCCTTTCTTTTTCCCGCTCGCTGGCGGATTTTCTTTTAAAAGCGCTGATCGTTCAATTTCAAGCCGAGTAATTTCCCGCCTTAACTTATCAAGTTCTTGCGGCATACTATCGGATTCTAATCTTTGAGCGGCCGCCGCTTCATCAATAAGATCGACCGCTTTGTCTGGTAAAAACCGATCAGTAATATAACGCGCAGAAAGATTCACTGCCGCCACAATTGCTTCATCGCTTATTTTTAATCCGTGATGCACTTCATATTTTTCTTTAAGCCCTCTTAAAATGGCAATGGAATCTTCAATGCTCGGTTCTTCCACCAAAATCGGCTGAAACCTTCGTTCAAGAGCAGCATCTTTTTCAATGTATTTTTGATATTCTTTTAATGTGGTCGCGCCAATCGCGTGAAGTTCGCCCCGCGCTAAAGTGGGTTTCAAAAGATTAGACGCGTCAACCGCGCCTTCAGCCGCGCCCGCGCCGACAATCATATGAATTTCATCAATAAAAAGCAAGATTTTGCCGGCAGATTGCTGTATTTCTTTTAAAAACGCTTTTAAACGATCTTCAAATTCGCCGCGAAATTTTGTACCGGCAATAATCGCGCCCAAATCAAGCATTATAATTTCTTTACTTTTTAAAGATTCGGGCACATCCCCCGAAATAATTCGTTGAGCCAAACCTTCAATAATCGCGGTTTTTCCCACGCCGGGTTCGCCGATTAAAACCGGATTGTTTTTAGTGCGTCGGCTTAAAATCTGCATCAATCTTCGCAATTCTTCTTCTCGGCCAATTACCGGATCAAGTTTGCCTTCGCGCGCCCGGCTCGTTAAATTAATCGCGTATTTTTCAAGTACTTGAAATTTGCTCTCGGGCGTTTCATCGGTTACGCGCGTAGAACCTCTAAGCTCGCTCAAAACTCTAATTAAAACATCGCGACGGACGCCAAACCTAAACATTATTTCCTGGACTCGAGACGAAACATCAACTAAAGCAAGCACTAAATGTTCGCAAGAAATAAAATCATCTTTTTGTTTCGAGGCCACTTCCGCCGCGTGATCTAAAATTTTCATAAGTTCTTGCGACAAATAAAGCTGATTAACATTGCCTACAGAAACAAAGGTTTTAGGCAAACGTTTAAGTTCGTTTTCAAGCTCCTGTTCAAGCAACGACAAATTAACATTCGAACGGACAAGCATTGGCCGAACGAGCGTTGTCTCATCAGCTAAAAGTGCGGCCAAAAGATGAAAAGCGCGAAGTTCGCCGTGATGGTAACGGCCAACAAGTTCTTGCGCATTTTGAAGCGCTTCCTGAGCTTTAATTGTAAATCGATGAAAATTAGGCATAAATTATAAATTAACGAATAACAAATTTTTCCCAATATACGCATTATAAAAAATTTAATTAAAGAGGTCAACAAAAATCACGAATAACAAATCTTTTCCAATCTACGAATTAAAGCTTCACACAAAAGAAATTTCCGAACTCCATTTCTCGCATTTTCACTCATGCCACGATCGTGAACTAACTAGAAATACAGTTATAAAATAAAGGTAACTAATAATAAAACTCCTCACATTTGTCCGCGGGGGGTTTTTGCATTTGCATTTATTATTCTGAAGGTCGTTCGCCTAATTTAATGTTTAAATTTAATATATTGTTACCGCGACGAATTTTAAAAATCACAACATCTCCAATGTTATATTTTTGAATAAGATCTGATAAGGTTTTATTTTTTTCAATTTTTTCACTGTTTACCTCAAGAATAATATCTTCTGCCTGCACTCCTGCTTTCGCGGCTGGCGAATCCGGCACAACCGCCGGACCGTCCTCCGCGCCACGCACTAAAGCGCCATAATCAACCGGCAGTTTTTGCTTCTTGGCAATTTCTTCATTTATAAAAATGTAACGAACGCCAATAAACGGAATTTTAATACTACCGGTAGTTTTCACTGAATTGATCGCGCGCTTCGCATTATTTATCGGAATAGCAAAACCAATGCTTTGCGCGCCTGATGCCATAGCAGTATTAATGCCAATTACTTCGCCGCGTAAATTAAGAAGCGGACCGCCGGAATTACCCAGATTAATAGCGGCATCGGTTTGAATGACGCCACTAATAGTTTCAGTGCCAAAACCAACACCCGAAGCGGTAACTTTTCGCGCGAGTCCTGAAATAACTCCTACTGAAACAGTATTCCTATACTCGCCAAGCGCGTTGCCAATCGCAATTGCTGTTTGTCCCAACTTCACACTGCTAGAATCACCAAGTTTAGCCGCTCTTAAACCGAGAGCATCAATTTTAAGAACTGCTAAATCTTGAACTGGATCGCGTGCTAACACTTTAGCGTTATACTTTTTTTCATCATTAGTAAGCACTGTATATTCTGCTTTTGCATCAGCCACAACATGCTTATTGGTCAATACGAGGCCGTCTTCTGAAATAATAAAACCGGTGCCGCCGCCAACTTCTTGTTTTTTAATTCCTTTTTGGCAAGGTTGTTGAAATTGAAAACCAAAACCGCCGCCAAAAAAATCTCGAAATTCCGGCGGCAGATTGCCGAAAGGGTCATAAGGACATTGTTCGATTACCGGCAAATCCTTGGTAATAACAATTGAAACAACTGAAGGCGAAGCAAGTTCCACCGCCCCGACAACCGCGTCTTCATATTGAGCGACTGGTTTATAAAGATCAATTTGGGGTTCAATTGGCTTAGGCAAATCATTATTTTTATCCTGAAGTTTATTTGGTAAAGGATTGGTCGTTTCAGGCGCGCCTTTTAAAAAATTTAATATATCATCAAAAAAAGACGCGCTTGCTCGAGAAATGGGAAAAGAGGATCCGATAATACCGCTAATTAATCCTGCAATTATTATTGGAATTAATACTTTCTTAAACATACTTAACTTTTTTAATTTTAATTGCGACTTATTTTATTTCGTATCTTAAAACGACATTTACGATTATTTCTTGAGAACCGGGTTCAATAGTAGGCGCGGGCAAAGCTTCTAAATCACCGCCACCCATTCCCAAGGATTCCTTCGCGTACATTAACCGAGGATAATAATTTCCTCCTTCTTCAATTGAAAGAAGTCGTCCTACGCTAAAACCTCCCGTTTTAGCCATTCCATAAGCTTTGGTTTTGGCTTTTTCTATGGCTTCGGCTCGGGCTTTGTTTTGAATTTCAGTTGGATCATCGATTGTGAATTGAAGCTCTGAAACGGCATTAGCGCCGTTTTGAATCACACCCGATAAAAGATCGCCAATTTTAGCAAAATCACGAATTTTAACTGAAACTGTCTGATTTATTTTATATCCAACGATTTCGGCCGGCGGGCAAATTCCTCCTTCGCGGGGACAAGAATGATATTGATAGCGAGGTTCAAGATTATAATTTATTGTTTTTATGTCTTTTGGATCCACTCGTTGGGCCTTAACAAAAGCAATGGCTTTATTTATTTTTTCAGTATTATTTTTCTGCAAATCAGCAATATTTTTCCCGCCTTCAGTTATCACGCTAAAACTGAATTGCGCTATATCCGGCACGGCTACTATTTTCCCTTCGCCGGAAACCGAAAAACTTCTAAATGCCGACGGCTCAATTGAATCACGGAAATAACGGACAAAATTCCAAGACGAAAACGCTACTATGAGAATTGAAATAATTATAGCCAAACCAAGATAATTTTTTATTTTTTCTGTCATATTTTTATATTTTTTGATCCACCGGTTGGCGAATAAACAATTCAATTACACACGAAAACTAAAATTCCCAACCTTTATTAAATATAATACGAACAAAACAGCTTTATGTTACAAATAAAATCAAAAAGAAAAAAGCGCTAAAAATAAAATAATTAATAAATCTTTTTTAATATTTCCTGAAGCTGCCGAGTAATCTCATTAACCTGAACTTGCATTGCATCGATTAAAGAACTTTGCGCGGGGGGTATAATGAAAAAAGTTTTTGCGCCTGTTACCGGATTTCTGCCTTGATTTTGTTGCGGTGAATTGTCTTTAGCCAAAGCATAGTAAGAATGGATGCTTTCGCTAGCATAAGGACCGCCGGTAAAACTGCAGGTAATGGTAAGATTACACGTCTGTCTAAGAATATTATCGACATAAATTTCTATTCGATAAATACCGCTCGTGTCGCTTGCGCTTGCGGTATAAACGACTGTTTGGGTATTACTTGGAGAAATAGGCGAGTGGGTTATTAAAACCGAAGGCGGCGTTAAATCCGGATTATTAACATTTACATTAACAGCGCTGGAAATAGTTTGATTGCCAACCACATCCCTAGCCACAGCAGTCAAGGTATGCGAACCATTTGTTGATGAAGCCGTATTCCAACTTACGCTCCAAGGCGAAGACGTGACTTCAACGCCAAGATTTGCGCCATCAAGTTTGAATTGAACGCCCGCGACACCGACATTATCCGTAGCATTAGCAATTACAGAAATGGTGCTTGTTACGGTTGAACCGCTAATTGGCGAGGTAATTGAAACTGTCGGAGGCTGAGAATCAATAATATTATTAACAGTCACGGTAACAAGAGCTGAATCAGTGAAATTACCGACCGCATCTCGCGCTCTTGCGGTTATGTTATGAGTACCATTTGTTGATGAAGCCGTATTCCAACTTACGCTCCAAGGCGAAGACGTGTCTTCAACGCCAAGATTTGCGCCATCAAGTTTGAATTGAACGCCCGCGACACCGACATTATCCGTAGCATTAGCAATCACAGAAATGGTGCTTGTTACGGTTGAACCGCTAATTGGCGAGGTAATTGAAACTGTCGGAGGCGTAATATCACTCCCACTTAAAACATTAATATAAACAGTTTCCGAATCAGTTAAACTCGCGCCAATGCCTCCGACTGAAGGACGATCAATTACGCTAATTGTTAAACTAAAAGAACCAACGGTTTGAGGCGTCCAAGAAAAATCACCAGTTGATTCATTCAAAGTTGCATTACCTGATAATCCTGAAGCTGAAAAAGTAATCGGATCATTATCAGGATCTGAAGCAGTCACTTTAAATGTGAGCGTGTTACCGGCATTAATCTGTTTATTGCCGATTTCGTCTAAAACTGGCGCCCGATTCAAATTAGCTATGATAATTGTAACCTTTACCGTATCAGTTAAACGTTCTGGATCGCCAATTAATCTATCCGCAACAGTAAAATTACTTTCATAAATGCCCGCTTGGTTAAAATCAGGCATCCAAGAAAACACTCCGGTTTGAGAATTAAGATTTGCGCCAAGCGGTAAACTATCGACGCCGTAAATTAAAGCATCGCCAACGTCCGGGTCAGAACCCAAAAGATAAAAATTAATTGCGCTACCTTCCCGACCAGAAATATTTGTTGCCATAAGCGATGAAAAAGCCGGCGGTTTATTTCTCGGGGTTGGAGCAATAACAACAACATAAACAGTTTGTTCTCCAGTAAAAACACCATCGTTTGCCTTAAAAATTATGGAATAGTTTCCTGATTGAAACGATAACGGAATCGCCCACGTAAAACGGCGAGTGCCGGAATTAAAACTCGCGCCTTGAGGAAGCGAACTCGCAATACTGTAAGAAATCGGATCGCCGTCAGGGTCGGTGGCGTTAATATAAAAACTTACTGTCTCGCCCGCCCGAGCAACTCGATCGGCAATTTCATCAAAATAGGGCGGATTGTTTGTTGGTATCCCCCCCCCTCCGTAAGAAAACGAAACTTTTCCGTGATCAATGGCTTCACCGTCAGAAACGTCAAAAGAAACTTCGTAAATACCCGGCTGTAAAAAATCCGGCACTAACCAAATAAAAGTTTTTGTTCGAGAATTAAATGCCGCGCCAGGCAAATTTTCAACTCCAGAAACTCGATAAGAAATCGGATCGCCGTCAGGGTCAGTGGCGTTTATTGTAAATTTAACGATATCGCCCGGTCTAATTTGTCGATCAGAAATTTGAGCAAGTTTCGGCGGTCGGTTTAATCGCGCCGTAATATCAACCACTGACAACCGAATAATTTCAGAAACTGTTTTGCCGCCACCAATTGCTTTAAAAGTCATATTATAATTACCCGCCCGAGAAAAAACGCGGGAAAAAAGAGGCGAATCAGAAACAATACTTATTGCGCCATCACCCCAGTCAACACTATAAGAGAGAACTGTTCCTTGAGGATGATAAGCCTTTATTAACCAATTACCCGCTTCATCTGCCCGTAAATTGGTAGGCCCAACCAACGCTGTGATAAGTGGAGAATTTTGAGGACTACCAGCTGAAGTTTGAGCGATAACTTGAAAAGTATTTTTATCCACTAATGCCACTATTCTGTCATCGCCAATTTCATATCCTTCAATTTTTACAAGCGCGCCGGAATTAACTTTTGGCATAACACCGAAAGGATCAAACTTAAATTCTTTATCGCCAACCAAAAGAGAGTATTTTACTTTTTGATTTGCCGCTGATGTAATTTGCAGAACTCCTTTCAAAGAAATTTCTTTTTCAATAAATTCTCGTTGCACTTGAACCGGCAATTTAGAAATAACCGATCCGGGTATAAGAGAAACAAGAGCGAAAAGCGGATTCTCATCAAGGGTAGCAATAAGCTTGCTTTTCCTTTCTTTGGCAAGATCAAGCATTGTTAATAATGTCTTCTGGCTAACCAGACCGCTTTGTTCTTGAAACTGCTGATTCAAATCGAGAATTCTATTAGTAAGAGATTGCAAATCCGTGCTTTTATCCCTTACCTCGCTTTTTATTTTACTATCACTGCTTATTATGGGTTGTGAAACGCTTGCCTTATCTTCTTGTAGAGCTGGCTGGTTTGGCTCAACGCTTTGAATTCTAGGCGAAGGCAAGGGCACTTGTTGTTCGCTGCTTCCTTTTTGAATTATGTCTTGGAGTGAATTAAAAATATTACGGACTTGTTCATAGATATTTTTTACAGCGCTTGAAACTTGAGCAACCATAACCGGTCTTAAATTATTATCTTGAACCGCAGCAAAAGCTAAATCGGTTGAACCAATAATAAAAATCAATAGAAAAATTATAATTATTTTATTAAAAGATTTTTTCATTATTTAGATAATATTATCGAATGATCTGTTTGTCAATTCTGGACGATCTATTTAAAATCTCACAATATCTTTTGAATTATAACACATTCACTAATTAAATAATACTTTTTTAAGCCTTTTTATAAGTTCTTTTATGTCGTCTTTTTTTGTATACCGCCCAAAACTAAACCGCACGTTTCCTAAAATGCGTTCATTCTTAAAACCCAAAGCGCCCAAAACATGGGATTTTGTCGCGGCACGCATTAAACAAGCCGAACCCGACGATACTTCAATCCCTTCCTGGTCTAATTTTATTAAAACGTCTTGAGCTGAAAAACCAGGAAAATAAACGCTTATTATGTTCGGTAACGTATTGTAACAATTAAATATCTGAACATCTGAAAAGGCTTTTCTAAGTTCTTTATAAAAAAAATCTTTAATTTTTCGCATTCTTTTCAATTCTTTTAATTTTTTCTGCCCCACCAGCTGAATTGCTCTGGCAAAACCTACTATCAAAGGTATATTTTCGGTGCCGGATCGAAATCCAAATTCTTGCCCGCCGCCCGTAATAATGGGTTTTAAAAATGAATTATTAAACAAAATCCCCTTTCTTGCTAATTCGTTGCTTAATGGTTTTAGGCCTTTTGCATAAAGAAGGCCAACTCCTTTTGGCCCGTAAATTTTATGAGCGGATAAAGTCATTAAATCAACTCCCAAATTATTTACATTACAATCTAAAAACTGGAACGCTTGAACCGCATCAGTATGGAACAATGGATAAATTTGTTTTTTGTTTTTTTTGAATTCTGAAATGATTTTTGCAATTTCCGAAATTGGTTCGATAACGCCAATTTCATTATTGGCGTACATTACTGAAATTAAAACCGTTTGATCGTTTAATGATTTTTTAATTTCTCTTAAATCGACAACGCCTTCTTTATTGACTGGAATAAAAATCACTTCAATTCCGTCTTGTTCTAAATCTTTTGCGGTTTCTAAAATTGATTCATGCTCAATCGCCGAAATAATAATTCTTGGATTCTGAATTAAATATTTTTGATTTTTTCCTATTTTGCCTGCATCAAAAATCCGCAAAGTCTTTATTATACCTCGTAAAGCTAAATTACTAGCTTCGGTGGCCGAACCGGTAAAAATTATTTCATTGAAGTTTGCTCCAATTGATTTTGCAATTATTTCTCTTGCTTTATCTAATGCGGCAATCGCTTCTTGACCGAACTTATGGAGCGAACCGGGATTGCCGTATTTTTCTCTAAAATACGGCAACATCGCTTTAAAAACCAAAGGATCCACCGATGTAGTAGCGGCATAATCTAAATATATTTTTCTTTTGTTCATACCCGAGTACTACAACTCCGATGACGTATACGCGCGAAGTTGTTTTAATAAATTATAACGACTTTTTATTATTTTAAAAAAATATTCTTTTTTCATATTATTTACATACTCATTAAAAATTTCAAAGTTGTAGTACTAGGCATACAAAACAGATTATAACTTTAATTTTCCAACTCCCATATTGACAAATAGATATCAATATGATATACTTTATACAAATGTTCTTTTACAAATAAATTTTTCCGGAAGGACGAAAAAAATGTTAAATCAGGACTTACAAAAATTGATCTTCGAAAGAGGTCGATGGCTAGAATTAGCTTTCAGATCCCTTCCAAAAGAATATACGGTTTCGGTTAGGGTCGTACTCTGGGATTATGATCGAACCAAAATTCGAATGGTCTTAGAAAAAGGCGATGAAAAAACACCGGACGGAAAACCGCGCGGCCGCGGCTTACCGGGTGGACAAGTAAAACTCGGAGAAACTCCTTTTTCTGCGGCCGAGCGCGAACTTAGAGAAGAAACAAATATCTTGAAAGAAGAAATATCTTTTGAAATTGGCAAACTTCCTATACACGTTCGTGTTTTATCGGCTGAAAATCAGAAAAATCGCAAAAAAAAATTGCATTTTGAGATATACTTCTTTGCCCAAATCACTGATCCATTTGCTGATTTGCCAGAAATAACGAAAACCCAAGATGTGGTTTCTAAAGTAATAGAAGCTCGCTGGGTAAAATTTTATGATTTGCCGAGCGTTACCAAAGCGCGTAATCCTAATTTTAAATTCTTGGACGAACGCATTTTTTCTTCACATTTAGATATGATTTATCGAAGCAAAGATGAAGACACCGAAGATCTAAATGGAAAAGCAGAAAAAATCGTCCACTATAAAGAAATCAAAATCCCCGCTCAAGGTTAGCGGGGTTTTTATTTATCTGCGATGATTTTCTTCGTCTTCAGCATCATGCTCGTCTTTTTTACCAACTAATTTATACATATCGAATTTTCTTAAAATAAAAAGTATGAGAGCAAGAGCTATTGCTGAAATACCGGCAAAGCTTATAAGACCTATCCCACAAAGCACGCCCACTGCCGCCACAAACCAAACCGTTGCGGCCGTAGTTAACCCCTTAACACGAGAACCTTGTTTGACAATAATGCCGGCGCCCAAAAAACCAACACCCACCACGACATTCGCCACCGCTCCCAAAAAACCGCTATTCCGCGCGAGAATATTTGGAATATTTTCCGGCGAATCAGCAATAATATAAGGCAAGCTAATACCGACTATAGAAAAAATTGCTGAGCCGGCCGCAACCATAATATCAGTTCTAATACCGGCTTCTTTACCTACAAGTTCCCGTTCAAAACCAATAATGCCTCCTAATAAAATAGCGGCCGCAAGACGTAAAATCATATCTTCTAAACTAAGCATACTCGAGTACTACAACTCCGATGACGTATACGCGCGAAGTTGTTTTAATAAATTATAACGACTTTTTATTATTTTAAAAAAATATTCTTTTTTCATATTATTTACATACTTATTAAAAATGTCGGAGTTGTAATGCTGGGCATGAAACTATTATAGCAAAAAATGCCTATGTGTAAGTAGGATGTTCTTCCGTTATGCCTAATTTGAAATTTGTATAACGCGCAAGCGCAAAAAGCGCGCTTGAAAGTCGATTAAAAAATTGAAGAAGCTCTTTAGAAATACTCAGACTTTTACTAAATCGAACTGCGTCACGCTCAAGATCGCGCGCAAATACTCGCGCTACATCCAATCGCGCAGAAAGTTCGCTACCGCCCGGAATAATAAATTTTTTAAGCGGCGGCGTGATTTTATCAATAACCCCGATTAAATTCTCGAGAGCTTTAGTTTTATTCTCTGTTACTTTTA
>JASEIC010000016.1 GCA_030017555.1 Patescibacteria group bacterium | reverse complement strand
TTGAAGGGAGCGCCGATAAGCTCGCTTTTAACGCGAGCCACTGCCAATTCATCTAAAAAACGGCTCTCATAAAGCAATTCTTCAGCCGATTTTCTAGTTAAATCCGCGTCATTTAAAATCCGTTTTGCCTGATTTTCATCAAGTAATTTTCTTTTTACTAATTCTTTAAGTAAATCCTGATCAAGCATGATGTTTTTGTCTAATTTTTAGATCCGCCAGCTGGCGGAAAATAATTTTATACAAAGGCCCTTAAATTATACAAAGGCCCTTAAAAAGGCCTAAACGGGTTTTCTCTTCCCACTGCCGGCATAATTATGTCTTGCGCATATTGTCTGAAAAATTTATTTAATTTTTCAATTAAGGGCGACGGGTCAAATGTAATACCAACTAACGGTTGGTTAGCTTGTAATTCCGGGGGGACGGCGATATTTTCTAATACTTGAGGTTTTTTGAAAAACACGTAATAACCTCCGGCAAAAAGAACTACAACAATAATTATAGCCGTGAGTATTCCTACCCAATTTACCGGCGGTTTGTCTTCTTCAACTAAAATAGCCATAAATCAAGATTCTTGATAATACATTTCGACCATAATGTTTAAAGTGTCATTAGGCACGGGGGCGCGACTGCCCGGTTGAGGAATTCCCGGTTGAAATTTGAAAGTCTTTACATTAGCTACTCGAACGGTTGTTTCTAAAAGCTGTAAAAAATTTTTAAGTGTTTCATAAGAATCTTCGGCCCTGATTGAAATGCTTAAAACGCCCAATTTTTTTGTAAAAGATTTGATTTTAGATTTTGATATAGAAGTTGTAAAACTGAGCGAAGTTATTTGAACCCCGCTTGCTCTCCCGATTGCTTCAATTTGCCGTAAAGCGCCAATAGTATTTTCACTAGCAGGCACAGCCAAAGAAACAGTCTGTTGAAGTTTGGCCACGCCTTTGTATTTACTGATTAATTCGGATACTTGATTCACTGCGTTTTGTTGATTATTAAAAAGAACTGTCTTTGAAGCAACTATCGTCCGTTTTTCATCTATAACTTTTATTTCACTACGAATAAGCGTTGAATAAATAACTACGGCGGCAATTAAAAACAGCGCTGAAAGACCAATACTTAAAATTCTTTTTGTTGAAACTCTAATCATTTTAACTTGCTGGTTTTTTTATAAACCCCGAATTGAAATAAAGAGAAAGAGAAAATATCACGCCTTCTTTTTGAATATTCACTTGATCTAAAAGCACGCGATTTACTTCCGATGCTTTTTCAAGAATTGCCATTTGCTGAGCCACGGTTTCAAAATCCTTTCCAAAACCTTTTAGATTTAAGGCTGAATTATCAACAAGCATCTCTGCTTCAGTAAAATAAATTGAACCAATCGTATTTTTCTCTAAAAATTTAAAAACATTTGAACCGTAAGGATGATTGTCCAGAACGGTCTTTAAATTAATGATTTGAGAATAAAATTTTATAAATTCTTCACGATCAGCCGGCGGTACTTTTTCAGAAAGAGCTTTAATGTCCCTGTCTAAATTCTCGGAAGCCGTATCTAAATACGCGCCATAACCAAAGCGCAAACCAAAATATATGAAAATCGAAAGCGCGAAAACTATAACAGTAAAAATAAGCAATCGCCAAGGCCAGCCAATCGGCATTTGCTCAACCACTAATTCTTCTTGAGCATTATTTGTTTGTTGAGGAGAATCCTCTCTTATGTCCATTTATTTTAAATATAAAAACGAAGAGCAAGACCGGTTGACAATGCGAGTTCGTTGTTCAAAGACCGCATTACTGGTTCAAGTTGAACTCCATATTTTATTCGAATAAAAGGTCTGGGCGCGACAAGCTTTAATTTCACTCGATTGGTTATATAATTTTCAATACCGGGTAAATTAGCGCCCCCACCCACCAAAATAAACTCTTCTACTGGTCGACCATGCGAACGCTCATAAAGCCTTCTCACACGCTCGCTCTCCCCAATTATAACATCCAAAAATGGCAGAAGCGATGTTGATAACTCATATTCACCGCCAAAACCCAATAGTCCTCGACTGCGTTTTAATTCCTCCGCGCGCCAAGAACTTATATCTAAACCTCGAGCAAGAGCTTGGGTAAGCGAAACGCCGCCAAAATCAGTCTGATTGGCATACTCTACTACGCCGCCGTCAACAATAGAAATACCTGTTGATTCGCCGCCAATATCAACAATCATAGTCGCCGCGTCGGTTCTTTTCGTAAGCGCTCGAGCAAAAGCCTGACTTTCTATCTCTAAAGAAGTTAAATGAAGACCTAAATTTTTAAAAATAATTTTATATTTTTTAATAAGTTCGTTTGGAATCGCAGTTATGAGTAATTTTTGATACCGCCCGCCCTGGGGATTATCAAATTCGCCTAATTTATTCCATTCAAAAGAAACTTGAGAAAGCGGCATAGGAATAAAACGGCGCGCTTGAAAAACAATTGATTTAGCGGTTTCTTCCGGAGAAAGAAGCGGCATTTCAATCGGCACGATAAACGCGGCAAAAAGCGGCACATTAACAACCACAGTTTTGGCGCGCGGCCCCATTTCGTTTAAAAGCGTATCAAGCAGTCGAATAACGTCTTTTTCCACTAATTTAAGCGAGCTTGTTTGAATCGCTTCATTGGCTCGCTCAAGATAACCCTTAGCTTCAAGAATCCCGTAATTATTAAGAATAATTTCGTTTTTTTCCCGCGAAAGCTCAACGACTTTTATGGAAACTGTGCCAATATCTACGCCCAGAACATTTTTTGAGCTTACAAAATTCGTTATATCCTTAAAAAAATTCGTAACGCCCGATAGATTTATCATCTCGTTAATTTTAGCACAAAAATTATTGCTCTGCTTTTAATTCTGTATTAATCTTAAAAAATGGCAGTCAGGCTGAAAAAAATAATTGAGCTCGTTTTCAATATAATTTTCCCGCCTCAATGCGTTAACTGCAAAAAGAAAATAGAAACCGGCAATTCTATTAATTCCGCAATTTGCAAAGATTGTTTTAGTAAAATGGAAATAGCGAATTGTTTTTATTGCCCTTTATGTTCGAGGCGGCTTTATGAACCGAAAAAATCCTGCCATCAAGAAACAAAATTCATTCTTGCCGCCGCAACATTTTACGAAAATAACATAATTCAAAATCTTATCCAAGCCTTAAAATACAATAATCTGAAAAGCGCGGCTAAACCGCTCGCGGAAATTTTAAAAACCTATACTGAAAAAATTAATCTACTATCATTGATAAGTGCGGAAAATTTTATTGTTATACCAATACCTCTTTATCCAAAAAAACAAAGGAGACGCGGTTTTAACCAAATAACGCTTATTTATAAAAACCTGGAACAAATTATCAGTGAAAAACTGCCAAAAATACAGGAAAATATCTTATTAAGGGTAAAAAACATAAGTTCTCAAACTGAATGCGCGAATTACGATGAACGAGAAAAAAATATAAAAGATTCTTTTATTGTAAAAAATCCTGAAATTATAAAAAACAAAAATGTTTTGCTTATTGATGATGTTTTTACTTCAGGCGCGACATTAAATGAAGCGGTGAATGTTTTGAAAAATTCCGGCGCTAAAAAAATAATCGGACTGGTTATTGCGAGAACCTAACGTTCTCGGAAAATTCTACGAATAAGGATCGGCGGTTTTGGATTTTTAAGATCGATATCTGCCATAATTTCGCAGATCATACCACTAGGGGAATTATCATCAACGCTATGATTTACTATAGAAGAGATAGCTGTTCCAAAATCAACGCCTGTTACATTTTCCGTGTTAGCTGTCATTGGCACGCCTTTTTCAAAATACCAACCCCATACCCAAGGTTTTGGATAAAGTCCGCTTGATCGATCCAAGCTTTTATCAGCAAAATTAAATACGCCATTTGTAGTTGTTGAAGCATAACTAAAATTAACAAGCGGCGGATAATGAGTAGGCGTTGTCGTGCTTAAAGAATTTGTAGAACTAGACCACACCCCGAGAGTATTTTTTATTCGCACTGCCGCGTAAAAATTCCTTGGTAATGATCCGCCATCAGATATTAATGCTTCTAATGGCTTGTAAAGCAAGAAACTTGTTGCGGTATCATTTGCTGTTGTTGAAGTAACTACCGTATGAATTGAAGCGTCTTTAAATTCAACTAAGTATGATTCTTGAGGCGAACCAGATGAACCGGGATTATAATTCCAGCTTACGCGATAATAAGGATTCATATCGCACCAAAGCTCGACTGGCGGACCAGCTTTCACTGCTACTTCTGTCACCCGCGGAACCTCTGAAATACTGTCAGCTAAAACCGCGCAATCAGTAAGACCCTCAATATCGCGAGAAGTGCAACTGTCATTGCCTTCTCCGGTTTTTGAAAAAGCAATCCAGCCAATTTGATCGCCGCCCCATATTTCTCCGCTGACCATGCTCGTAACGGGATTCAAACTTAAACCATAACCAGTGCCTGCCGACGGTGGCGGAGGATACTGGGCAAAAGCCTTAACAGCCATTCTCTTTAATAATCCCAAAACTTCGCGAGGCACGATTGAAGCCGTGAAATGATTAACAAAATTCTTTAAATCAAACGAGGAAGGAGGCGGCGGAGACAGCGGAGGCGTCGGAGACAGCGGAGGCGGCGGTGGCGGCGGCAATACTTCATTAATTGTTCCGCTTAA
The DNA here is from genome assembly GCA_030017555.1 of Patescibacteria group bacterium. Classification (GTDB taxonomy): domain Bacteria; phylum Patescibacteriota; class Minisyncoccia; order UBA6257; family GWB1-50-10; genus JASEHZ01. The sequence continues at coordinate 12,685 of JASEIC010000016.1, read as the reverse complement.
TTTAACCCAGCCCTGCCAATTAGGCGACGACAAAGAAGCATACATTTTCGGCCCCAAAAATCTTGCCCAGCCGCTGAATTTTTGAGTTGAAGAATTATAGCGGGCTTCGCAAGGAACGACAGGACAACCAGTTAAATCTTTTTTATGAAATGACAGCCAGCCATAACCAAAACGTATACCGCCGGCCCGAGCCAAACCAGAAACCAAGCCAGAATCATCCACTTGAACGCTATATTTAAGATATTTAAGATCGGGATTTGTTGGATCATCAGGCACGTGTTTGTTCCCCCATCTATCAACGCTATCACTGTTAAAACTTATCCAGCCAACACCCAAACCAATTCTATTTTCATCGCCGCCTAAATCAGCGGCTTGCCATGCTTTTCCTTTTAATACCCGCCTTATATTCGTATTAACCGGGACAGCATCTGATGGCGTTGATGTGCCGCCGATAAAAACCGATCTTATTTGAAAACGATAATTATGATCTAAATCTATGTCAAGGAAAATTTGCGCTTCTGATGTCGACGTCGCTTTTCCAAATATTCCGCCGTCTTTTGATTGCTCAATCACAAAGCTTTCAACATTTGGCACATCAGCATCCCATTCAAAATAAACAAGGCCTTTTTTAGTGGAAGTGGAAATATGAATAAGCCGGGCATCAAAGTCTTTTGGCGGGTCAACATAAGCGCTTGAGCTTGTTGCTACCGAAAAAAACGAACAAACTTTAAGAGGCATGCTGGTTGTTTGAGTATTGTTCCGGCAAGCCCGGACTTTATACCAGCAAAAATGACCGGCCTTGCAATCACTATCAACAGTAGAAGTGCCATTTTCTGCAGTAGAAGCATAATATTTATATAAAGACGCTGGAGGTTCATTTGCGGTTGTTTGCGCCGCCCGCCAAACCTCATACCCTTGATCATTGGCCGCGCCAATTCCTGTTGTCGTGCCGGTTGCTATATCATGCCAAATCAATGTTATTGCGTGCGAATTAAAATCTGTTTGTTGGGAAGCGAATTCCGGCGCCGCCGGCACCACAATCCCGGGAAAACTCGGCGAAGGCAAAGAAGATGCTGAAGTAATATAATGTGAAGTCGGACTTTCTGTATAAGCACACCCATAACCGCCTGTATCCCGGTTTTTAATATGAAAACCATAAGCCCGAGGATGTTTTATTAAACCAGAACTCGGTGTTACATTAAACAGCCACCGACCAGAATCGCCAGTGTTTGACCCGAGTATAGTCGAACTAACAATTCTATCTAATGGTGGTATAGGATTAAAGGTTAAACCAGACATAGTTGAGCTTGCGGCGTTTAATATAAAATAACCATAATCAGCAAAATTTGTTGATGTAGCAGGCACTCGCCATTTAATTTCAATTGCGTGTCCGCCAGTAGTTGTGGCTTCTACGGAAATAATTTCCGGCCGGCTCGAAGTTGATATTATGGGCGTTCTAAGATAAGCTGGAATTGAAGTAACCGAACAACTATTATCGTCATTAGAAATCGAACAAGCTCTTATCGCATGAGCATACTGATAATTAGTTACGGCGGTATTGGGTATTATTGTCCAACTTACTGATGGTGTCTTTCTATGAACTATAACATAAGAAAAAGAGCCTGTGCCGCCGCCCGGATAAGTAGAAGAAACAAAATCTCTTACAGGACTGAAGCCAGTTGGAAAAGTACGATAAATATCAAATCTTTCTGGAATAACAAGATTATCTGATGATGTTGCGTGTTTCCAACTGATTTTAATTGCGCATGATGAAGTATTATTCTTTAAATCACGATAAGAATCTTGAAAAACATTTGTTGGTATATTTGGAATTTCCTGCGCGTTCGCAATGCTAAAAAGAGCGCTTCCCAAAAATACCAAAAGCCCCAAAAATAAGGATTTTAAAACAATCCTTTTAGGTGTCATTGTTATTGTCATTACTATTTATTATAACAGATTAATTATAGCAAATCTGATTTATTTGAAAATCAACAACAATGTGATATTATTAATTATCAAGGTTGAACCTCGATAATCTTTAATTTAGAATATAAATATGCAAAAACCAAAATTTGTTGAAGGTCAAATATACCACATTTACAACCGGGGGGTCGAAAAAAGAAAAATCTTTCTAGACAAGCAAGACCACCTGCGCTTTATCCATGATCTTTTTGAATTCAATGATGAAGAAGCAGTTATTAACACTTCTTATCATTTCAACATCAAAACTTTCCAAAAAAACACAATAAAGGAAAGGGGGAAAAGAAAACTGCTGGTCGAAATTTTAATATTCACCTTAATGCCTAATCATTTTCATTTACTTTTGAAACAAAAGAAAGAAAATGGAATTATAAAATTTATGCAAAAATTAGGAACAGGTTACACAATGTATTTCAATCAAAAATATGAGCGGGTGGGAGGATTATTTCAAGGAAGATTTAAAGCGACTTTAGTAAAAGACGAATCACATTTTATCCACCTTCCTTTCTACATTCATTCTAATCCTATTGATTTGTTCCATTATCGAGGTTCAACCTCGATAATGGAAATTCTGAAAGATTTGGAAAATTATAAATGGAGTAGTTTGCCGGATTACACGGGAAAAAAGAACTTCCCTTCCGTAACTGCCAAAGAATTATTTTTAGAATTTTTCGGCGGAGAAAAAGAATATCAAAAAGCGATGAAAGAATGGCTGGCAGAAAAAAAAGAAAATACTGAAAAAATAAAAGACGTGAAGATTGATTAAAAGTTAATTATCGTAATTATCGAGGTTCAACCTCGATAACATACCAAACTCGCGCCAAATAAAAAGCAAAATTAGAACCATCAAAAATTGAGTTCTAACAAGTTCACAGAAAATTTACGACTTGCGATGTCGTAAAATTCTATTGTTTTTTGCAACCAATGGCTGTGATTATCGCGCCGGATTCAACAGGTTTATTTGAAAATTGATGCCAACCGATATTAACACTGGGGTTGGGCGAAAATCTTGGATATGTTCTTGTATACTCGGAAAAATTTGTCCATCCGGAAGGACAAACTGCATGAAAAGCCGAATCAGTGCCTTCAAACTTACACATAAAAGTGTTGGGATTATATCCATCACAAGCATATGCTACCTGCCCCCCGGCAGACAGGCACTGATCAAGAGTCCCCCCCCCTTTGATATTACCGCTATTAAGAAATGCATTGGGTATCAACGGAGTGCATCCCCAAAATTTGTTAACATCAACATACCAGTCCCACTTCCAGTTTCCAGTCCCCGTTGGATTATACCGTCCTTCTACTCTTACCGTTTTCGCATCATCCCAAAAATGCACCTTTCTTCTACATGTACTACAACCTGATTTACAAACCTCTTTCGCCTCGCCGGGAGAAAGCTTTGTCCAATCCCAATTCACACCATAACAATTGTCCGTCCCAGTTAATTTGGTCCATAAATAATCTCCTTCCCAATACCAGTTAAAAACTAATTGTTTCCGCTCATGATCTACACTAACCGCCGCATTATCCGCAACAGTTGTTTTTTTACACGAAGTATAACCATCCAGTTGAGCAGCGATGGAATTGAAATGGGAAGCACGAATTACTTTACTAATATCTAAATCATCAAGCACAGATGCAGGTATAGGAAGGCAAATATTATATGCCGTTAAAAGATTTCTAACGTGCGCCGCCCTTATTGGCGTGGCATCCGAAATGACGGGATCATCCGCGCCAAACTCGGTGTTTGAATTCCAATTATTCCCGGCATATAGCCCAAGGCCAAAATAATTTCTTACGCCTACATTGTAATCACGTAAAATGGTTATGTGCTTCTTTTTTATTAAATCGCCTGCTTCCAATCTATTTTTCACATTAGCAACAAACCAGAAAGAATCTTGAGAAACACCCCCTACAAAATCGGAATTGTGTTCCCATGCTGTAGCATTAATCGAAGAAACATTTGCGAATTTTCTTTTATTAATGAAACTCCCGTCTAGACTGAAGAGATGCATAAAATCAGGGTGAGCCGAAGTTTCTATTATACGAATTCTGTCGCCAAGGCCGGCAAAAATATACTTTTGCCCTGATGCTAGCAGCGTATAACCTTGATTTCTAGTTCCGAAATCTGACGCTAAAATGTGATTCGTTTTGTTTATTTTAAAAATCACAGAAGTTCTATCAGTAACGGTATCATCAAAAATTCCAAAAATAGAATCACCAGAAATTTTAATATCGACGATTTCACCGTTACCAAATTGAATATGAAAATAATGTGTTGATATTACATTTGTGATATTAGATAAATTTCGTTTTTCTAATGTCGGCACCGTATATGTATTACCTCCTAATTCAAACAAAAGACTTCCGCCAATGAAAATACTTCCTGAATCAAAATCAACTGCTTTGGCGGGGAAATTTGTTACTAGCGGCCCTAAAATTTGATCTCCATCAACAACCATATTAATAAACATAAAACCTCCATTAGTCGCGCTGCCCACTACAGGACCTAAAGAATATACTTTATCAGCAAAAACCTTAATTTTTTCAATTGGATATTGATGTGAAAAAGCACAAAATGTCTTACTCCAAAGTAATATCCCACCAAATGAAATTTTTCTTAGTATGTGCGCCGGCCCGCCAAAGCAACTTTGTAGATTAGAACCAGCGTAATATATTCCACTATTATCAACTGCTAAACTGCTAATTTTGTCAGATTTTGGTGACAATCCTTCTTGTTCGAAATAAACTCCTTCGTTGCCGAAGTTTTTGTCAAGTAAACCATTTTGTTTGGACCTTTTTTCTATTATTCCCCGACTAATGCTTTCTAATTTTGAAAATCCTCCGACATACAAATAGTCGCCGTATAAAGACAAACTATTTACACCACTAACACCATAATTTGTTGTTTTAAAATCCCAAATATCAAACCACATCGCTTCCGTGCGGCCTGGATTTAAAAACAGACATACCACTAATAAAAGAAGAATGGTAAGAATACACAAATATCGATTTTTGGATAAAGGGAAAAAAAACATATTATTAAAAACGGGTATCCAAATTTAAAGTTCTTTGCATTTATCTAATAAAAGCGAATTAGAAATTTTATAACAATTTTCAAAAACAACTTCAGTGTCTTTTATTTTGCTAATTTCAATTTTCTTCATTTCACCATTTAATATCGACAAATAGATTTCGCAATCATTTTTCAAATTCGCAGAAATCTTATCACAACTTCCTCTTTTCGGGTTATCGAGTAATCTTTTAACATGAGTTCTTTCTATACAAACGTTCTTGAGTTCAATAATTTTGATATTATTGCACAAATCGTGATTATTTTCCTCGATTGATCGTCTAAACCAATATTCAAAAAGACATTCCTGTTTGATTGTTTCGTTTGTAGCGATATTACAAACCGACAAGTTTTTTTCCTTAGCCACTTTTTCAGCGAGGATTTGTCTTTCGCAGTCTGTTTTTGAAATGAGTTGGCCGTCCAATTTAGCGCACCAGGAAATATCAAGCATCTCTTGGGCTTTATTTAGGGCGACATTATTCCGGCAGACAATTTTGTAATCAGTGCCGTCAGCGGATTTGTAGTTCACTTTTTCGCACGCGTCAAAACTGCCGGCTTTTATGATTTGGGCAACCGCCAGCTCCTGACTCTCACGCCAAGTTTGTTCTTGCTCCGGAGTTTTTAATTTTTTAAACGCGTCAAAACCGCCCAAAAAATAAAAAGCCGCGGCAAGAATAATTAAACCTAAAGCAAGCAACGCCAAATTTTTAAATTGTGAATCCTTCATTTTTGAATTTTTGCTTCCAGCTTCGTAACCCTTTCCTCTAATCGCTCCAATTGCGTGCTCACGGATTTCAGCTCGGTTTTCTGATCTTCATAGAGCGTGATGAATTTATCCAGTTTTGTGAAAAGTTCGCTTGAATTTTCCTTCATCCATTTGACATCGGCTTTAACTTCGGATAATTCTTGCTTCAAAACCGGAATATCTTCCAATTTTTCATTAACCTTTTTCAAATCGGCCCGCACCGCTTTCGCAAACGGCTCAAGAACTTCGACAAAAGTTTCTTTCAAATCTTTTTTTGTAAGTGGCGACATAATAACTTATTAACTTCCGGGTTCCCAATTCCAGATTCTATTTTCTAGTTTCTAGAACTACGGGGCGTAAACTGCGTAATACTTGCCATCCCAATTTCTATCAACCATTAAGGGCCCGTCTCCTTTATTGCCGACATTTACACGCAACTCATCAGCAAAAAGGTGAATTTTTGGAACATTACAAGTATCTCCTGCACAACCAGTGTTATAAAGGTAAATATTATTTCTACTGACTGATCCTGTAAGATTAGCCGACTTTCCAGCACCGATATAAAGAGCGCCGAAATCGCCACTCTTATCATTATACGGTCCAAATATCTTATGTTCGGTTACTCCTCTAGAACCTCTCGTTACGTCAGTTTTTAAATTGAGAAATGGCGTAGAAGTTCCATTATTTAAATTAGCATTAATTGTCAAAGGACCAACCGTTTCAACTAACGGGATGCTCCCACCCCGATAAAGAATAAAGGTTGGATTAGCAGAACTATCAGTAAATTTTAAATCACCTCTATTATTTCTTATTGTGTACAGTCCTTGGTCAAGCTTACAATTAAAAACATGCAAACCATCACCACTAGCATATGGAGGTATTGATACAGGAGCTCTCTCAAAGAAATTATTTGGTTGGGAAATGCTTCCGATATTATTGCAAGCCGTATTAATATCACTAAAAGCTTTATTAGGGTCGTCATTAGCTAATTGGAAAGCTTGAACTGTATTAATTTCACTTAATTTTATTGAAACTAAAGTTCCGGCACTAACATTCGGACAAGGATTATTTAATGTGCCCGGACCACAATAAGTACTGCCTAAATATTCATCCGACTGGACATCTCCAAACTGTATTCCCCAACTAGCACTGTCTGAACTGCCAGTACCGCCTAATCTAATATCGCCAAAAACATCAAGCTTGGCCTTCGGGTCGATTAACCCAATTCCAACTCTTCCTTCAATTATTGCGCCATTTACGGGCGCAAGTATGGTTGAGTAATTTGCGCCAACAGACATACCATCCGCCACAGAAAGCTTACTTGCCGGATTTGATAAACCAATTCCAACATTGCCGCTGCCTTGCATTGTAACCAAAGTATTTTCAGCTTCGGCATTTGTATAATCAATGAATCTAAATCCACCAACGTTTCCAGCGCCTCTATTTGCAATTAAATCTATTTCACCAGCTCCGGCGCTCCGATTCCATCCCATAAGACCTTTAGCCGAATTCGCTAAGAATGCGATTGATACGCCGTCTAAATTACTACCAAAGACAATATTACCATTGACATCTAATTTAGCATTCGGCCCCGTTGTCCCGATGCCGACATTATTATCAGCGCTGCTTTGATAAATTGTTGATGTGCCAATAGTTGAAGCAGAAGTCCAAAGAGGCAAATAATCTGTGTCACCCGCGCCAGTAACGCCTAATACCGCTGCCCAGTTTGATTTACAAACGCCGGCCATGCATAATTGAGCCGCTTCAATTGGCCCGGCAAAAGATGAGGTAGCTAATGCCCTTGAAAAAATCGCATAATTTTTCCGGTAATTATCACCCACGGCCAAATCCCCAATTTCCAAAGCAATGTTAGTGCTTAAAACAGTAACGGCTGAAGGAGGAGCAACCCATACACGCAAACCAGTATTATAATTATTTCCGCCAGCGGTGAAATAACCGCCTATAGCAGTACCGCCTCTTGGCGTGGTTGTTGATGATGAATCGCCATAAACACCAATTGCGGAAGTAGTAGTAGCAGCGCCGCCTTTATAATCAAACCGGCCAGCATAACCAAAAGAATTTGAAATAGAAAGATAATTATTATCAATTGAATGAATATTTGGCCAACCATCAGTTCTTTCATTGCCAATTACATATAAAGGCGTGTTTGGCCTCGGAAGAGCATTAATGCCGATATTGGTGGCTCTTAAATTAGACACGTCTAAATTAGTTGTCGGCGAAATAACGCCAATGCCGACTCTCACGGTTGACGAAACAAAAATCCCGGTTGAAGTCGCCCGCCAAGTATTGCCGGCGCCAACCAGAGAAACAGCTGCTTTAGTGCCCTCAATTACAGAAAATTGACCAGTAACGGAATTCCAGATAATCGAACCTTTTGTCGCTGGCGCGCCACCTTCTACAAAAAAATTTATTCGGCCGAAATTAATTTCTGTTGCTTTGTCGCCATCTGTAATGGTAATTGGCGCTTTCTTGTTTTGAGGCTGATTACTGGTATCAAGAGGCGGTTCCGGCTGATCATTTGGAAAGGGCTGGGTCGGCGCAAGCCACGTGGTTTGCGCTTTTACAAAATAAAAACCCGTCCCCAAGAGAACCACAATCATTAAAACACCCAAACTCGGGTTAAATCTTATTTGTTTCATCTTATTTATTATAGCAAATTAATTATAGCAAATTTGCAAATTGACAAAAAGTTATCCACACCATTTTTCACAAAAGCAAAATAAAATATAACCTCTATGCTATAATATATTCAAATTAACACTCTTCTGGCATGAGCTTAAAAAAGTTTATCATCATAGTAATTTGCATTGCCCTTTTGACGCTTGTCTTTTCCTTAAGTTTTTATTTAGGGCGCGGCAAAGGATTAAAAGAAGGCGCGGACGCGGCGAAGCAAAAATTAGAACCGCTCGTTGAAAGCATTTATCCAAAACCGCAAGCTGAAATTAAAGCTCTAAACGGAGTCATAAAAGGCATAACAGACTCGATTTTAGGAGTAGAAGTAAATGATCCAAACGATTATTTGCCCCACATCGATGGCTCGCCAATCAGAACTCAAATCCGGACTGTAAAGATTGGCGCGAAAACACAAATCATCGGCGTTACTGATGATTCTCAAACTTTAAATCTTTCTTTTTCCGATTTGAAAGTCGATGATAGAGTGACTGTAACCTCCGAACAAAACATAAAAGACGCGAAAGAATTTTACGCAATTAAAATTGAAGTGGCCCGGTAAATTATTATCCGATAAATCACGCCCCGATCTAAAGTCGGGACGTTTTTCATTAACGCTTGACTCTCTAAACTTTAGACGCTTTAATGACAGCATGAACTTAATACCTACGGTTATAGAAAAATCATCTTTTGGCGAACGCGCTTATGATATTTATTCCCGGCTTTTAAAAGAACGGATTGTTTTTTTGGGCGGACCGATTATTGATCAAGTGGCAAATAATATTATTGCTCAGCTTCTTTTCTTAGAACACGAGGATTCTAAAAAAGATATCATGCTTTATTTAAATACCCCCGGCGGATCAGTGACGGCCGGACTTGCTATTTACGACACTATGCAATATGTAAAAGCGCCGGTTTCCACGATTTGCGTTGGCATGGCGGCTTCAATGGGCGCCGTGCTTTTAGCCGCCGGCCAAAAAGGTAAAAGATTTACTCTCCCCAATTCTGAAATTTTGCTTCACCAAATTATGGGCGGCGCGGAAGGGCAAGCCATTGAAATTGAAATCACGGCCCGTCACATTGTAAAAATTAAAGATAAGATTAATCAAATTTTGGTAAAACACACCGGCCAAAAAACCGATAAAATTGAACGCGACACTGACCGAGATTTTTATTTAACCGCTCAAGAAGCGAAGGATTATGGAATAATTGACGAGATTATAAAGACAAAAAAATGAACAATCACGCGCGTAAGCCCATAGTTGTCTGGAAAGGCATATAAAAATTACACAAAATAAAACCTCCGTATATTTTCATTCATCCCACGATCGTAGGATGAATGAAAATCTGACCGTCAATTCGCTACATCAAACTCCTTCGCCAAAATAAGGGAGTTTTTCATTACTTAATAAATAGTGGTAAAATAGAATTACTGCATGAAAACAAATACTGAAAAATTTAATCACAAGATTTTTGAACGAATGATTGATAAAATCTACCCTTCCAAAGAAGATTTTCACAAACTGATTAATGTTAAAAAAAGAATAAAAATCTATTTAGGCGTTGACCCGACTGGACCACATCTTCATTTAGGCCACGCCACCAATCTCTTAGTACTCAAAAGTTTTCAAGGATTTGGCCATGAAATAATTTTTCTTATCGGCGATTTTACCGGCAGAATCGGCGATCCAACCGACAAACTTTCTCCCCGCCAACCATTAACCAAAAAAATGGTTGAGAATAATTTAAAAACATTCAAAGCACAAGCATCAAAAATAATTTCTTTTAAAGGAAAAAATGCGGCGAAATTAAGATTTAATTCTGAATGGCACGGCAAACTTAAATTCGAAGATATTCTAAAAATCGCCGAGCATCTTACCGTACCGCAAATGATTGCCCGCGGCATGTTCCAGGAACGATTAAAAAACGGTAAAACAATCAGTTTAAGCGAGTTCCTTTATCCGTTAATGCAAGGTTATGATTCTGTCGTAATGGATGTTGATGCTGAACTAGGTGGCACTGACCAAACATTTAATATGCTCGTCGGCAGGGATCTGATGAAATCATTAAAACAAAAAGAAAAATGCGTTATTACCACCAAACTGCTTCTTAATTCAAAGACTGGAGAAAAATTAATGAATAAAAGCACTGGCGGTTTGATAAATCTCGATGATTCGCCAAAAAATATGTTTGGCAAATTAATGGCTATGGACGATGACTCCATCTTTGTAATTGCCGAACTCTGCTCAATGATGCCGGAAAAAAAAATAAAAGAGTTAAAAAACGAAAAAAATCCCCGCGACGCGAAGCTTAAAATCGCGAAAGAAATTGTCTTTCTTTACCACTCAAAAAAAGAAGCCGAAAAAGCTTGTGAAGAATGGATAAGAGTTTTTTCAAAACATGAAATGCCGGAAGAAAAAGAATTGGCGGCGCTTGATGCTGATTCAACAATTAAAGTACTTAAAGCATCGGGTATTAAAAGTAATAGCGAAGCAATGCGATTACTATCTCAAGGAGCAGTTAAAGTTAATGAAAAAGTTGTAAAAAACCCAAAAGAAGAACGAAAACCCGGAGAAAAAATACAAATCGGCAAGAAAAAATTCTTCAAAATAAAATAAAATTATGGCTAAAAAAATCCTGCTTTGATGTTAGGTCGAAGCGGGATTTTATTTTGTGCGGGTAGGCGGAATCGAACCGCCACATTCTCGTTGGCAACGAGATAGTCTACCACTAACTTATACCCGCCCATTTATTTACTTTTTAATAATTTGGCGCCGAGCTGGTTGGCCCTTTTACAAACGGCAAACCGCTTGGTCCTTTAAAAATTCTTTGTTCCACTTCATTATTATTTATAGTACTCGGCGCATTAGCTGATTTTGAAGAAAGCGCAACAATGATTATGTAGAAAATCACAACAAACGCCAAAGCCATCACAATACTAAAAATAATCTTTTTTGACATAGCGACACCTCCATTATAAAACTCACTTCCTTCTTTTTCAACTTTTTTTGGTGCTGTATTCTTGAATTAGTCCGAACGCATTTCGGCGAGAAACCCCGCGCGAATTCGGAGCGGTTTCGCCGCGAGATTTAGCAATTTCCAATTTTTCTTTGGCGGCAAAAATTCATTATTATCCTAAACCCTCAACAAGATGTTGCAAACCATTCTCTCCCTCATAAAAATCTTTAGCCCAAAGTATCCGGTCGAAATCTCGCAACGAGAGATTATACTTATGAGCCAATTTTTTACACTTATCCAAATAATCGAAATAGAAAGAAATTTTGGTAGTAGGATTACCAATTACTTCTTCACCGAAATTTTTAAGAGACGCACAAGCCCGGTAGTCAGCAATAGTAAAATCATCAGGATAGCATACCGTCAAAATCGCAGAAGCAATGGCTATGCCAATGCCGGGAATTTTAGGAGAAAGCAGGGCACTCAATTTTTGTTCTCGCGTTTTAGTCGCCGATATTGCAGATGTAATTTCATAAATAGTCCTCTTCTTTTCCTTAATACCGTTTAAAATTCTTGTCTTTGAAGCGTTTCTTTTCCAAATTACAATTGCAAAAAATTCTTCGGGAGTAAAACGGCCGCATTTTTGAAAATTTCTATGAACATCATTAAAAAGGTAATTTTCAAGAAAATAATATTTCAAATATTTTTCTAAATTTTCCATAAATCATGGTTAAAAAATCTGAAGTTTTATTTTCTATCATCAACAACGCTTGGTTGCGTAGACAATTTTTTAACATTATGGACTAAGTACCACCCAAGCAAAATTAAAGCAAGCGAAGCCCACTGACTCGAGAGCAAACCCAAAATAGTTCTTAGCCCTAATGATATAAAGACGAAATTAATCAGAGTTTTAGGAGATCTTTGGAGATAATCGTAAAATTTGACTCCATAAAAAATAAACATAACAGACATAACAACATAAATACCCTCAATGAAAATTAACTCAACGGAAAAAGTAGATTCGGGGATAGAGATAATAACAGATAATAACCCCAAAATACCGACAACAACAAAATAAATTTTTAATGATTTTTTTGTTTCTTTCATTGTAGATTTTAATTAGTCAATTATTAATTTTCGACTTTATGATTAAAAAACTTCCTTTTCTTCTTTCTGTTAAAATATGGTTCGAGCCGATTGTTTTTCCGGGCTCTTTGGCGGTTTTGAAATCTCGCGGC
>JASEIC010000015.1 GCA_030017555.1 Patescibacteria group bacterium | reverse complement strand
TCCATTCCCATTTCAGTGGCAATTTCTTCCGGCAACGATTCACGGCCAAGCTCTTGCATTAATCGACGTTTAGTCTGCATATATTTGGTAATTGTTTCAACCATATGAACCGGAATACGAATAGTGCGCGAGTAATCCGCTAAAGCGCGAGTTACGGCTTGTCTAATCCACCACGTAGCATAGGTCGAAAACTTAAAACCTTTATGGTAATCGAACTTGTCAACCGCGCGCGACAAACCAATATTTCCTTCTTGGATCAAATCCAAAATACTCAAATGCGGACTGCGATTAACATAACGTTTGGCAATTGAAACAACTAAGCGCAGGTTTGCTTGAATTAATTTTTTTCTTGCCACTTCATCGCCTTGTTCAATACGTTTGGCTAATTCTTTTTCTTCTTTTGAATTAAGAAGCGGAGTTCGGCCAATTTCCTTCAAATACATCTGAACCGCATCCGGTAAATCAAGATCAAATCTGGTTGCTTCATGAAGTTCTTTGGTTGTTACCTCTTCTCGATTTTTTGTTACGTGTTTTACTAAAGGACTTGATTCTTGAATTTTTATTCCTTCTTTATCCAAACGCGAATAAACTTCTTCCAAAAACGGAAGATTTCTTTCAATCTCCGGAAAATAATTTAGAACTTCGGCATCAGTCACAAAACCACGACTCCGACCGCGCCGAATCAAATCTTCTAAACTCTGTTTGTATTCTTCTTCAATAAAAAGTTCTTTTTTGGTTTTAGAACGTTTTTTCAATTCTTTTTTAAGCTTCTTTTTGCCAATTTTTAAATGCTTTTTAAAATGCTTTTTGGCTGGCTTTCGGAGAGCCTTTTTTGTTTTTTTCATAATATAAGTATTTCTATTATGCAATAGTTAGATTAATTTAGCAAAATTTTATGTCTTAACTCGATTTTTTAAATTATCTATTCTTTCAGATAATGACTGAATTTTTTCCATTAATTTTGATGCTTCTTCTTCGTTTCCCCCGGCTTCAGCTTTCTTCCGTATATCTTGTATACTTAATCGCTCTTTTTTTAGAAACTCAATTTGTAATTCACTTAAAAGCTCGCCGAATTCTTCATTAATTATTTTCTGATCTTCGCCTTGAATCATACTCGACAGCATTTGAAATTTTTCCGCTTCTTTGGATTTTGAATCTTCAATCGCATTTTTAAAAACTGCCGGCAAAAAATCTTTAAATTCTTTTGTTTTTTCAAAAAATTCATCTTTGCTAAAAGCGATTGCCAAAAGCCGATCGGCAATTAGAATAATTCTTTCGTTAAATACTTGATTTTTTTCTTCACGCGGTTCCGCTCCCGAAGTTTTTTCATCGGACATTTCCGATGCTTCTGAAAGCAAAACCGTTTCTGAAATACCGGAAAATTTAGCAAGTTCTCTAATAAGACTGCTCTGTTCAACGGCGCTTTTTACTTTTTTAATGAGTTGCAACAAATAGCGCGACAATCTTTTTTCTTGAACTCGATCGCTATTTTTCGTTTTATCTTCGGCAAAATAATGATTAAAGATAAAAGTAAAAGCCGGTTTTGCGTCATGAACAATTTGCTTCAAGTATTCTGGATTTGCTTCGGCAGCTTCAGCCGGATCCTTGTATTTCCCCAAATTCATTGCTTTGACATGAAAATCAAACGCGCTAATCGCTTCCAAGCTCCGCTCAAGAGCTTTCAGTCCTGCTTCATCATTATCAAAACTTAAAATTACCGTATCAGCCAAACGTCGCATTCGCTCCAAATGGTATGAAGTAAGTCCCGTACCAGAAATCGCTGCTACATTTTTCACGCCTGATTGCCAAGACATCAAAAAATCCATTTGTCCCTCAACTAAAAGCACTGATTTCTCTTTTGCTATTTCATTTTTAGATCTATGGAATCCGTAAAGTATTTTTGATTTATTAAAAATTGATGTTTCGGGGCTATTTAAATATTTAGGCATATCACGGGGCTCATGTACTAAACTTTCAAGAAGTCTACCGGTAAAAGCCACGGTCCGTCCTACCTGATTACAAATTGGAAAAATAAGCCGGCTCTGAAAACGATCCCAATAAAGTCCGGAAGTATTTTTATTAGTAAGTCCAGCTCGCGCAATATCTTGCACGTCATAACCTTTATGAATCAAATACACAGTAAGCGTATCGCCGCCCGGCGCAAAACCTAATTCAAATTCTTCGATCGTATCTTTTGTTAACCCGCGACTACTTAAATAATCTTGAGCAGTTTTATTTTTCAGAAATTCTTGCTTGTAAAATTCTTTGGCTGTTTCGTGAATGTCAAAAAGCACGCCGAATTCACGTTGCTCCTGCGGATTCATTGATTGAATCGTGATACCCGCTCGCTCGGCTAAAAACTTTAAAGCTTCAGGAAATTCAAGATTTTCATAACGCATTGCAAAACCAATTACATCGCCGCCCGCACCGCAACCAAAACAATGCCAAATCTGACGCTCGGGTGATGCAATAAAAGACGGTGTTTTTTCCTGATGAAAAGGACAGATCGCTTTAAAATTTTTTCCGGCCGGCGAAAGAGTCAAATAAGAGCGCAAAAATTCAACCAGTTCAATTTTTTCTTTAAGAAGATCAACGTCTTTGACCATTTCATTAAAAGTTTACCCCGTTACAAATATTAGAGCAACTTTTGCGTAATATTTGCAATAAATAAAATAAAGTTTTAGAATCCGGATAGATCTAATAAAATTTTATAAGGAATTAATATGCTTGATATCGTTGTTGTTTTAAGTCTTTTATGGGCTTTTTTCTTAGGCTCGATTCCAACTGGTTATATCTTAGGAAAAATAAAAGGTTCTGATATCAGAGATTTTGGCAGCGGTAATATTGGCGCCGCCAATGCTTTTCGTACGTTCGGTAAATTAATCGGTATTCTTGTTCTTGCTTTTGATATTTTTAAAGGGTGGTTGGCAGTTTCGATTATTTATAAATTGGCTTTTACGTTATTTATCACTGATTATGACCCGAATTTATTCAAGTCCTTATTAGGTATCGCCGTCATTGCCGGTCATATTTGGACGCCGTTCTTAAAATTCAAAGGCGGTAAAGGCGTTGCTACGGCTTTTGGCGTAATGATTGCAATGGATTTTACTCTTGCGGCAATTGGCTTTGGCGCGTTTCTCATTACTCTTATTGCTACCCGATATATTTCTGCTAGTTCATTAATTGCAATGCTCACAATATTGGCGTTATCAATAAGTTTTGCTTTTCCGCGAGCCGTAATACTTCTTACAATTTTTATTTTTATTGCAATTTGGATAAAACATCTTCCGAATATAAGCCAAATATTAAAAGGCATCGAAAGAAAGCTAATATTATTTAAAAAGAAACCCCGTTCATAAACGGGGTACTTTTTTTACTTTCCGATCATTTCATTAACTTCTTTTTTCCCTTTCTCAAGTTCAACTACCTGCTCCTTATCATCTCTTAAAAGCATGGCTTGAAACTCGCCAATGTGAGTTTTTTCCTCTTTGGCAATATCCAAAAAAAGATCTTTAATATCTTTTCGATCAGTAAAAGACGCGAGTTGTTCATAAAGATTTACGGCATCAAGTTCAGCAATCATGCCCAAACGCAAAAGTTCTTTATCTAAATCTTCTTTTTTAACCTTTTTTAAATCAACTGGAATATTTGATAACATTTTAATTTTCGTTATTATTTACGACCTTTTTCTCATAAATTTAAAAAACTAGAAAAATTAATTCTTAATTCTCCATATTTATTATTTATATTTTACCGTTTATTTATTAATGCGCAAATACAAAAAAGCCGCCTTACTGTTGCAATGCGGCTTTTATAAACGCATGAAAGGTTTATAAAATTACATTCCGAGATATCGGGCGACTGCCGCCGCAAGAAGCAAAGCAAACGGAAATGCAACTGTTCCTCTTTTTGTTTCAGTAGGCTTACCATACCAACTCCCAAAACCAACAACAAACGTTGCAACCACACCACACCAAAAAAGTACTATAGAAATCATAATATTACCTCTTTTCTATTTATTTAAAATGCTGATTTTAGGATAACGCTGATGCCTTACTTTGTCAAAATATTCACTCTCTATCTCCGCACTTTTTGCTTGTTTGATTTTTTAAAACTTGCTTTTTCGACTCTTTGAAACATTTAGTTTTTTTAAGTATACTGTTTAATAGTAAATTAACATGTGGCACGACCTAAAATGACGTGCAATTAAATTTATTTACGCTCTTTAATCAAGTATATACAGCAAAGAAAGCAAAGGCCGAAAAAAATAAAATTTTCTATGAAAAAAATTGTTTTTGGTGCAATTATTTTGTTCGCTGGGCTTGGTTTCTCTCTGCAATTCGTACCTGTTGCCACTGCCGAAACTTCACCAATAAATACGATGATCAGCCAAGAAGAAGCTGCTGTGCTTCAAGTAAGCCTTGATGCATTAAAAAATTCCCTACTTGAATTACAAAAGAAAGCAGATCGAGTGCCGCAAGTAACAATCGTAAAATTGGAAAATATAGATATTACAGCTTTGGAACGGGGCCTCGATACTCTTTCAGGCATTCTAACTGAAATGCAAGCGCAACTTCGGGAAACCAAAGAATTAAAAATCGACAAAACCGCTTTGAACGCTAATTTGGATGGTATCACGGAAAATCTTGTAATTCTAAGTTCTGGTCTAAAAAATTTGAGTCCAGAATCTTTTACGATCGCAAATAAACCAGCGCAAATAATTGCCGAAAATAAACTGCCCATTCCGGAAAAAAACATTATCGCGACAAAAGAGCAGCGCGATGAAATATTAACCGCGCAATTATCCGACAACTCGAAAAAATTACCAACAACGACCATCATCGGCATTATCAGTATTTTAATTTTAAGCGCAGCAACATTCCTGTATTTAAAAGAAAAACCGAAAAATAAAAAAACTGAAATTACTGACCGGAAAAAAGAATTAGCGCCACAAATGCAAAATTCAGCAGTAATTTATCCGCCTCAAAGAGTGCATCCACCGCAACCGACACGAGTGCCTCAAGAAATAAAAACACCCCAACAACCGCAAACCGAATCATATTTCATCAAATCAGAAGACAAAAGAAAACCCGCTTAATAAGCGGGTTTTCTTTTTAAACTCAACGGTATGTATTTGGAAAAATCTTTAACAGAGATATTTGGAAAATTTGAATTTGTATAAAAAACACCCTATTTAGGGGTGTTTATTTTTTCTTTAGCTGAAAGCGCAAGAAGAACATTATTAAAACTTTTTTTACCGTCAGTGAACTTCACGTCCTTTCTATTGATAATTACAACTTTCTTTTTCGGACCAATAATTATTGAGGCCATAAAAAGCATACCCACATCAAATATTGAACCCTGACTTTCTTTATCGTACCAAATATGCACTTCGTCTGCCCGGAAAATCGCCCGGCCATTATCACAACAAATCCTGAAACCAACAGCATCATTCTGATCTGTATCGCGGAACGGCCAATAAACTTCCGAGCCTTCTTTTTCTTTCTGGGCAACGTATTTTTCGATTGTCTTACGGACTTCTTCAGATATATGGCGCACCGGACAAATAATAAAAATCCTTTTTTGAAATGCCGGCATCCGTTTCCTTTTTAACCCTTCTTCCATTTTTATTTCCTTTTTTAATTTTTAACGCTTTTTAAACCGAATTTAAGATAAACCCATTACCGTTTTTGGTCAAATGATTGGAAAAAACTGTTAATAGTATACATCGACCAGCAAAAAATGAAATCCCCCGCAATTTGTCAAATCGGCTAAAATGCACCCCAATACAACTACATTTTTTACTACTTTCCAAATCGTCGTCCGTTCTTTCCAAAATCTTCAATTATTCTTTCAAACTCATCAGGAGAAAAATCTGGCCACAGAGTCTCCGTAAAATGAAGATGCGCGTTGCCCACATCCCACATTAAAAAACCATTTGACCAATGGGGATCACCGCCGGTTCGCACAACGAGATCTACGGACGGCAAGTTCTTGGTCCAAAGATTGTTTTTTACCGCATTAAAGTCAATATTCTTCGCACCCCTCAGATTACGAATGGCTTCAAGCATCTCATCGAAACCGTTATAAGCCATAAGGAACGTAAGATGGTGTTTTGTGTGCTTCACGGTCTTTTTAATGACCTCTTCCATCACTTTCTTTATAGGAGCCGGAAACATCTCACGCCACCGACCGATAAAATCCACCCTTACGTCATTTTCAAATATCTCTTTGCTTGTAAGCAACTTCTTAAACTGCTTCTCAAAAATCGTAAAGAGAAATTTAAGCTCCATCTTAGAGCGCTTTTGTACATTATCAAGAGAAAGCCCCCAAAATGTGAGGTATAGAATCCCCGCCTTGAGCGCAACCCTAAGAATTGCTTCTCCTGATTTCACTCCCTCGCGATGGCCAAAAAATTCCGGCGTCCTTTTTTTCTTAGCCCAACGCCGGTTGCCATCTGGAATAATTGCTAAATGCGTTAATGAATTCATTTGATCTGTAAAAAACTTTGGTGGACCTACCGGGAATTGAACCCGGACCTCAGCAATGCGAATGCTGTGTAATGCCGTTTTACTATAGGCCCAAAACTAAAAACTTTATTTATTCTGCCACATATTATATAATAAGGAAAGTTAATTTTAATAATTCCATAAAAAGGAATGAGTCATGACCAAAAAAGAACAGGCAATGCTAAAAAAGATAGTCTGCGCCATAAAAATGCCGCGTCAATGCGATATACCGACAGCCAATACCGCTTATAATAGCTTTTTTTATGACAAGGAGGTGATTAGACCTCTTGAAAGACTTTGTGGTTGGAACGAGGAAGATGAAAAAATAGTAACCACTCAAGCAATTTTACTCAAACAAGAAACGGAAAACGGAAAATTTAAAGAACGGCTCAACCGAGTCAAAGAATTTCTTGCTAAGAAAAAATGGTGGATTACTGGAACGATTGCTGTTACGGCCGCCACTACCGGTATTATTAAACATTTTGTTCAAAAAAAGAAAAATAATAATCATAGTAATGAAGATCAAAACACCGAAAAATAATTTTCGGTGCTTTTATTTAAATTGTTAAGTCGCTAAGATTCAAACAATTAAACAACCAAAATCAGTCTTTTTCAACAACTTCCTTTCTGCTATTTCTTTTCAAAGTGTTTTTAACGATTGCGCTAATAAAATCAATATAAGTCATTCCAGCCGCAATAGCCGCGTTTTCAAAACCCGATTCAGGAGCAATATCAGGATTAGTATTTACCTCAACAACATAAGGCCTTCTATTTTCGCTTATCCTCATATCAACTCTTGCATAATCCCGACAACCAATTTCTTTAAAAACTTTTATCGCGATTTTTTCAATTCGGTTTTTTAAAACATTATCTATTTCTGCCGGGCAAATAAGTTTTGTGCCGTGATAAAGCGGACTTTTTTTATTCCATTTTGCATCGTAAGAAACAATTTTCGGCTCATTTTTCGGCAAATCAGAAAAATCAATCTCGCTCACAGCAAGTACGCGCGAAACGCCTTCTTCTTCCAAAAGAGAAATTATAAGCTCTCGACCGTCAATAAATTCCTCAATTATAGCCGGTTGACAATAATTTTCGTGAATATCTCTGATAAGTCTTTTTACGGCTTCATAGCTTTCAACAACTGATTTACTGGTTATGCCGGCGCTACCGTCTTCACAAAGGGGTTTTACAATAAAAGGCGGGGTTAAATCGCCAAAATTTAAATCTTCGCCAGGCAAAGCCACGACCGAAGGCGGTACGGGAATACCTATTGATTTTAAAATTTGATTCGCTTTTTTCTTATTAAGCGCCAAACCAAGAGCAAGGGGCGGCGACCCGGTATAAGGAATACGCAAAAGCTCAAAAAGACCGGCTATGTACATTTCTGCTTTGCTTCTTTTATAAAGACTCTCGCAAAGATTAAAAATAAAATCGGGATCTATTTCCTCTATTTGACTTATCACCTTTGCCGTTATTCTTCTTAAACCCAAAGTTCTTACTTCGTATCCCAATTCTTTTAGGGATTTTCTAACAGCGCCGATCTCTGTCCGTTCCATGGCGACCGAATCCGAATCATCTGGTTCTACATCATCAAGAAGAACATTATAAAGTATTAAGCAGATCTTATTGTTATTCTTATTCATATTAAATCATCAACACTGACCTCAAGAGCTTTCCTAATTTTCTTTAGAGTATCAAATATTTGTCAGGGAACCGGGAATCCCCGCCTGCCATCGCCTTATTCATTCACAATGTTTAGATTGGTCGGGGCGCTGGGAATTGAACCCAGTCTACACGCACCCGAAGCGTGCGTACTACCGGCATACTCCGCCCCGCATAATTCGTTACCTGACATAATATTTCTTTTTCATTTCAGTTTCAACCCCAGACTCAAATTCCTCTTTACACTCCCGCGCTTTTTTGGCTTGATCAATTAAATCTTCTTCGCTAAATAAATTAAATTCTTTGGCTCGAAATTCTAAATATTCACGATTGTTCTTTTTTGGATCATTAAGAACTTCTTCTAAAAGAATTGAAAGAATCTGGCCGATTTTCGGCCCAGCCGGAATATTCAAAACTTTCATTACGTCATCGCCGCGCAAAGCAAGCATCTTAGGATGAATTGGGTCGTGTTTCACTTTATCAATCATAAAAAGAAGATGGCGGATTTTATAAGGCACGGCCTTAGGCACACCAGAACCGATCCTGTCGGCCTCCCGCACCTTGATTAAATCAGAAACATTTTCTGGCCCAACCCTGCTTAAAAATCTTCTGACGCCAGCTTCAGTTACTTCGCCCACATTGTAATAAAACAAATGACATCTTACTAAATGCGTTACTTTTTCTATAATGTCTTTTGAAAACCGCAAACGATCAAGAATTTTCAAAGTCATTTTTGCGCCAACAATTTCATGATTATAAAAAGTCGAATCTGGCCCGTCGCCGGCTTTTGTTTTAGGTTTTGCAATATCGTGAAAAAGCGAAGCTAAACGAATTTCAATCGGATATTTTTTCTCCGCCGCGTAATTCAACGCCCGAACATTATGATCAAAAACAGTATAAATATGGTGCTTATTTTGGCCGCAGCCAATGCCCTCGCGAAGCTCCGGAATAATAAATTTTAAAAGACCGACATCCTCCAAAAGAATAATGCCTTTTGCTGCTTCATCCGACATTATCAATTTTATAAATTCATCGCGAATCCGCTCCTTAGCAATCATCTCAATAAAACCAGCTTGCTCTCGAATGGCTTGTAATGTATTTTTTTCAATCTCCCAGCCTGAGGCTGGTCTGTCTTTTCCACGGGAGGCGGATCCGCCTTCGACGGAGGCGGAAAAACCTAATTCCGCCGCAAACCGCACCGCTCGCAAAAGACGAAGCGCGTCTTCTTCAAAACGTTTTTTAGGATCGCCTACGGTTCTTATAATTTTATTTTTTAAATCTTTTTGCCCGTCATACAAATCAATTACTTCTCCTTTTTCAGACAAATTCATAGCAAACGCATTTACAGTAAAATCGCGGCGAGCTAAATCTTCTTCAATGGTTTTTGCGAATTTTATTTCATCAGGATGACGCTTATCGGTATATTTTCCTTCGATACGATAAGTTGTTACTTCAATAACTTTGAGTGTCGAATCTTCACTTTCGGTTTTTACTCCAACGGTACCGAATTGATTTTCGTAAACAGTAGCGGGTTTGTCCGGTGTAGCGCCAGCGAAAGTAGAAAACAATTTTTGAATTTCCTCCGGAATTGCGTTCGTTGCAATGTCCCAATCTTTAGGCTTACGTTTTAATAAAAGATCACGTAAGCATCCTCCTACCAAATATGCCTCAAAACCGCCACCCTCTAACGTGTCTGCGATTTTCTGTATTTCTTTAGGAATAGAATGTTTCATACGCTTTTCATTATATCGAAAATTGACAAATTTGCCTAATCCTCATACAATAGAGCTAGTTTTTAAACAACAAAATAGGAGATAAGAAAATGAAGTCACTAATTAAAATGATTTTGTTTGATTCAAATGCTGTTTTTAAAGGACAGATTCGCGCAGAATTACTCGCCATTCAAGAAGCGTTTCGGGCGTTTGGAAAAACACCACCCACAATTGAAGAATACTGGAACGAACTTCATAACACAGGGGGAGAAGAAGATACAATTTTTAAAAATCGTGGAATCGGTGCTCCAAAAGAATATAGAGAGAAGTTGTTCTTGAATTTTATTCCTCGCTATTTAGATGCGTATCTAAAATTATCGGGGATTGTTTTGGAAATTTTATTTGAACTCCAGCAAACGAAAGTGGTTTGTGGATTTTGGACACCGTATGAAGAAGTTCCTATGGAAAATATTCTCAAACAACAAATTTATCGTAAAATTCAGAAAAAACCCAAATTAGAAAACCCAATACATCCGTATGTGTTTGATCATGTAATCTTTGGAGGGACTGCAAAAGATGCAATCCTTGGTATGTTAAAAATCGAGAACATGAGTTCTAAAAAAGTCGAACGCTCAGAATGTGTGTTTGTATCAAGAAATCCTGCGCATATTGCGAATGTTCTTACAACCGGCGTATCCCCACTTTTGTATTGTTCTAAATATATTCCGGACTGGTTTGTAGAATTCCACAAGATCAAGAAAGAAAACCACATATATTTCTTAAGGGAATTGCTAATCCCTTACGGCCTGTATGAAGATGAAGATTAATTAGTTTATAAATTAGTTTATATTTAAAAGCCGTCCTTGCGACGGCTTTCTTTTTTTATTGACTTTTCTTTCCAATAGTTTTAAATTGAATCCAGAAGCTTAACTTATAAATAATCGAAGAGGAATGTCTATGACGTTCAGAAAATTTGCTGATACAATGGAGGAAATCGGATTTAACAAAACCAAAACAAAGGAGAAGGTAAAATGGATATAAAAGAAATTGAATCCATGATAAATGTCCTAACCGAAAGCGCAGAAAAAATAGAGGGGCTAAAAGAATTATTTGACAACCTTGAAGCGGGATTAACAGAAATTCAAAGCGAAAAAGAAGATTACGAACGTCAAATAAAAGATCTAATAGAACAAATCGAGCAGGTTGAAAAAAAAGACGAACTTGACCCCAAAAAAGCTCAACTTGAAATTATAGAAGTTATCCGAGAAATTCTTGATCGCACCAGTTATGATGTGGCGTTAAGACAGAAATTTGAAAGACTGATTGAAATTATGAAAAATAACCGTGATCCAATGGATCATATAAAAATTTCTATTCTTCTTTCTGATTTTATCTAGCCGCTCAAAAGCGGCTTTTTATTTTTAAAAAAATGCGATAAAGTAATTATTATTAGCCCTCGTAGTGAAATGGACATCACGACTGGCTTCGAACCAGTTATTGGGGGTTCGAATCCCTCCGAGGGCACAACACTAAGCGTTGTTATAGAGACACTAAGCGTCTCACCAGAATATGTTGGGTATTATATTTTCATTATTAGCGCTGCTTTCTTGGGGATTTGGCGATTTTTCAATTCAGCACGCAACGCGGATTTTTGGCAATTTCTATCGCAACCACAATCAGCGAAAGCTACATTGCGCTCACGGTGCTTTTGGGCGTTTTTATTAATAAAGAAAAACTTCAACGCCATCAAATTTTCGGAATTATTATTGCCATCGCAAGCGTTTTAATTATTTCATACATAAGCGGATAAAAATGAAAAAAATAGAATTCTTAAAAGAATACATAAGAAAACCAAAAACCTTAGGCGCTGTTACGCCCAGTTCGCCTCAACTCGTGAAAAAAATGATTAAGGCACTTGATTTTGAAAAAATCGGCGACATTATTGAATTTGGTCCGGGCACGGGCAACACGACGAAATCACTGCTTTCTAAAATGTGTCATAATCAAAAGCTAATTGTTTTTGAAATACATCCGGCTTTCGCGAAAAATCTGGAAAAAATAAAAGATAAAAGACTTGTGGTAATCCAGGACAGCGCAGAAAATTTTGAACATTACATAAAAAAGCACAAACCTAACAAACCTCTATGTATTTTTTCTTCCCTTCCTCTCGGCTATTGGAAAAAACCAACTCTTAATAAATTCTTTACCGCCATATCAGAAGAAATTTCAAAAGATGGAATTTACATCCAATTTGCTTATTCACTAAATCGCCACGTTGAACTTATGCCGTTTTTTAAAAACATTGAGGTGAAATTCGTATTAATGAATATGCCGCCGGCTTTTATTTATGTTTGCTCCAATAAATAAAAAATCAAAATAATCTGGAATTTGTAAAATAGAAAATTACACCATAAAATAAACTCATCCCCCCATAGCTTAACGGCAAAGCACCGGTCTCTTAAACCGTGTATCTAGGTTCAATTCCTAGTGGGGGGACAAAAATTTCTTTAAATCTTCAAAAAACTCGTAAAATCGAGTATAATATGCGCGCATGAAAGATAATATTGAACTCTTTACACAACTTTCGGAAATCCGCGGCATTACCCCACGATTTATTACCAAACTAAAGAAAATGAATATTGAAACAGTAAAAGACTTGCTTTGGCATTTTCCTACTCGCTACGAAGACTTTTCTAAAATCTATAAAATATCTGAACTTATCCCTAACCAAGAAGCCACAATCCAAGGCATAGTAGAAAAAATTGGGGGTCGGAGAACTTGGCGCAGAAACTTGTATTTAATGGAAGCGGAAATTAACGATGATACCGGTTCAATTCGCGCTATTTGGTTTAATCAACCATACATAAAAAACATTCTTCAACCCGGCCGTTTGGCTAATTTTTCAGGTAAAATAACAGTTTCAAAAAAAGATGGCGATATTTATCTTTCAAACCCAACCTATGAATTAGTAAGCACCCATACCGCCTATCACGAAACCAAACACACAGCCCGGATTGTCCCAATTTATGCGGAAACTCGCGGACTCACATCAAAAGGACTCCGATACCTCATAAAACCCATTCTTGATGAACTTGCGGAGGTTCAGGAAATAATACCCTATGAAATTTTAGAAAAAGAAAAATTATTAGAATTAGATATCGCGCTTCGCAAAGTCCATTTTCCAAAAACGATTGAAGAAGCTATAGCTGCTAAACGTCGGTTTGCTTTTGAAGATTTATTTTTCTTACAACTTGTCAATGTCCGTGAACGATTAAAATTAGCCAAAGAAAAATCAGCATCAATTAAAAGCGACCTTGAAAAAACAAAAAAACTTATCGAAACATTACCATTTGAACTTACTTTATCTCAAAAAAGATCTTTCTGGGAAATATTACAGGATTTGGAAAAATCTCATCCAATGAATCGGCTTTTACAAGGCGATGTCGGATCAGGCAAAACCGTTGTGGCCGCGATTGCCGCCTTAATTACAGCCCAAAACGGATACCAAACCTCATTTATGGCGCCAACTGAAATTTTAGCTCAACAACATTATCGGACATTTAAAAAAACATTTCCTGAATTTGAATCAGGTCTGGCGCTGCTTACATCAAGCGAGTCAAAAACCTGGTATGGCCACGAACTTGAAATAAATGTGGGTAAAACCAATTTATATCGCGATATTGCCCAAGGAAAAATTAAAATAATCATTGGCACCCATGCCTTAATTCAAAAGAGCTTAGTTTTCAACAATTTAGCGCTTGTCGTAGTAGATGAACAACACCGCTTTGGCGTAAAACAACGAGCAGAACTCGTAAAAAACAAAAAAATCACACCGCATCTTTTAAGCATGTCAGCTACTCCTATACCGCGGACTTTAAGTCTTACAATTTTCGGCGATCTTGATCTTTCGTTAATAAATGAACTACCCAAAAACCGAAAACAAATTATCACCAAAGCAGTGGATCCGGAAAACCGCAATAAAGCCTATGCTTTCATTAGAGGTCAAATCAAGAGTGGACGCCAAGCATTTGTGATTTGTCCGAGAATCGAACCGAGCCAAAAATCCGAAGAAACAGTTTCGAACAATTTTGGATTATGGATTGACGTTAAAGCTGTAAAAGAAGAATATGAAAAACTATCAAAGAAAATATTCCCTGATTTAAAAGTCGCCATGCTCCATGGAAAATTAAAGCCGAAAGAAAAAGAAAAAATAATGCGTGAATTTTCGGAAAACAAATTTGATATTTTGGTTGCAACATCCGTCATTGAAGTTGGCGTTGATATCCCGAATGCCGCGATCATGATGATTGAAGGATCGGATCGATTTGGTCTAGCCCAACTTTACCAATTTAGAGGACGTGTTGGCCGCGGCGAACACCAATCATTTTGTTTTCTTTTTACTGACTCCACTGCAAGAACAACCAAAGCAAGACTAAAATCAATTGTGGAAGCGAAAAATGGTCTTGAACTGGCTGAAAAAGATTTGAAATTAAGGGGGCCTGGTGAATTTTTGGGCGAAGCTCAAGCTGGCATGCCTGATATTGCTATGAAAGCAATTCAAAATCCTGATTTAGTAAAATCCGCTCGCGAAAGCGCAATCAATATTTTAAAAAAAGATCCGCTGCTTAAAAACTACCCAGAGCTTCACAATCGTTTAAATCAATTCCAAAAACAAGTTCATTGGGAATGATAGAAACCGCCCCGATTTTAAGTCAGGGCTATTTTTTTTGCTAACGAATTTGGGCGCTAAATTTACGTTTGAGAAGAGAAATAATTTTATCCATTTCTCGATCAACTTCTTCGTTCGTTAAAGTTCTATCTTCAACTTGAAACACAATTCTAAAAGTTAGACTCTGTTTATCGCCCTGTTTTGAATCAAAATACTCATCAACTAAATCAGCGTCATTTATTAATTTTTCATTACTAAGCTCAATTTCCTGCATAACATCCCCAATCTGAATAGATTTTTTTACAAAAATTGAAAGATCGCGCATTACTGCGGGATATTTTGATAATGGCCGATATTCCGCTTCGCCTTCAATAGATTTAAGTAATTTATCAAAATCTAATTCTAAAATACTTACATGCCATCCTTTAGACACGCCCGCAAATTTACCCAAATAACCGTTGATGCTTCCATCTACTTCAAGTTTTAATACAGAGCCTTCTTTAAAAGGCGCGAGTTTAGAAGAATTTTCCGGCGCAAAAATAAAATCCACCACGCCCAGGCTTTTTAAAAATGAACTCATAACGCCTTTCAAAGCAAAAAAAGTTTCTTTGTTTTTTGAAGCGAATAAAATTCCAAGAGAATTGTATTCTTGTATACGTTTCCCGTTCCGATTAAAAACTTTTCCAATTTCAAAAATTTTAAAATCATTGAAAAATTTTGAATTATGCCCGAAATTAACAATTAAACCGGATTTAAGCGACGAACGCAAATATTGAAATTCCCGGCTAATTGGATTTTCAAGTTCAATCACATCACCTATTTTTACACTCATTAAATCCAAATCTTTTCTAGAAACAAAAGAATGATTATAAACCTCATCGGCGCCAAGACTTACAAGCGCATTTCTCGCTTTTTCTTTTAATATAATTAAATCGTCTTCCAAGGCTGGCACGAGATTTACGCGAGGTGCACGAGATTTTAAATCATCAAAACCCTGGAGACGCGCCACTTCTTCAATTACATCTTCGTGATTTTCTATATCTGTCCGCAAAATCGGCGCTTCCCATTCATCTTTCAAAATGTTTTTAAAACCTAATCGCCTTAAATAAACTGCCGCTTCTTCACGTTTTAAATCAACGCCAATAAATTTATTAAATTTATTAATATCAAATTTCAAAATGTGTTTTGGTAGAAGTTTTTTTCTTGAATCAAAATAATCAATTATTTTGGCACCAAACAAATCTTCTAAAAGATAAGCTGAACGACCTAAACCTAAAATCGCAAGTTCTTCGCTCAATAAACGGGAAAATCTAACTGACGCATCAGTTACAAGCCCAAGTATTTTTGAAGTTTTATAAATACTGACGGAGTCAAAATTAGCTGCTTCAATAATAATCCGCTTGGTAGTTTTAGAAACTTCAGGTCCCCGGCCGCCTTTAATGCCGGCAATAGCCACTGGTTTTTTAGCATCGGCAATCACAAGTATTTCTGGCGTTAAACTATATTTCACGCCATCGATTGTCGCCATTTCTTCTCTTTTTTTAGCGCGACGGATAATAAGTTTTCCGCCTTCCAATTTATCAACATCAAACGCATGAAGAGGCTGGCCCATTTCAAGCATGACATAATTCATAACATCCACCACATTGTTAATTGGCCTCAACCCGCAATCTTTTAAAATATCTTGCAGCCATTTCGGCGAATCTTTAATTGAAATCCCCTCAAGATAACAGGCGGTATAACGCGGACATAATTTTTGATCCCAAACTTTGATATTTAAACTTTTTTTCTTGCGGGCAGTCGATTTGTTTTTAACGAAATCAACAACCGGCAGTTTTTTCATGCTGCCATAATCAACTAACCAATCAAAAATGGCAGTAAGTTCCTTGACAATACCCCAATGTGACGAAGCATCAGAATAACGATTTGGCGGCAAATTAACTTCAAAGGTATTACCGCTCGCATCTTCTGCTTCAAAAGCACGCATTGTTAAAGCTTCAATAATTTGAGCTTTATTTTTAATTAACGGAAGAAATTTTTTTATTAGATCGTAACTGAACTTCATGATTTATTTTGTTATTAAATTAAAATTGCCTTATGAATCGTAAATCTCCATTATAAAATAACCTGATATCGGGGATTTTGTATTTGATCATTGCCAGGCGATCAAGTCCCATTCCAAAAGCAAACCCTTGCACTTCATCAGGATTATACCGCACGGCATCAAATACATTGCGCTGCACCATGCCCGCTCCCATTACCTCAAGCCAACCACCGCCTTCAAGTTTAATATCTACCTCAAGCCCCGGCTCAACAAACGGAAAATAACCCGGTCGAAAACGGAATTGAACTTTAGAACCAAAAAGTTTTCTACAAAATTCCTCAACAACAAACTTAAAATTAGCAAGCGACACATCACTCCCGACCATAAGACCCTCAACTTGATAAAAATTAAATTCGTGAGACATATCAGTCGCCTCATAACGGAAAACCCGTCCCGGAACAATTATCTGAAAAGGAGGGTTATGCTTTTCCATATATCTAATTTGCACCGGACTGGTGTGAGTGCGAAGCAATAATTTTGATTTTTGTCCGCTGTCCGCCAGCTGGCGAAACGGATTATTCTTTGATTTTAACCAAAAAGTATCCCACATATCGCGCGCCGGATGATTAGCCGGAATATTCAAAGCATCAAAATTGTAATATTCATTTTCAATCTCCGGTCCGTCAACCACGGAAAAATTCATTGAAAGGAAAATTTTACGGACTTCAGCGTCTATTTTTGACAAAGGATGTAAATGACCGGAAAAAATTTTTAATCCCGGCTTGGTAACATCAAAACCAAAAGAAATCTTATTGCTTAGTTCCCTAAAAGAATTTGATTTTTTATTTATTAATTCTTCTAATTTTTGCTTTAAAGCATTGGCTTTTGAACCGATTTTTCGCCGATCTTCAATGGATAAATCTTTAAGCGAGTGAAGAACGCCGGTTAGAACACCTTTTCTGCCGAGATATTTTACATTAACGCTTTCTAAATCTTGCGCGGTTGAAGCGTTATTTATCGCATTTATTGCGGATTTTTTTATTTGTTCTAAATCCATTTTTTCAATATTTATTATATCCTAAACAAATTCATACTCAAACTGCAAAAGATGAGATACATCGGTAACGCTGAACCAATTTATCACAAAAAGTGTTACCGATGTATCCGTCCAGTACAAAACCTTGAAATTTCTAAAAATTTCTGTTAAATTTAGCCTGCGGGGAGGAGCAACGGTTGCTCGCAAGGCTCATAACCTTGAGGTAGTAGGTTCAATTCCTGCCCCCGCAACAATAGATCGTTCCAAAAACAAAGAAACCGGCAAAGGCCGATTTCTATTAATTAAACTACTCTTTTGGTAGACAATCTTTTATCCACGAAAACAGTTCTTCTCCAGATTCGGCCTGCGCTAAAACCTTTTTAAGATTTGCATCATCCAAGCGTTGTAACTTGTTAAGCACTTTTAAAAATTCTCTTTTTTCGCTCTCTTTAACATTACGAAAATGTTCCATTATTTTAACCCTGAAAAGTTCATGCTGATAATTAGAGATGATAAAATTTGCTTCGTTTTTCATCAAACGTTTTACGAAAACAAGTATTTTTTCCACAAAATCACCGATCTTTTTTTCGGCAAAAGTATCATTCAACCGCACCAAAATTTCATCAATTTCTTCGGTTGAAAGATTCATTTCTTGAAAA
>JASEIC010000014.1 GCA_030017555.1 Patescibacteria group bacterium | reverse complement strand
CCGGCGGCAAGCGGGTTGCTTCAGTGCAAAAATGCATCCGAACCGGCGATATTGATGAAGTTGGCGATGACGTTCATTTAACTTTTTTTGAAATGTTGGGCAATTGGTCTTTTGGCGATTACTGGAAAAAAGAAGCGATCGAATGGAGCTTTGAATTTCTAACTAGAAAATTAGGTTTATTAAAAGAAAAATTAGCTGTTTCTTGTTTTGCCGGCGATAATGATGCGCCGCGTGACGAAGAATCAGCTAAAGTTTGGGAAGCGCTTGGTATTTCAAAAAATCGAATTTATTTTTTTGGCAAGAAAGATAATTGGTGGGGACCAGCCGGCGAAACCGGACCCTGCGGACCAGATACAGAAATGTTTTATTGGACTGGCAAGGGTGAACCAGAACCTTTAATTACTGCTGATAATAAAAGCGGCTGGGTTGAGATTTGGAATGATGTTTTTATGGAATACAACAAAACCGCTGATGGCAAATTTGAACAATTAAAGCAAAAAAATGTTGATACAGGAATGGGTTTGGAGCGGACTCTCACAGTATTAAATGGAAAGGCAAATGTTTATGAAGTTGACGAATTTAAACCGATTATTTCAAAAATTAAAGAATTAGCAGGTAAATCTGATGAACGGGCAACGAGAATTATTGCGGACCATATTAAGGCGTCGGTGTTTATTGTGGGCGATGCTAAAGGGATTGCGCCTTCAAATGTTGAACAAGGTTATGTTTTAAGACGTTTAATTCGTCGGGCAATCCGTTATGGAAAATTAATTAATGCGAAAAATAATTTAGTTGCGCCAGTCGCAGAAGTGATAATAAAACTTTTTCAAGACGCTTATCCGGAACTTGGGAGAAATCAAGAATTTATAATTCGTGAACTTAAAGCCGAAGAAGAAAAATTCGGTTTAGCTTTAGAAAAAGGAATGCGGGAATTTGAAAAATTTTCAAAGATTGACGGAAAAATTGCTTTTGATTTATATCAATCATATGGTTTTCCATTGGAGCTTACAGAAGAATTATCGAAAGAGCGCGGTTTAAAAGTAGATAAAAATGAATTTGAATTGGAATTTAAAAAACATCAAGAACTTTCCCGAACTGCTTCGGCTGGAAAATTTAAGGGCGGCCTTGCTGATAATTCAGAAGAAGTGGTGAAGCTTCATACTGCCACCCATCTTCTTCATCAGGCTTTAATGGATATTTTTGGGGGCGTAGTTGATCAGAGAGGTTCTAATATTAGCGTCGAGCGTTTGCGGTTTGATTTTGCGTGCTCGCGGAAACTTACGGGCGATGAAATTGCGAATTTGGAAAAAATAGTCAATCAAAAAATCAAGGAAGAATTGCCGGTGCGTTTTGAGCTTCTAACTGCTGATGAAGCAAAAGCAAAAGGCGCGCACGGTATTTTTGAGGATAAATATGCGCAGTTGGGGGATAAATTAAAAGTTTATTTTATCGGCGACCCCGCGGCTGGCTCGGGGCAGGCTTATTCAAAAGAAATTTGCGGCGGACCGCATGTAAAAAATACCCGCGAAATCGGCAGTTTTAAGATTATAAAAGAAGAAGCCAGTTCTGCTGGCGTGCGCAGAATCCGCGCTGTAATTGAATAAATTAATGAGCAATAATTTCAAGAAAGTCGACATTTGTGTTATATTAATATTATGGGAAAAAGCTTAATTACATTTTTAGTTGTTTTTATTTTTGTTTTTTCAAATAGCGTTTTCGCTGCTGTTAATGTTAGTCTTCTTGATTCCAGTCTTACTCCAGACTCTCCATTTTATTTCTTGAAAACTTGGAAAGAAGAAATTCAACTCTTTTTCACTTTTGATGCTGAACAAAAAGCCCGGCAGTATCTTCACCTCGCGGATGTGCGGTTTGTGGAGTATCAGAAAATGATTGAAAAGGGGAAGCAAGAGATTGCAGACAAGACGCTTCAAAAATACGAAGATCAATTAAACCGCGCTCTTGAAAAAGCAAAAGAATTAAAAGACAAAGGTAAGGATATTGTGGGATTTACAAAAAATATAGAAGAAACAACCGTAAAGCATTTGCAAGTTCTCCAAGAAAATCTCGCTAAAGTTCCTGAGGCTGCAAAGCAGGGATTAGAAAGAGCAATTGAAGCGTCACAAAAAGGAATTGAGCAAATAAAAGGAAAAATTGAAAAGAGAATTGAAAAAGCAACTTCAACATCAGCGATTGATGTGAGTGATTGGCAAATCTATCGCAATGAAGAGTATGGGTTTGAGTTTAAATATCCAGCAACATGGCAACAAAAAGAGCGCGAGGAAAAGACCAGTAATCTAATCAATCTCTCTTTTGTCTCGCCAGATCTCAAAGAAAAAGATGTTTTAGGGGGCGAAATAGGCTATCCCAGCCGTTCTTTCACGGTTTCTATTATTACGTCAGGTCAGCGGCTACGGGTTGTTCTTAGTAATGTCCAAACTTCACCACAATATATTTTGCAAGAGGAACAAAAAATGGGTAGTACTCCTATTACTGTGGGTGGGGTGCTGGGGATGTATAAAAAAGAATATGGCTATAGCAGTACGGACAATTTGAGTATGCGGGCAACGTTCCCCCCGTCTGTTCAGGCGCCACAGATATATAATGTTTGGTTGGAGGGTACAAAGGAAGATAAGGTTGCTAACCGTGTTATTTTTAATCAAATCCTCTCCACCTTCAAATTTATTGAACCAAGTTCTAAAGTAACACCTGCTTTTACGCAAGAGGAGGGAGATGTATTGGCTGTTCAAACAACTTGGGGAACAGTTCGTGATCGGGAATGGGGGAAGCGTTCAGTGAGTGTTAGTAAGGTTGGCGATCAGTGGTATGTCACGGTGACGTACGATGGTCTTCACAATGACTCAACCCGCGCAGCTAGATTCTCTGCGTCCGCTTACTATGTGAATGGTAGCTGGTCGCTGGGGGAACCCATAAGAACTCAGCAGTGTTGGTCTGGCCGTGGACATCAGGATTTTTCTGCAGAGCCTTGTTTATAACGTGGCCTAAACTTATCCACATTTCTGGTGGAGATTGACAGATGCTATTTTATCAGCAAAAATGATAGCTGTCGTACAAATTTAATTTTAGGTCGAAAAATATACAAAAAATAGAAAATTTAGAGAAATATGGCAGAAAAAGAAAAATTTAAGAGAACTAAACCGCATGTAAATGTGGGAACCATTGGGCATGTTGACCATGGTAAGACGACTCTTACCGCGGCGATTACGCACGTGCTTCATATGAAAGGTCTAACCAAGAAAGTGGAGACGGTCGATATGATTGATAACGCGCCCGAAGAAAAAGCGCGCGGCATTACTATTGCTCTTCACCATTCGGAATATGAATCAGAAAATCGTCATTATGCGCATATTGATGCGCCCGGTCACGCTGATTACATTAAAAACATGATTACTGGCGCGGCTCAAATGGATGGCGCTATTCTTGTTGTTTCAGCGGCTGATGGCCCAATGCCTCAAACTCGCGAACACATCTTGCTTGCGAGACAGGTAGGCGTGCCAGCGATAATTGTTTTTTTGAATAAGGTTGATATAGTTGACGATAAAGAACTTATTGATTTAGTAGAGTCAGAAATTCGCGAGTTATTGAAGAAATATAATTTCCCGGGCGATACAACTCCGGTAATTCGAGGTTCAGCCACCAAGGCATTAGAAACAAAATCTGCTGATGATGAAGCGGCTAAGCCAATTTTAGAATTAGTAAAAGCATTGGATACTTTTATTCCGGAGCCGGTTCGTGAAATTGATAAGCCGTTTTTGATGCCGATTGAGGATATTTTCTCGATTGAAGGGCGAGGGACGGTTGTAACCGGTCGCGCGGAACGAGGAATTTTAAAGACTAATGAAGAAGTTGAAATTATTGGCTTGAGACCTACTCAAAAAACAGTTGTGACTGGTGTTGAAATGTTTCAAAAAACTCTTGATGAGGCTCGCGCCGGTGATAATGTCGGCATTCTTCTTCGTGGTTTGAAGAAAGAAGATGTTGAGCGTGGTCAAGTTATTGCGAAACCTGGCAGTGTGACGCCTCATACTGAATTTGAAGCAGAAGTTTACGTACTTTCAAAAGAAGAAGGCGGCAGACACACCCCGTTTTTTAAAGGATATAAACCGCAGTTTTACATTCGAACGACCGATGTTACCGGTGAGGTAATTTTGCCTCAAGGTACGGAAATGGTTATGCCGGGCGACACAGTGAGTATTTCCGTAAAACTTATTGCGCCAGTGGCATTGGAAGAAAAACAGAGATTTGCTATTCGAGAAGGTGGTAAAACCGTTGGCGCAGGCGCAGTGACTAAGATATTAAAGTAATTGAGTAAAATTGAAGAAATCTATTAAGTACTCAAATTATTGAATGTTTAATAATTTGAGTACTTGATGCTCAATAATTATGGTAAAATTAAAATCATATTGAGTAAGAAAGTGAAATTGACATGAAGAAAAAAGAAAAGCAACTTCAAAAGGAAAAATTGAGACTCCGCATTAAATCTTATGATGCGAAGTTGATTGATAATTCAGTACGTCAAATTGTAGAAGCGATTAAGCGGCAAGGCGGGGAAGTTGTCGGCCCAATACCGTTACCTACTGAATTTAAACGTTATACTGTTAATCGTTCAACTTTTGTTCATAAGAAATCAGGTGAACATTTTGAGCTTCGGGTTCATAAACGACTTATTGATATACCGAATCCGCAGCAAAAAATTATAGAATCGCTATCGGATCTTAATTTACCGGCTGGCGTTGACGTTGAGATAAAGATGGGTTAGGATGGTACGGGTTTAGCCGCGCTACTAAAAACATAGTAGATTTTGAAAACAGCA
Source organism: Patescibacteria group bacterium (assembly GCA_030017555.1). Lineage (GTDB taxonomy): Bacteria > Patescibacteriota > Minisyncoccia > UBA6257 > GWB1-50-10 > JASEHZ01. The sequence goes on along the minus strand of JASEIC010000014.1, from coordinate 15,679 downwards.
GGGCTTCACCCCGCTGTTTTACTAACTTTTTTAAAAAAATGGCTAAAATTTTAGCAAAAAAATTAAAAATGAGCCAGATTTGGAAAAATGATAAAGTCGTGCCGGTTACTATCTTAAAAGCAATGGGCAGTGAAGAAGAATTGAAAAACCTTCAGGAATTTAAAGAAGGCGATTATGTTCGGGTAAGCGGTAAAAGTAAAGGAAAGGGGTTTCAAGGCGTGGTGAAAAGACATGGTTTTCATGGGGGACCAAAAACGCATGGTCAGAAAAATAGGATGCGTGCGCCAGGCTCGATTGGTGCAACTGCGCCACAACGGGTTATAAAAGGGAAAAAAATGGCAGGGCATATGGGTTTTGAACGTGTTACTGTTAAGAATTTAGAACTTGTTCAAATAAAACAAGAAGATCAAATGCTAATGATAAAAGGAGCGGTTCCGGGTATGCGTGGAACGGTAGTTGAAATAAAGAAATAATTTTTATGAAGGTAGAAATTTTTAATAAAAAAAATCATAAAGTAGGCGCAATTAATCTTCCAGATCAGGTTTTTAATGTAAAGTGGAATCCTGAACTTGTTCATCAGGCTTATATTGCGCAAGTTTCTTCGTTACGCAAGCCTTTAGCCCATGTTAAGGATAGAAGCGAGGTTGCGGGCGGTGGTAAAAAGCCTTGGCGACAAAAAGGTACCGGCAGAGCCAGACACAGTTCTATTCGTTCACCGCTTTGGGCTGGCGGCGGTGTAACTTTTGGTCCGACAAACCAAAAGAATTTTTACAAAAAAATTAATAAGAAAATGAAAAGAGGCGCTCTTTTCTCGTTACTTTCTAAAAAATTGGCTGATGACGAAATTAAAGTTATCGATGATTTGAATATTGAAAATAACAAAACTAAGAATGTTATAGCGATAATAAGGGCTTTTTTAAAGAAACAGGCAAGCATTTTGTTCGTAACAGCAAAAGGCAATAAAAGTATTTTTTTGGCCGGTAGAAATATTCCAAAAGTCGGCATTTTGAATGGCGATTCTTTGAATATTTCTGATTGTTTGACTTATAAATATATTTTTTTGGATAAAGCAGTTATACCACAACTTGAAAAATTAATTTTAAAGAAATAATATGAGCTTTTTTAAAAAATCAACAATTAAAAAAGAAGCGGCAGATAATATTTCTAAGAAACAAGGTTCAATTGCGGCGAGGAAGGGTTTAAGCATAAAGTTAATTAAACATCCGCATTTAAGTGAAAAAGCCCATAATCTTATGGAAAACAACAAATATGTTTTTGTGGTTGACGTTTCTGCGAATAAATCACTTGTGAAACGGGAAATCGAAAATAAATATCACGTTTCCGTTCTCTCGGTTAATATGATTTTAAATAAAGGAAAAATAAAAATGTGGCGAAATAAAGCCAGCCGAAGAGAAAATTTTAAAAAAGCAATTATTGCAATTAAGCAAGGACAAAAGATAGAAACATCATAAACAATTTATGAAGCATTATAAACCCACAAGCGCATCACGGAGAAATTATTCAGTAGTAGATTATAGTTTGATTACTACAAACAAACCAGTAAAATCACTTACTCGGAGGTTAAAACGCCATTCTGGGCGTAATAATCAAGGACGAATTACGGTGCGTCATCAAGGAGGCGGCAACAAAGCTCTTTTTAGGAAGATTGATTTTAAGCAAAATAAAATTGGTATTCCTGCTCGAATCGAAACTATTGAATATGATCCATTTCGAACGGCTTTTATTGCTCTTATTTTATATGCTGATGGCGAGCGTCGTTATATTATTGCTCCTCATGGACTTCAGGTGGGTGATTCGATTCTTACTTCAGAAGATACGCCGCTTAAGATTGGTAATCGTACTTTTCTTAAAAATATACCAGTTGGCACTTTTATTCATAACGTTGAACTTTTACCCGGTTCAGGCGGTCAACTTGCCCGTTCAGCCGGTTCTTCGATTCAAGTTCTTGCTAATGAAGACGGTTATACACATTTAAAAATGCCTTCGGGCGAAGTAAGAAAAGTTCAGTGGAACTGTTATGCGTCAATCGGCCAAATTTCAAATCCAGAACATAGTTTAGTGATTATTGGAAAAGCCGGGCGTTCTCGTTGGTTGGGGATAAGACCAACGGTTCGCGGTTCGGCCATGAATCCTCGTGACCATCCCTATGGCGGTGGCGAAGGCCGTCAGCCGCGCGGTACTAAAAGACCGAAAACTAAATGGGGAAAAATAACCGGCGGTAGAAAAACTCGAAATAAAAAGAAGTGGTCGAATAAATTGATTTTAAAACGAAGAAAATAAAACTATGAGTCGTTCAATCAAAAAAGGTCCGTACGTTGATCAGAAATTATTGAAAAAAATCAGCAAATTAAAACCGGGCGACGAAACGGTTATCAAAACTTGGTCTCGAAGTTCTGAAATTTCTCCGGAAATGGTTGGTTTTATTTTCGGTGTTCATAATGGTAAAGAATTTATTGAAGTAAGAGTTTCAGAAGATATGGTTGGTCATCGATTAGGGGAGTTTTCACTAACTAGGAAGTTTATTAAACACGGCGGAAAAATGCAGCGTGAATTGGAACAAAAGGTTCGGGAACAGTCTACGCCGCCAACAAAATAATTTAATTCTGACTTATGCCAAAAACCCTCACTGTAAAATTGAATTATTTACGTATAACGCCTCGCAAAACTCGAGCGATTGCAGAGATGATTAAAGGTTTGCCTCTAAGCGAGGCAGAGGCTAAACTTATGGTCTTGCCTCATCGGGCAGCTCTATCGTTATTGAAACTTGTTCGAAGCGGTTTTGCTGATGCCAAGCATAATTTTAAAATCGAACCCGCAACACTTTTTATAAAAGAGGTGCGCGTTGATCAAGGACCAAAGTATAAGCGATGGACGCCACGAGCTCGCGGTTCAGCAAATTTAATCGAAAAGAAAACAAGTCATGTGACATTAATTTTGGAAACTTCTGACAAACTTTCAAAATCACGATTTATTATTTTAGGAAAACCAAAGAAGAAAAAAGACGAAAAGCAAACTAAAAAAGGAGAGGTGAAAGTTGATGAAAAAGAAACTCACTCACATAAAGAAGTTCCTTATGTAAAACAAGAAGAAAAAACTCATGAAGAAATAAAATCAACCGCAAAAAAAGGCATTTTTCAAAAAGTATTTAGACGAAAATCAGTTTAAAATCATGGCACAAAAAACAAAACCAAATTTATTAAGATTAGGCATTACGATTCCTTGGTCAAGCCGATGGTTTTTGAAAAAATCACAGCGTTTTTTTATTGAAGAAGATAATTTTATTCGCGAATTTATTCGAAAAAAAATTTTAGCAGCTGGTATCGCAGCTATTGAAATCGAGCGAATGGGAGATGCGATTAGAGTTTTGATTCGCGCAAGTCGTCCCGGTCTTATCATTGGTCGAGGCGGTAAGGGTATTGAGGAATTAAAAGAGAAACTTCTTAAGGGATTTCGAGTTTTAAGGCGAAAGAATAATATTACCGGCACTTTCAGCTTGAATTTAAATATCGAGGAACTGAAGCGTACGGAAATTTCGGCGGCGGTCGAGGCTCAACAAATTGCTTTTGATATGGAAAAAAGATTTCCTTATAGAGGCATTATTAAGAGACGTTTAGAAAGTATTATGCAAAATCGAGAAGTTAAAGGCGCAAAAATAAAAGTTTCCGGTCGTTTAAATGGCGCTGAAATTTCTCGGCAGGATTGGCTTGCAAAAGGTAAAATGCCGCTTCAGACACTTAGAGCAAACGTTGATTACGGTGAAGCAACAGCCTTTAATTCTTATGGCACGGTTGGTATAAAAGTTTGGATTTATAAAGGTGAAATTTTCGATAAAGATAAAAAATCAAAATGAAATAATTAGTATTTTAAATTTTTATGTTGCAACCAAAAAAACAAAAATATAGAAAACAACAAAAAGGACGTTCACGAAGGCGCACTAAGGAAACTCGAGGTATCACTTTGAGTTTCGGTAGTTTTGGTCTGCAATCATTAAGTAGCGCTTGGATTACTTCGGCTCAGATTGAGGCCGCAAGAAAAGCTATTACCCACGCTATGAAAAGACAGGGTAAAATGTGGATTCGTATTTTTCCTGATAAACCAGTTACAAAACTTCCGCCAGAAGTAACTTTAGGCGGTGGCAAAGGCGATATTGATCATTATGTTTTTCCGGTAAAGCCGGGTCGGATTCTTTTTGAAGTTGATGGCGTGTCTAAAGATATCGCGTTAGAAGCCCTTCGATTGGCTAGCCATAAATTACCGGTTAAAACAAAAACATTAATTAAGTAATTATGAAAAGAAAAGATTTTGAAACGTATAAAAATAAATCAGTCATGGAAATAGATAAAGATCTTTTTGACCTTAGGGAAAAATTGGCCAATCTTGAGCTTGATTTATTTCAAGGCAAAGTTAAAAATATTCGAGAAATTAGAAAGTTAAAAAGAACCATTGCTCAACTTCTGACTTTAAAGAGATCAAAAACAAACAATACTTCATAAATATGAGAAAATTAAAAGGTGTAATCGTATCAGATAAAATGAAAAAAACGCGTGTTGTAGCCGTAACACGCCTTAAAAAGCATCCACGGTATCTTAAGTATTATAAAGTAACTGAGCGTTTTAAAGCTCATGATGAAAAAGAAGAATACAAAACCGGCGATACGGTTATTATTCAAGAAATAAGACCTCTTTCGCGCGGAAAGCGATGGCAAATTATAAGTAAAGAAAAAATAACTAAAGAATAAATTTTATGATTCAAGAACGATCCATATTAAAGGTTGCTGATAATTCTGGCGCTAAAACAGTTCGTTGTTTTCGCGTTTTAGGCGGCGGTCGTAAACGTTATTCAAGAATTGGAGAATTGATTATTGCGTCAGTTCAGGTTGCCGAACCAAGAAAACAGGTGAAAAAAAAGGATATTGTGAGAGCGCTTATAGTAAGACAGCGCGCTCCTTGGCGCAGGCCAGACGGTTCTTATATTAGGTTTGATGATAATGCGGTTGTTTTGGTTGATAAAAAAGAACCGCGAGCGACCCGTATTTTTGGACCGATTCCTAGAGAAATTAAAGAAATGGGTTATGATACTATTGCATCACTAGCCGAAGAATTAGTTTAGTTTTAAATATGAAGATAAAAAAAGGCGATACTGTAAAAATTTTAAAAGGTAAGGATAACGGTAAAACCGGTAAAGTAATTAGAGTTAATCCGAAAGACGAAACTGTGCTTGTCGAGGGTTTGAATTTTTATAAAAAACATACTCGACCTAAACGTCAGGGTGAGAAAGGCGAGGTAATTCAAATTTCGCGTCCAGTTAAAATTTCCAACATTGGATTCTTTTGTACGTATTGTAATCGATCTGTTCGTTTAGGATTCCGTTTAGAAAAGGATCAAAAAGTCCGATTTTGTCGTAAGTGTAAAAATACAATTTAATTATGCCTGTTAAGAAAAATATTCATACGCAAAATAAGCTTGAGAAAATTGTTGTAAATATTGGTGTTGGAAAGCTGCGAAATCAATCTCAGTTCGAAGAAAAGATTTTACCTGAAATTATTAGCGAATTGGCGATGATTACCGGTCAGAAACCGGCGACCCGAGCCGCCAAGAAATCAATTGCTGGTTTTAAAACTAGAACCGGAGATATTGTTGGTTTGCAAGTTACTTTACGTCGTCGAAGGATGCTTGATTTTTTGAATCGTTTAGTTCGAATCGTTTTGCCTCGCGTAAAAGATTTTCGCGGAATTGATCTTAAAAATGTCGATGAACATGGCCAACTTAATATTGGTTTTCGAGAACAATATGTTTTTCCAGAAATTGTAATTGAGAAATCGAGAATAAGTTTTGGCTTACAAGTGACGCTTGTAACAATGATAAAAAACAGAGAGAGCGCAATTGATTTTTATAGGTTGGTTGGAGCGCCACTGAAACATCAAAAGTAATAAATAATATGGCAAAAACATCAGTTATAGCGCGAGCAAGGAAAAAACCGAAATTTTCAACAAGAATCGTGAGGCGTTGTTTTCGCTGTGGTCGTAAACGAGGCTATATGCGCGATTTTAATACTTGCCGTATATGTTTTCGCGAACTAGCAAGTCGCGGTGAAATTCCGGGTATTAAAAAAGCATCCTAAAAATTATGTATATTGATTTACTTATAAAAATTAAAAATGCTCAAAGGGCGAGAAAGATTTCAATTAAAACGCGTTATTCAAAAATGGATTTAGCTGTGGTCGAACTTCTTAAACGATGCAATTTTTTAAAAGACGTTGAAGTAAAAGGGAGATCAGCTAAAAAAATAATAGAAGTCTCATTTGAAAATGCGAGACCTATAAATGGTATTAAATTTTTAAGTAGGCCATCGAGACTTCTTTATGGCGGTTATAATGATTTTAGAAAAGTGAAAGAAGGATTAGGATTTCTTGTTATTTCCACATCTTCCGGTCTTATGACTGGTTACGAAGCGCGGAAGAAAAAATTGGGCGGTCAATTACTTTTTGAAATTTGGTAAGGACTTTGTATAAGATTTCGAGACGCAGGCGTAAAAAATTTATGACAAAACCTTACCCCGCCAAGAGTTTTATGAATACAGTAATTAGCAATAAAATGTTTAATAACAATCAAAACAATTTTAAGTCGAATGGACGCCCGGTTAAAAACTGGAGCGGGGTGCTCAATGTTGTAGTAAAATTTACTGCGCATTGGGCTTGTAAATTTTAACAACATTGGCATGTCTAAAATAGGAAAACAACCAATTAAAATACCAGATGGTATCACGGTAGAGATTACTAATGACGAAATAGTAATAAAAAGCGCGAAAGCGGAATTAAAAACTCCGTTTCTTAAAGGCGTTAAACCAATTTTAGAAGATGGTTGCTTAAAATTAGATTTAATCGGGGAAGGCAAACAAGCGCGGAGTAATTGGGGAACAATGCGCGCGCTTCTCGCTAATTCAGTTTTAGGATTAACGAAGGGTTTTGAAAAGATTTTGCTTCTTGAGGGTGTTGGTTATCGCGTAACAAAAGAAGGTAATGATATTATAATGAATTTAGGTTTTTCCCACCCAGTTTATTACAAAGCTCCAAATGGTATTATTTTTGAAGTTGAAAAAAGCTCAATTTTAAAAGTAAAAGGCATTGATAAAACTTTGGTGGGTCAAGTAGCAGCAGAAATCAGATCGTTTAAAAAGCCAGAGCCGTATAAAGGAAAAGGCTTCCGTTATTCGGATGAAATAATTCGTCGAAAAGCCGGTAAAAAAGCCGCAACCACCGCGGGTAGTTCAGCATAATAATTGTTTATGAAGTCAAGAAAAAAAATAAATCAAATAAGATTAAGACGTAAACTTCGAGTGCGAAGCAATATTTTTGGTACGTCATTAAGACCCCGTCTTTCTGTTTTCCGAAGTCATAAATTTACCAGCGTTCAACTTATTGATGATGAAAATCATAAAACATTAGCGGTTGCTTCTTCAAGTGATTTGAAGAAAAAAATTAAGAAAACTGAAGCCGCATCTGAAGTAGGAAAAATAATCGGTGAAAAAGCCAAAGCATTAGGTATTGAAAAAGCGGTTTTTGATCGCGGAGCTTATCGTTATCATGGTCGGGTAAAAGCTCTGGTAGAGGCTACAAGAAAACATGGTTTGTTATTATAGTTTTATTTATAAACATGATTAGACGCAATGAAAAATTAGTAAAAAAGAGTGAATATAAAGAGAAGGTTCTCGAAATTAGGCGTGTTACTCGTGTTATGGCTGGTGGAAAAAGATTTAGCTTTCGCGCTGCCGTTGTTGTTGGAGATGAAAAAGGGCGTGTTGGTTTGGGAGTAGCTAAAGGTTTGGACGTAGCCGCTGCAGTTCAAAAAGCTAAACGTCAGGCAGAAAAGAATATAATTAGAATTTTATTGAAAGATGGGAGAACAATTCCTTATGATGCCGAGGCTAAGTTTGGTGCGGCTTTAGTAAGAATTAAACCGTGTAAATCAGGTCACGGTCTTATTGCGGGCGGTGCTGCGCGTGTTGTTTTGGAACTTGTCGGGGTAAAAGACATTTCCGCTAAAATTATGGGTAGAACCAAGAATAAAATTGCTAACGCTGAAGCAACTATTAAAGTTTTAAAATTATTTATAAAAAATGAAGTAATCGTAAAAGAAAAAGAGTAAATCAAATAAATGCAACTTCATGAATTAAAATCTTTGAATAAGCGAAGAAAAATAAAACGTATTGGACGTGGCGGTAAACGTGGCACTTATTCCGGTCATGGGCAGAAAGGTCAAAAATCTCGCGCAGGCCATAAAATTCGACCAAGCGAACGCGATCTTTTTATGCGTATACCAAAACTTCGCGGCGTTAGCCATAAATCACTAAGACCAAAACCAATTATTTTAAATGTTGGAGATTTAGCGAAAATAATTCAAGATTCTAATTTATCAAAGAAAATTCTGATTGAAAAAGGAATACTTAAAAAAGCATCTATTAGTGTTAAGATATTAGGTAGGGGCGAAATAAAAAAAGCAATGAATTTGGAAGGATTAAAAGTATCAGCAAGCGCTCGAAAGAAAATAGAAACAGCTAAAGGCAAAATAATTTTATAGTTTATTATGAATAAACTTCTTCAAATTTTCAAAATACCAGATTTAAGAAAAAAAATTTTGATAGTTCTTTTTTGGCTTTTGATTTTCCGTTTGCTTGCTGCAATTCCTATTCCGGGTATTGATCCTCAAAAACTTCAAGAGTTCTTTTCTTCAAATCAACTATTCGGCTTTTTGAATATATTTTCTGGCGGCGGTTTATCAAACCTTTCAATTATGATGTTGGGAGTTGGTCCTTACATTACAGCCACCATCATTATGCAGCTTCTTACTATTATTTTTCCTAATCTTAAGAAATATTATTACGCAGAGGGGGCGGAAGGTCGAGCTAAATTTAACCGCATTTCTCGTTATCTTACCGTACCGTTGGCGGCTCTTTCGGGTTATGGTTTTTTAAATCTTTTGACGTCTCGCGGGGTATTGCCTCAACTCGAGTTTTTGTCGCTTATTAGTAATGTTATTGTCATTACTGCTGGTACTGTATTTCTTATGTGGATTGGTGAATTGATTTCAGAGTATAAAATTGGCAATGGCGTTTCTTTGATTATTTTTGCTGGTATTGTAAGCAGTTTGCCAGCCCACGTGATAGATAGCGTGTTAAATTATAATCCTAGTATTTTACCGACTTATATTGCATTCGTAATTTTGAGTATTATTGTTGTAGCCGGTGTTGTTTTTATAACTGAAGGTGAACGAAAATTGCCGGTTTCTTATGCTAAGCAAGTTAGAGGAAATAAGATGTACGGTGGTGTTTCAACTTATTTGCCGCTCAAAGTAAACCAAGCTGGTGTTATTCCTATTATTTTTGCTATTTCAATACTTCTTTTCCCGCAGTTTTTTGCCCAAGCTATTTCTATTGTTTCTTCTGATCTTTCCCTTCGTATTAATGATTTTGTTTCTGGTTTATTTAATAATATATTCATTTATAGCGTGTTATATTTTATTTTGGTTGTTGTTTTCACTTATTTTTATACAGCGATTACTTTTGATCCTGAAGAAATTGCCAAAAATTTGCAGCGAAGCGGGGGTTTTATTCCCGGCATTAGGCCGGGACCAGCCACTACTCAAGTAATTGGCAGGACCGTTCGGAGGATTACGTTTTTTGGCGCGTTGTTTTTAGGTACAGTTGCGATTTTGCCAAACGTTACTCAAATATTTACAGGTATTCAAGCGCTTTCGATTGGTGGCGCGGCGCTTCTTATTGTTGTATCAGTTGCGCTGGAAATTATGAAGAAAATTGAATCGCAGCTTACTATTCGCGAATACGAGGGGATATTTTAGAAATAACCACTCCTTCGCTCATAGGCTCGCTCGCTAAAATCAAACTCGCTTGTCGTTAGGCATAACGGAATTTATCGAACTCAACCCCGCCACTGGCGGGGGATTTAGGCAACGGCATAGGTACAAATTCCCGCGCCTTCGCTCGGGAATTCATCGTTTCGCTCCGACGGGTTTCTTCGAAAAGAAAAGAAATTTTGTGGAGATTATCATACGATCATTAATTATGTTTTCATTTGGCATTGTTGCGGCTATAGTGGCCAGTTTTACTGCAACGTCTGTATCACCGGTTGCAAGTATCGGTTGTGGCTTAGCGTCACTTGGATTTTTCCTTTCGAGTGCCGGCCACAATATTGCCGATGCGATCAGAGAAAGCAAAAACTAAAAGCTTATTACTCAATTAAACCTGTTCAAGGTAAAACCTTGCGGGTTTTTTTATTTTTCCGTGCGGTGTATACTAAATCTATGACAAAAAAAGTAATTATTATTTATGGTCCGCCGGGTTCTGGTAAGGGCACGCAAGCCGAACTTTTGGTCCGTAAGTATGGTTTTTTTCATTTTGATACTGGGCGGTTTATTGAAAACGTGGTTCATTCGCCGGAAGCAAAAAAAGATCCAATGGTGCGAAAACAGCAGATAAATTTTGATACTGGCAAGCTTTGCGAGCCGTGGTGGGTTTTGAAAATTGTTAAAGAAAAAACTACTCGCTTGGCTAATAGTAATTGGAGTCTTGTTTTTAGCGGTTCTCCCAGAACAATGTTTGAAGTTACGGGTGATAAAAAACAAATCGGCCTGATTGATCATTTAAGTAAACTTTATGGCCGAAAAAATATTGTTGTTTTATGGCTTAAAATTAGAGAAAGTACGACCATGAAACGAAATAGTCGCCGTCGGCTTTGTAAGGTTTGCGGACTGCCCATTTTAGCAAACGCCAAAACAAAGCATTGCGCTTTTTGCGGAGGAGGAATGAGAAAAAGAACATTAGATAAGCCAGAGGTAATTAAGGTGCGGCTTAATGAATATAAAAATAGGACCTATCCGATTCTCTCTTATATGAAAAAAATGGGTTACAAAGTGCAAGGAATTAATGGTGAATTTCTACCATATAAAGTTTTTGAAAAAGTTCAAAAAGCTATTGGTTTGGAATAAATATGATTAAGTTAAAAACTGAAAATGATTTTAAATTTTTGCGAATTTCAGGAAAAATTTTAGGAGAAATACTCCAAAAACTAGGAGAAGAGATTAAAGAAGGAACAAGACTCTCGCGTCTTGATAAGTACGCGAGAGAGTTATTGGAAAAAGCTCACGCAAAACCGGCTTTTTTTGGTTATTGTCCAGAAGGCGCGTCAAATCCTTATCAGGCGGCAATTTGCGCATCTATAAACGAAGTAGTTGTTCATGGCATTCCAAACGAATATGTTATTAAAAATAGCGATCTTGTTAAAATCGATTTTGGCGTAAATTATAAAGGTTATTTTACAGACGCGGCTATTACCGTGGGTGTAGGCGATATTTCAAAAGATGCCAAGCGATTAATTGATGTAACCAAAAAATCTCTTAAAGAAGCAATTAAAGTTTGTAAACCCGGAAAACATTTGGGTGATATTGGTTTCGCAATTGAAAATACTGTAAAAAAAGGAAAATTTCATATTATTCGAAGTTTAACAGGACATGGCGTTGGTTTTGCGGTTCATGAAGATCCAATAATTTATAATTATGGCAAAAAGGGCGATGACATGGAATTAAAACCCGGGTTAGTGCTTGCCATTGAACCAATGGTAAGTATTGGCTCTTCGCAAATTTTGCAGAAAAACGATGATAGTTTTATGACAGCTGATGGAAGCTTATCAGCTCATTTTGAACATACGGTAGCGATTGTTGATGACGGATGCGAGGTATTGACAGAATTCAATTGATAAAAATCATATAGAAACTCCGCTTTTTATGAGCGGAGTTTAAATTTATTTGTTTAAGGACGTTTTCGTTCCGATCCAGATCGATTTGAATTTCTATTGGAATTAGAAGAAGCGTCGCGATCGGAACGGGACGGAGGATTAGAATTTTGCTGTCTTACTGAAGGCGTTCCGTGATTACGTTTGGGCGGATCTCGTTTCACGCCGTCATCTTGTCGTGGTGGCCGCTTTTCATCGGGATTTGGATTTTGTCGAGGTGGCGTTACTTTTGGTTTTTGAGATTCTTTTCGTTGATCACGTATTGTTCCATCGCGGTCTCTTTGAGATGGTCTTTGATTCGGTCTGATTCTTTCTTCTCTTGGCGGTCGTTGTGGCGTACGAATTGTGCCATCGCGTTTTCTTTCTGGTAGTATTGGTCGGTCGGATTTTTTAATCTCGCGTTCTCTTGTTCTATCCCGATTTTGATCGCGAATATTTCTATCGCGAGTATCGCGTAAATCTCTACGACGGGCGTTACCGTCGTAACGTTTTTCTCCTAAACGGTTTCGGTCATTGAAATTTGGTTTATGCCAGTAATAATTCCAATGATATCCGTATTGGTGATAGTGGCGCCAATACGGCCAAGTGTCCCACCAGCCCCAACCGCTTGGATAATGCCGCCAAATGTAAAATGACCAATAATCATTCCAAATATAGTAATGATTATAATACCAATAAGGTTGCGGATACCAATAATCCCAAGTGTAGGGGGATGGGTAATAAAACCAAAAACCAATTCGTGATAACCAATAATCATTATAAAAAGTATCACGAACTACTGTTTTTCGCGTTGAATCGGGGTTATCGCCCGGATAAGGAATGCTGTCGTCGATTAGTATACTTTCCTGTTTTACATAATCATTCTCGTTTTCCTGAACAGTTATTTGTGTGTAGCAACCATTCAAACCGAAAATAAGAAATAGCGAAATTAAAAATAAGCTAATACTGAAAAAGCGTTTCATGGCTAACCTTCTTAGGTTTAATTGTTAAGTTTTTAAATTATCTGATTTTAGTGTAACAAATTTTTAAATTTAACAAATATTGACAAATATTATCAAATTTGCTAAACTCTACAGTGGTTTAAGTTCATTAATAATTCAATTAACGAAAGAAGATATTTCTATGTTATGTCCAGTTTGTAAACGTATTTATTGTGATCATACCGCAGAAGATTGTACTCTAGAGTTAATTAAAAATATTTCGCCGATAGGAAACTACTGGCGGTTTTTTATTTTAAATTAAAATTCTTAATCTGCTAAAAAGTTCTTTTTTGATATTTTCGGGAATAATTTTTTTGTTTTGATACTCTTGTTGAAGAGTAGTAAATCGATTTTTAAAATTCTCAATATTTTTTAGTATTTCTTCATAACCATATGATGAAATAGAAGTTTTAAAATCCGGATTATTAATTTTTGCCATAATGTCATTGATTAGTTTATTAAAAGGAGTTAACCAGTTATTTTTCAAATTTGGTAATTCCTTTTCAATCTTAAGAAAAGAAGTGTTAATAAATTTGCGAATTGTTTCAAGTTGCAGTATATCATGATGATCGCGAACCACCCGTTCATATAGTAGTGGATCAAGGCGTTTTATTTCTTTTGCCCATTTTTTAGATGTTTCTAATTCTTTCTGCCAGTGGTTTTTTGAAAGCCTGAATTGTGCAAAAGCCATAAAATCTTCTTGTTGTATGTCTTTTGGCAAATTTCCTTGATTAATAAGGTGCTTTTCTGAATTTTCCAATTCTTCTTTCAAAACTTTTTTATAAGCTTTAGTAGCAGATTCGGGAAATCCAAAAAGGCGTCCTAATTTACCTGCGTTTTTATTTTCATTTATTTGCCAAATTTCAGATAATATTTTTGCGTCTTTTTCTTTTTTGGCAACATAAAATAACTGATTTTCCGCACCGCCGGTTTTTTGTGGTTTATCAACATATTTATAGGATGACTCCGAACGTTTTCCTTTTATAAAACTTAATCCTAAGGAAGAAAAAGTAGATTCAGCATTGTTTATAATTATTTGTTTTTGTTCTTCTGTGATTTGAGGTAATTTTTCGTCAGGGTTCCAACGTATTAGATTTACTTCAGTTTCTGTAGCCTGCTTTAATTCTTGCCAAACAAGAATTAAATCTACTTTATTGCCGTCGTCAATGGGAATTTTTTCAATTGTTTCCACTAATCTTTTTTCATTTTCCGATGATTCTATTTTAGTTTTCATATTTTCATCATTAAAAATTTCTTTTATGATAATTTTTTATATATAATTATAATAATTACTCGGTTTTTTTCTGCAAGTATAAAGTTCAAAAAACTATGCAAATTCGCTACCCCCGCTAAGCGGGGTTTATTATGCGTTTTCAAATTTTAAAAAGAGATGTAACATAAGCATAACCGCATCGTATATATTATGTATAAATTAAATGGTCGAAGTAAAATCAATTAATAAATTATTTTATGAATAAGTTATTTTTAGGGATTTTTGCTTTTGTTTTGCTTATGGTTTTTGCGCCATCTTTATCTTTAGCGCAAATAAGTACGAGTAATACGCAAGCACAATTGGATTTAATTGCGAATCTTACTAAGCAGATTCAGGCATTACAAGAACAAATAAAGGCGCTTCAGCAAGAAAAGCAAAAAACTACTGTCGAGTTGGTTAATGCGCTTCGGGTAGGCTCGCAAGGCGATCAAGTGAAAATATTACAGGCTATGCTTGCGGCTGATTCAGATATTTATCCCGAAGGTCTTATTACTGGATATTTCGGTTCTCTTACAGAAAAAGCCGTAAAACGTTTTCAAAAGAAACATCAGATTGATCAGGCTGGGATTGTTGGTTCGCGGACGCTTGAAAAATTGAATAAGATATTTGATAAAACTCCGGTCATTCTTGAAACCATTGCCAAACCGAAAAAATGGCAAACGAACAATTCTTTTCAAAAAGATGATGAAGAAAACAAAAATCGTCCTTGTGCTATTGTTCCGCCCGGGCATTTAATTGCTCCCGGATGGTTGCGAAAACAAGGCGGGGAAAAGCCGATTGTTCCGGTCTGCCAAGAGTTGCCGTATGGAATTGCCAAGAAATTGGGTTTTTCGACATCAACGCCAACTTCAACTCCTGATATTGTTGCGCCAATCATATCTTCAATTGCGTCAAATGCGGCTACAAGCAGTGCGATAATCACTTGGGTTACGAACGAATCAGCAACCAGTAAGATTTATTATTCAACGGTTACGCCGCTTAATATTGTAAGTACGAGTACGCTTTCAGTAAGCGCTTCCAGTTTAGTGACGAATCATACGCTTCATTTGACAGGATTAAATGCGAGTACGACTTATTATTTTGTGATTAAATCAGCTGATGCGGCAAATAATTACGCAATTTCAGCTGAACAATTATTTACAACAGATCAGTAAATAATAAAATCCCGCCTCTGCTGGTTAGCGGAGCGGGATTTTTGTTTGTATGTTTTTAATGTGGAGATAAAATTTCACCAAATAAGAAAAAGCGGCTTTATCTACCGAGTATGACAAGGTCCAGATAGATATTGACCATTTAGGTTTGCAAGGTAATAACATCTTTTGTCGGCAATCGACTAGTTTGCCATTTGTAGTAATAGGCCTCAGGAGTCAGATAATTCAATGATTCATGAGGTCTTATTTTATTCCAGATATTCTGCCATTCAAGGATTCTTGTTTGCATCACTTCCAATAAGGGAGAGATGTTGTCTTGCTGGTAGAATTCTTTTTCATCGGCGATTGCCTTTCTGCGCCAGCCCAAGAATTCCTTGAAGTTGGCGATCTCCCAGAGTTTCCGATCCAAGGGGATGAGCTGAAGTTTTATTGCTTCTTCGCCCTTTTTTAGC
>JASEIC010000013.1 GCA_030017555.1 Patescibacteria group bacterium | reverse complement strand
GAACTTTATTCGCAAGGCACAAATGTTCAGCTTTTAGCTAAACCTCTTTCTTCAACTTCTACTTTTGTTGCTTGGTCTGGTTGTGATTCAGTCAGTTCTACTCTTTGTACGGTGGTGATGAGTCATAACAGGCCCGTGACTGCGACTTTTAATGCGGCAGTAAAACCGCCAAGTGATTCAAAACTTCCAATTGCTGCATCTATTTATGATGCAATTGAGAGTCAGTTAAATGACATCACCGCAAAACTTCAGGAATTATTGAAATTGTTGCAATAAATAATAGATAAAGATTAATAGTCCCGCCCCGGCCAAAAGTTGGGGCGGGATTTTTCTTTTTTGCTGATTAAGTTAAGATAAATAATATTATGAACAAATCTTTCATTAAAAAAATATTAAAAAACGGATTAAGAGTAATTTTAATTCCGCAACCGTCAAGTCTGGCAACAACTGTTATGGTTTTGGTTCGGGCCGGTTCCAAATACGAAACAAAAAAAATAAATGGCATTTCCCATTTTTTGGAGCATATGTGTTTTAAAGGAACAAAAAAACGAGCTAATCAAATGATTATTTCAAGCGAGCTTGACGGTTTGGGCGCGTCTTATAATGCTTTCACTGACCGGGAATTTACCGGTTATTATGCCAAAGTAAAAAACGAGTCATTTGATGAAATTTTAGATGTGATTAGCGATATGTATTTAAATCCGGTTTTTAATGTCGCGGATATTGAAAAAGAGCGAGGCGTCATTATTGAAGAAATAAATATGTATGAAGATATGCCTAACGCTAAAGTAGGGGATGTTTTTATGCGGCTGATGTATGGCGACCAGCCGGCCGGTTGGAGTATTGCCGGTGAGAAAGAAGTTATTAAAAAATTAAAACAAGAAGATTTTATAAATTATCGGAGCAAGCATTATTTAGCTCAATCCTCGGTTTTAATAATCGCTGGCGGTTTTGATAAAAAAGAAATAAGTCAAAAAATAGAAAAGCAATTCTTGGCACTCGATCAGGGTGAAAAAGGAAGTAAAATTAAAACAATTGAATCTCAGCAAAGATCAGCTCAAAGTATTTTCGCAAAAGAAACAGATCAGTCTCATATGATTATGGGTTTCCGCGCTTTTAATTTTTTTGACGATAGACGTTACGCATTGGAAGTGTTGGTAGATATTTTAGGTGGCGGAATGAGCTCTCGGCTTTTTCAGAAAATTAGAAGTGAACTGGGCGCCGCTTATTACGTAGGCGCTTCAGCTGATTTATTTTCAGATCATGGTTTTATTGTTATGTCAGCCGGTATTAAGCATGAAGAAATTAAAAAAGTTATAAAAGCCGGTTTGGAAGAATTTAAGAAATTAAAAGGAATTGAAGTTCAAAAAGAAGAATTGGAACGCGCGAAAAACCATTTGATTGGCGGACTTTTTTTGTCTCTTGAAACTTCAGATTCTTTAGCGTCTTTTTATGGCGGTAAAGAAATAATGGGATTGCCTTTAGTGACGCCGCGGGATATTGCTCGAAAAATAAAAGCGGTTAACGCGGAAGAAATAAAAGCTTTGGCTCAGTCTCTTTTTGTGAAAAAAAATCTTAATTTAGCCATAGTCGGTCCCTATAAAAACAAGTCTTTTAGTGATATATTAAAAATATGACTTTTGGTTCCGGTGAAATAAGACGACTTGAAGTAGGTTGGGGCACGCTTTGGCGTATCGCAATTTTCGTGGCCGTGATTTTGATGATTTATTTTGTTCGGGAAGTGGTTGGCATGCTTCTTGTGGCAATGGTTCTCGCTTTAGGCCTCGATCCGTTTGTAAGTTTTTTGGAAAAAAGAAAATTTCCCCGCCTTTTAGGTACGATTATAGTTTTTTTTATTGCGGTTTTACTTCTTGTAACCGCGCTCTATTTAGTTGTGCCAGTTATTGTTACTGAAGCTACGGGTTTTATCCGGGATTTTAATAAAACTTTTTCGGAAATTTTTGGTTTTAGTTTGCCCGAAAATATTTTAAAAAATTTTAGCCTGACACTTGAAAAAACTTTAGGCGCTCTTACTGCCGCTCATATTTCCGTAACCGGCGCTATTGGCACTGTTTTCTCCAAGCTGGTTTTAGTGGTTTCAACTATTATCGTTACTTTTTATCTTACTGTTCAACGCGATGGCGTTGAACGTCTTCTTAGGCTTGTTTTACCGAGTACTCTGGAAAGGTCAGTTCTCGCGGTTTTTAATCGATTTAAAATAAAGATTCGCCGTTGGCTTGTTGCTCAATTAGGATTGAGTCTTATTGTCGGTTTGCTCGTTGGTTTTGGTATGTGGATTTTGGGCGTGCGTTATCCATTTGTGTTGGGAGCGCTTGCCGCCTTGTTTGAAATTGTGCCTCTTATTGGTCCAGTGGTAACCGGCGCGGTTGCGTTTATGATTGCTCTTTCCTCGTCACTTAATCTTGGTCTTTACGCTGTTTTGTTTTTTATCGGAATTCAGCAATTTGAAAATCATGTTCTAATACCATTAGTAATGGGCAAGACAATGAAGGTTCACCCGGTTATTGTTATTATTTCGCTTTTGGCTGGCGCAAGTCTTGCTGGTTTTGTTGGAATGCTTTTGTCCGTGCCAATTGCTGTTTTGGCTCAAGAAGTTCTTAATTATTTAGCAGAACGGCGCGGTGAATCAAAGGGTTTAGAGATTTAATTAGAGATTTAAAAAGCCGGGCTTTTTAATTAATTTTAAACCCTACGTTTTTTTCGGCGTAGGGCTTTTGTGTTGATAGTTTTAATTTCTATAGTAAAATTTGAGATATTCAATGAATAAAGAAAATCAAGGAAAATTTTATATCACAACCGCCATTGATTATGTTAACGGACCGCCGCATATTGGCCATGCCATTCAAAAGGTTTGGGCTGATGCTGTTGCTCGTTATCATCGCTTGAAGGGCGATGAAGTTTGGTTTTTGACCGGTACGGACGAGCATGGCGTAAACGTAGCAAGAACTGCTGAAATGCTGGGCAAAACGCCGCAAGAGCTTGCTGACGAAAATGCGGTTAAATTTCGCGGAATGCGCAACGCACTTAATCTTTCGTGGGATGATTTCATCCGCACTACGGATTGTGAACGTCATTGGCCCGGCGCGGTTTTAATGTGGCAAAAACTTGTTGAAGCCGGCGACATTTACAAAAAAAAATATCGCGGTCTTTATTGCGCCGGCCATGAAGCTTTTATCACTCAAAAGGACTTGGCAGATGGCAAATGTTTTCTTCATGGTAAAGAACCGGAAGCTATTGATGAGGAAAATTATTTTTTCCGTCTTTCCAAATACAGCCAAAAAATCAAATTGGCAATTAAAAGTGATGCTTTGAAAATCGTGCCGGTTTCGCGAAAAAACGAAATTTTGAATTTTATTGATGAGGGTTTGGAAGATGTAAGTTTCTCGAGACCGACCAAAGATTTATCATGGGGCATTCCCGTGCCGGGCGACTCTGAACATACAATGTATGTTTGGTGTGACGCTTTAATTAATTATCTTTCGGCCATTGGTTACGGATTAAATGAAGAATGGCAAAAATGGTGGCCGGCTGATTTGCATGTTTTGGGTAAGGATAATTTAAGATTTCACGCCGCGATTTGGCCGGGCATGCTTTTTGCCGCCGGCTTAGAGCTACCCAAAGTTCTTTTTGTACATGGTTTTGTTACGGCTGAAGGTCAAAAAATGTCCAAAACTATTGGAAACGTGATTGATCCTTTTGAAATTACGCGAAAATATGGCACTGATGCAGTGCGTTATTATCTGTTCCGAGAAATTCCGAGTTATGATGATGGCGATTTCAGCATTAAAAAATTCGAAGAACGCTATAACGGCGATCTAGCAAACGGCTTGGGTAATTTTGTAAGCCGTGTGTTTTCTTTAGCCGAAAAGATTTATTCAATAGATATTTCAAAAACCGAAAAAGAAATTCTGGAAAAAATCAAAGAAATTGAAATTCAGGTTTCGGCAAAATTTGAGGAATATAAATTTCACGAAGCGGCGGGCATAATTTGGGAGCTTATTTCTTACGGCGACCGGTATGTTAACGAGAAAAAGCCCTGGGCAATTATTGATGAAAAAGAAAAAACAAAAATTCTCACTAATTTGGTCGTTATTGTCGAGTCAGTTGCGGAACTTATTTGGCCGTTTATCCCTGAAACTTCAGAAAAAATTCAAAAATCATTAAGCAAAAACGCAAATTTTATAAAAATAAAAAAGCGCGGGATTTTATTTCCGCGCCTTAATAAATAAATTACTTTACGGTATTATGCCGAGCCATCGGGGCAATGAACCGTCAAAAAGAAAAATAAAAGCAAGAATAATCCACCAGATAATTTGTCCGACCCAGCTAATTAGAGCTACAAACCAAAGTATTATGAGAAATACTATCCAAAAGGGAGTAGACAAAAGATACACGCTTTCTTTTTGGTGATAGTTTTTAAAAGTCCCATATTTTTCTTTTTTGACAGGATTAATCTCCGGTGTTTCAGATGAAAAAGGAGAATTCACAAATATTGGCGCTGTAGGAAATATGATGCATGCGGCTACAGATTTTTGATAATAATCGCCGTAAAGGAAAGCATAGGTGAATACATATCCGATGCTTATGTAAATAGAAGCAATCAGTATTATATCAAAATTGTCCGCTTCACGATTTTTTTAAACATTTCAAGAATCCTTTCTAAAGTTGATTAAATTGTTAATTAAGCATTTATAAGTATAGCATGTTAGATAGTAGAAGTCAATAGCTAAAAAAGCGAGATTTTATCTCGCTTTTTCACAACTATTTGATATTGTTCACATAATTAATAATTTTCAAAACTTTCCGGAAATTATTAACATTCGGGAATTTTTTGTTTGGAAAATTTGGTTTGGCGGCCAAAATTCGGCTTTTAATGTTGTAACCGGCTGTAAAGCCAATTGTGTTAATACCTAAATTTTTTGCGGCCGTAATACCATCAAAAGTATCATCAATATAAACTGCGTTTTCGGCTTTTATGCCAAGTTCGTCTAGAGTATTAAGAAGGGCGCGTTCTTTGTCCCAAGCATTGCCTTCAATTCTATGAAAAAAGCGAAGAATGTCAAAAGCAATTAATCGTTTTTTTAACACTTCGGCTATTTCAGCGCTCACCAAAGCAATTTTATAATCTGGAATGCGATTAACGACTTGGAGCATTAATTTAACGCCGCCTCTTAATTTCGTTTTATCCCAACGTTTTTCAAAATATTCTCTTCTTAATTTGTTTAAATCGTCACCAGTCTCATTTTTTGGAATGCCGTGTTTAAGATAAAACTTCATGAAATCAGC
This sequence comes from Patescibacteria group bacterium, assembly GCA_030017555.1. Taxonomy (GTDB): domain Bacteria; phylum Patescibacteriota; class Minisyncoccia; order UBA6257; family GWB1-50-10; genus JASEHZ01. The sequence goes on along the minus strand of JASEIC010000013.1, from coordinate 19,090 downwards.
CGTGATTTCTTTACGGTAAGTTTTAAGCGCTGGCGGTTTTAAGCCATAAGTTTTAAAAATGTGACAAACGCTGCCGTAAACAAGAGGCAAGTCATTAAAAGCCGTACCGTTCCAATCAAGAATAATTAGTTTCCACTTCACCTTCCAACTCCTTATTTAGTTATTTGTAGTGCTGGCGTTATGTTAATATATGTTTAAAATAAATACAATATTATTATGGATATAAAATTTTTTGATGCTCATACTCATGTTCAGTTTGCGGCATATGAAAAAGATCGGGAGTTGGTAATTAATCGGGCTTTGCGCGAAGGCGTGGGAATGGTAAATGTCGGTACGCAAAAAGACACTTCCCGCCGAGCGATCGAAATCGCTAATGAATATAAAACCGGGGTTTGGGCAACCGTCGGTTTGCATCCAATCCATACTGATAAGTCATATCATGATTTCGAAGAATTAGGCGGAAACTCCGGATTCACCAGCCGCGGAGAGGAGCTTGATTACGAATATTACAAAAAGCTAGCACTTGATCCGAAGGTCGTCGCGATCGGCGAGTGCGGGCTGGATTATGCCGTTTTTGTTCGCGAGCAGAACGAGCGAGGACAAAAGCGAGCACCCGCCGAATCCGCCGAAAGCGGAGAAAACGGGTTATTACCCGAGGAAATTGTACGAAGGAAAGAAAAACAAAAAAATTCCTTTTTAGAACAAATAAAACTTGCAAAAGACGTTAAAAAACCCTTAATGATTCATTGTCGTAGCGCGTTTCCGGATTTGATAGAAATTATTTCCACGCACAAGGATTTATTGAATTCCTTGCCTGGCGTTGTTCACTTTTTTGGCGGGACAAAAGAAGAAGCAAGGCGTTTGCTTGATTTAAATTTTTATTTTACATTCGGAGGCGTAATTACTTTCCCGCCTAAGGCGGGCAGGTACCCGGCGTATGATGAAATAATAAAATTAATCCCTTTAGACCGGATTTTGTCGGAAACTGACGCGCCTTATGTCGCGCCCGCGCCGTATCGCGGTACTCGTAATGAGCCGGCGTATGTAACTTATGTTGTAAAAAAATTATCAGAAATTAAAAATATTCCAGTTTCTAAAACGCAGGATCAAATTTTGGAAAATACAAAATGTATTTTTTCTATCATATTTTAGTTTTAAAAATCGTTAACTCAAAAAATTTCCCGTCTTAGGTTAAGAAAAATTTTTGAACAAGTTAAGTATTACAACTCTTTTTTAGAAAAACCTCTTCAAGATTAGAGAGGTTTTAAAAAGTCAATATTCAAATACTATGCGCCAACCAAGAGCAAATTCTACGGGAAAAAATCCAAACCGCGGGCTTGAACCAATTTCATCAGAATAAAAGAAGTGTTGGGCAAAAATTTGGAATCTGCCATTTTTTTGTTTGTTTCGCATGAGTTCAAGGCGCGCTTCTAATTTCGTAATACTTTTTCCATTCAAGCTTAGTTCGTTTTCGACCCGGCAAGTTAATTGCCAAGGATAAAAACGCCACAGTGTCGGTTCTATTAAAAAATAACATGGTCGGTCATACCACTTTCCATTCCAAAATTCCGGAACAATTATGTCAAAAGGCTGAAAGCCGAGCGAAAATTTAATCGGTAAATTATTTATCCAATTTGTTTTGTGCTCAATGTTTAAGCTAACCACATTTGCGTCGCTCAAAAGTTTTTTTGGAAGTGGCGGCAAGTCCCCGTAAAAAGGGTTGGTAATGTCTTGAGTGATGTGAGTTGAAATATGGGATATTGAGAATGAGCAATCAAGATTTTCATTTATTTTTAAAAAGTAAAATAAGTTGATTAGGTAAATTTGGCCGCTCACTCTGATTTTTCGATCGTACGATCTCGCGATAACCGGTTGGAATACAACGCCGCCCCAGAATTCGTGTTTTTTATATTTAATTATTTGGAATTTTTGAGCAATATACGCATCCCAGTTAAATCCTTTTTGATAAGAATTTTTTCCATAATATTTTCGCATTTCGCCTTTGCTTTGGGCATTTTCAAAAAATATCAGAGATTCTTGAGGAAAAACCAAAGCAGTTCCTAGAAAATAGAATAAAACCAAAACTATTCGTTTCATAAACGCCTTTTAATTATTAAATAAGACTTCTGATATATTACATTATGAGTCGATTATGTGTCAAGTTAATGTACTGGACGGGCACATAGGTAACATCTTACACTCAAATAAAAGCAGTTCTGATTTTGTACGAAAACACGCGTCGCTTTTCTTGAGCGGGAAAAGCGCGCTCGATCCTCGACCTCGCTCGTCCCGCTTAGCGGGACACTATGCCGGCTCGGCCTTCGCACGGTTTTTTTAACAAAATCAGAACTGCTTGTTTGTTACCGATGTATCCCTTCTTTTGCAGTTATCTGAATTGTGAATAATAAGATTGGTTTAAAAATTAATTGAGAAATAATTGTTTTTTCGCTAGAATATTCTTGTATATGAAAAAATACGATTTTTCAAAAATTGAAAAATATTGGCAAAAAGAATGGGAAAAAGAGCAAGTTTATTTTGCGCAAGATAAATCAAAAAAAGAAAAGAAATACATTTTAATTGAGTTTCCTTATCCTTCGGGCGAAGGTCTGCATATAGGGCATTTGCGGCCGTATGTGGCGGGGGACGTTTACAGCCGGTTTTTGCGCATGAAAGGATATGAAGTGATGTACCCGATTGGCTGGGATGCGTTCGGGCTTCCAGCAGAAAACTTCGCCATCAAAAAAGGCGTTCATCCGTCTCTTTCAACAAAAGGAAATATAAAAAATGCCGAAGCTCAAATTAAAAGCTGGAGCATTGGGTTTGATTGGTCGCGGGAAGTAAACACCACTGACCCGGAATATTATAAATGGACGCAGTGGATTTTTCTTCAGTTATACAAAGCCGGTCTCGCTTACGAAGCCGAGGGTTTTATTAATTGGTGTCCGAGGGATAAAACCGGTTTGGCCAACGAAGAAGTGGTCGGTGGTTTTTGTGAGCGGTGTGGTGCAAACGTAGAGAAAAAAGAGTTGCGGCAGTGGTATTTAAAAATTACGGATTATGCGGAAAAACTTCTTGAAGGTTTGAAAACGCTTGATTGGCCGGAAAAAATTAAAATTCAGCAGGAAAATTGGATTGGAAAATCCGAAGGAGCGGAGATTGACTTTGAAGTGAAAGGAACAGAGGAGAGTATAAAAGTATTTACTACACGACCTGACACGTTATTTGGGGCGACGTATATGGTGTTAGCGCCCGAACACGAATTCGTGTTGAAATTAAAAAACAAAATCTCGAATTGGAAAGAATTGGAAGCGTATATTAAAAAAGCGAGTGCAAAATCCGAAGAAGAGCGATCGCTCGAAAAAACCGGGGTAAAACTTGAAGGAGTGAATGCGATAAACCCCGCAAACAAAGAAGAGATTCCCGTGTTTATCGCGAACTATGTGCTCTCCGGATACGGCACTGGCGCGATTATGGCTGTGCCGGCGCATGATGAGCGCGATTTTGAATTTGCGCAAAAATATAATCTCGAGATAAAAAAAGTTATTTTACCTATCCTGGCAAAAAATCCTGTTGGTTCCGCTCAAGGTGTTCCGTCGGAAGTGGCCGTGCAAAGTGAATGTTGGATAGGTAATGGGCAATTGATAAATTCTGACAAGTTTGACGGAATGGATTCGGAAAAAGCAAAACAGGAAATTACGAAATTTGTCGGAGGAAAAAAGAAAATTCAATATCGTCTCCGGGATTGGGTTTTTTCTCGTCAGCGTTATTGGGGCGAACCAATCCCGCTTATGCATTGCAAGGCGTGTGGTATTGTGCCCGTGCCGGAAGAAGAGCTTCCGGTTACGTTACCAGAGGTAAAAAAATACGAACCAACCGGAACAGGCGAATCTCCGCTTGCGGCTATTGATTCTTGGGTAAATACAAAATGTCCTAAATGCGGAGGACCGGCGAAAAGAGAGACAAATACTATGCCGCAATGGGCAGGAAGCTCTTGGTATTACCTCCGTTATGCGGATCCGAACAATAAAAAAGAATTTGCAAATATAGATTTGTTAAAACAATGGCTTCCGGTTGATGTTTATTTTGGCGGTATGGAACATACTACGCTTCATTTGCTTTATTCGCGGTTTTGGCATCAGTTTTTATATGATCAAAAATTAGTGCCAACTCCGGAGCCTTATATAAAACGAGTGCCTCATGGCATTATTCTTGGCGCTGATGGAGAAAAAATGTCAAAAAGTCGAGGTAACGTGGTCTGTCCTGATGAAATTGTAAGGAAATTTGGCGCTGATGCGCTTCGAATGTATGAACTTTTTTTAGGGCCGCATGAGGCAATGGTAAGTTGGAATGAAAAGGGAATTTTAGGTATTAGCAGGTTTCTTGAAAGGGTTTATAAGTTTTTCCAAATTGAGAACAGTGAGGGGAAAGATGACGAAAATATAAAAGTTTTATTGCACAAAACAATTAAAAAAGTAACTGAAGATATAAATGAATTTAAATTTAATACGGTAATTTCCGCATTGATGATTTTTTTAAATGGCGTGGAAGGCAGGGAATTAAAGAGGGAAACAAAACAAATCTTTCTGAAATTATTAGCGCCTTTTGCGCCGCATCTCTCGGAGGAATTATGGAGCAAATTAGGCAATACGACATTTATTCAAAAAGAACCATGGCCGGAATATAATGAGAAATTTTTGAAAGAAGACAATTATGAATTGGTTGTTCAGGTGAACGGTAAGGTAAGAGCAATTTTAGTTGTGTCGGTCGGCATTAAAGAGCAAGAAGCCCAAAAATTGGCTTTGGCCGACGAAAAAGTGAAAAGCTTTATTAATAATCAAAAAATAAAAAAAGTTATTTTTGTTCCCGATCGGTTGATTAATTTTGTGGTTTAATATAGTCTTATATAGAAAGGTCGTTAGTTAAAAAACTTACTATTACTATGGGAATCGAAATGCCAAAATATGAAGATACATCAAGTTATCCTGAAGTTTCGCCCGGCGAAGAAAAAAAAGAAGAATCCAAGGAAAGGATAGAGAAATCAAAACTATTCGTAGAAGCAGAAGAGGGAAAGTTGATTTCTGAAGATAAAGATACGTCCTTGATAGAGGAGCCGGCACAAACAGAGGCTGGAAAAAATAAACCAACAACCGTCGCAGAAGATTATTTAAAAGCGGAGAAGGTGGGAAAAGAAATTTTTGAGGCATTAAATCAGAATGGCAAAGAAGCGGTAGAAAAAGGTAGACAGCAAAGAGAGTTGGCATGGAGTCAAGCGGGTGACAATTTAAGTAAATTTTATGGAGATTTTGAAAGGTTAGAAAACGCTTCTGATGAAGAATTGAAGGAGCAATATTTAAAATATTATAATTTTGAACCTAATTACCTTGGTAAAATGCTGGTTTCATTAGATTCTCTAGCTACTAGAGACGGATTTTCCAAGTCATATCTCAACAGTAGTGAATCCACCGGATATTTTGCTCCTAAAATAGATTTAATTATCAAAATGCTTGAAAAAATTGCGAAAATTGATAAAGAATTAAAGGGCGAATTTGTAGTGAAAGAAAAAGAAGCAGAAATGGAAAATAAAGAAGAATCCGAGGAAAAGATAGAGAAATCAAAACCGGAACTTGAAACTCGCTTATAGGCCATACAAAAAAAATTGAATCAAACGAAAGATATCTTGATGTTTTAATGGGAGATTATAGCTCTCCAACATTCGCGAGTATTATGATAAATCTCCACCCCCACCCATTAGCATACTTTTTCTACTACCTCGGCGGTATTGTGATTACTGTGACATCGCTATGGTTTGGGATGCAAAATATACTCTTGGGTATTTTGATTGTTATAATTGCAGAGATGATACGAAGATCGGAAACGTATCTTATTTTAGAAGAGAGCGTTAAGCGAGAATTTAAGCTTATTTCTACTTCGCAAACTTCGGTAAACTACGAAAAAATACAAGACGTAAATGTTTCGCAAAATATCATTGAAAGAATTTTCAAAATAGGTTCTGTAAAAATTAATACAGCAGGATCAAACAGAATTGAAATAGAATTCAAGGGAGTAAAAAATCCTTATGCCATTGGAGACCTTATTAAGGAAAAGATTTCAAGTAAAATAGAAAAAACTTTTTAAATAATCAAAAAATCAAAAAAGTTATTTTTGTCCCCGATCGGTTGATTAATTTTGTCATCTAAGTTACTTTCATAGCATGGGATTTGAAACATCAAATTTTGAAATTAGGTCCTCCGAAGATACGGCACGAGAATCAACATCTGAACAGGAGGTTGGTGTTGAAATAGTGGAACGGGAAAGACGAAAAGCAGCGTTCGAAATTAAAGACCTTGAAGAAAAAATCACCTTTCTCGAAAGAGCGAAAAAAGAAATTAGCGAAACCGCACCCCTTGTTCCCGAAGCGCTTTCACAAGATCACGCTCCCAAAGATATTGATTTGTATAATTTGAGTAAAGAGGAACGTTTAAGGCGACGAGAAATGATAACCAATCGCTATAAAGAGGCACTAGACAAGATTCCGCCGATTGGAAAACTATTAGAAACCGATGAAAAGGGTTTGCTCGTCGAGCAGGAAATCGTTCCTGATAACCTAGTCTTTATACGCGCCGATGACTATATTCCCGAGATCAATGAAAAAGGTGAGCTCAAAATTTTGAGTGCATATGACGCGACTGACGGTAAAGTATGGCGTCTCACCAACCATTTTACGCTGAACCACCGCGTAGCGAGTAATATTGGTGGCAGTTGGGAAAATAAAAGTTACCAATTTATCATCCCAGGAGAAAAGATAGTAGAAACGAACGGTTTGCCAGAAAACCTTTATTCTATTGACACGTTTTGGGCTAAGTCCGTTGAGTTGCCTCAAGGCACAGTGATTATTTATGAGCATGGGAAAAAACCCGCGATTCCGGAAGGCCGCGAGAAAGATTTTATTTTGATTGAGCGAGATAAAGATGTGAATGATAAAGAATTGACCTCTCTTGTATTGGAGCGCATGAATTATTCAGAGATTCAAGGAGAGGCATGGTCAGCGTTGCCTCAGTATAAAGAATTTGATAAAGGGGCGAGATCATTCGCAGAAAAAGAGCATTTACGATCTGGGCCGCACGTTTATTCATGGTCAGATGCTTTTGAGGAGGTTGGCTTCGCAAAGTCCGTACTTTTATATGATCATGGTCTCCGCAATATGCTTTCGCTCTACCGAGAAGATTATAAAGAATATGCAAGAATGCCGAAAGAACTAAAAGAAAAAGCATGGCAGACAATATTTGAATCATTTACGCCTGAACCACGAGATTACTCAAAGTTACGCGTTGAGAGAATAGAGTTAGGTGGAGATCCAGATAATTTTACTGATGAAGTGATTAGTCAAAACCTCAAAGAGGCAAAAGTTCGTACCGCAAAGTTTCTTAGTGATGTGCTTTGGGGACTTTATGACGAGGGCAAACATCAAATCCCGCGTGAGGATCAAACGGTTATGCTGAAGATGGTGCCAAAAGAAGCATGGCAGTATCAGATTGATAGCATGAAAGAAAAGATTGGCACATTTGAGGGTTGCCGCGACCTTGAAGAAATGAAAGGCGTGTTCAATAAATATTTTGAGACGCCGTATAAGGAAATAACAGGAAAAGAAATAAATAGAGCCGAGCTTACATTTTAAATTACATGCCGAATATATTAAAAACTTGCTACCGCTCAATAAAAGCACTCATCCTTTCAAAGGATGATCGTGAGGTAGCTTTGCGAGCATTAGCTGAAGTTGGTTTTACAAAGCCCGTGCAGGCGATACTTCTTGCATATCTAGACAGAGAACTTGTCGCCACTCGTGAAAAGTTGGATATGCTGAAAAGTAAGGCACTTGCATTACGGAGTGAAAAAAAGTATTAATCGTTTGATTAATTTTGTAATATAAATGTTATTTAAGTTTTATCGAAAAAGACCGCTTCAATTAATTGAAGCGGTCTTTAGTTTTTTATTTTAACTATAAATTTCTTGCGTCTCAGCTCAGAAATTTATAGAATTATGGTATGTGCGGCATTGTCGGTTATATCGGAAAACAAAAAGCCTTGCCGATTTTGCTTGATGGCATCAAAACTTTGGAATATCGCGGTTATGATTCTACTGGCGTGGCGGTTTTGAACAATAAAATTAACGCACCAAAAATTTATTACGCAAAAAGCGCAGGACGCATTAATGTTTTAGAAGAAAAAATTGCGCATCAAAAAAATGGCATAGATGGTTTTGCGGGCATTGCTCATACGCGCTGGGCAACGCATGGCGAACCAAATGAAGTAAACGCTCATCCGCATTTTGACTGCAAAAAACAAATTTTCCTTGCCCACAACGGCATTATTGAAAATTACAAAGAACTAAAAGCCAATTTAATAAAAAAGGGCCATAAGTTTTCTTCAGAAACCGACACCGAAGTTTTGGTCCACATGCTGGAAGATGAGCGGAATGAAAATCCAGGGTTTCTTCTTGAGGAAGCGGCATTAAAAGTTCTTAAAAAAATAAAAGGCACTTATGGTTTGGTAATTATTGATGCGCGTGAGCCGGAAAAGCTAGTCGCGGTTAGAAATTTCAGCCCGCTTGTTTTGGGTATTGGTGATGGCGAGTATATTGTTGCGTCTGATGCTTCCGCGCTTTTGAAATATACGCGGCAAATTGTTTTTTTGCATGACGGCGAAATTGCGGTATTGACTCCGGAGAAACACAAGATTTTTAATTTGCGGAGCGAATCTGTAACACGCGAACCGGAAAAAATAGAGTGGACCGAAGAAATAGCCAAAAAAGGCGATTTTCCGCATTTTATGCTTAAAGAAATTTTTGAACAGCCGGAAGCAATAGAAAATTCTTTACGTGGTCGGTTGCTGTCAAAAGAAGGTTTGGTTAAGCTTGGCGGTTTGGAATCGGTTCAAGATAAATTGCGGGAAGCTGAAAGAATAATAATTGCCGCTTGCGGTACGGCATATTTGGCCGGGCGAGTGGGCGAATATATATTTGAAGAATACGCCGGTATTCCTACGGAAGTTGATTTTGCTTCAGAGTTTAGATACCGAAAGCCGGTTTTTCGAAAAAATGACATTCTTCTGGTTATTTCTCAATCAGGCGAAACTGCCGATACGCTGGCGGCGCTTCGTGAAGCAAAGCAAAAAAATATTTTGACGATCGGTATAGTTAATGTAGTTGGCTCTTCAATTGCGCGAGAAACCGATGCCGGTGTTTATCAACATATTGGACCGGAAATTAGCGTTGCGTCCACAAAGGCTTTTACTTCAGCGCTTTCAATTTTAACGTTATTTTCTGTTTTTTTAGGACGGCAAAGAGGAATGTCGCTTACAATGGGTCGGCGGATTACTGAAGAGCTTGGGAAAATTCCGGATCTCATTAAGCAAATTTTAAAAAGTAAAGATCAAATTTTTGAAATTGCAAAAAAATATGAATCTTATAATAATTTTCTTTATTTGGGTCGCAAATACAATATGCCGATCGCTCAAGAGGGAGCGCTTAAACTCAAAGAAATTTCTTATGTGCATGCCGAAGGTTATGGCGCGGGTGAAATGAAACATGGGCCGATTGCTATGATTAATAAAGAATTTCCCAGTGTTGTAATTGCGCCGTCAGATTCTGTTTATGAGAAAATGATTTCAAATATTGAGGAAGTAAAAGCGCGTCGCGGGCCAATTATCGCGATTGCTACAGAAGGCAATAAGGAAATTAAGCAAATTGTCGAAGAAGTTATTTATATTCCTAAAACTCTTGAGATGCTCACCCCTATTCTTTCTGTTGTGCCGCTTCAGCTTTTCGCTTATTTTGTTGGCGTTCTTCGCGGGGTTGATATTGATCAGCCGAAAAATCTCGCTAAATCTGTAACCGTAGAGTAGTATTTTTTTGACGGGTGGCATAAAATTATAAGAAATTATGAGTCAATCCGCTATTTTCACTTTAATTGTTGTTGGTGTGGTTATTGTTGGCGGTATTGCTTTTGGCATTTATCAGTTCACACACAGAGGTGATGTTTCGCCGTCACAGGAAATAACTTCTTCAGAACCAATTATAATTGAAGAACCAATGACATTGCCGGTTGATGCTTCCACGTCTTCTATTTGGCAGTCAAGTAGTGATACTACTGAAACTGATGATATGGGGTATGTTTCTGTGAGTACTTCTACTTTTTCTACTTCAATTGAGCCAATAGACGTGGTGCCAATTAAACCTAAACCGCCTAAAGCTGATGTGCCGGTGGACATTACTGGCATAACAAAACCGATTTCCACGCCAGTAAAGCCGCTTGAACAAGAAGAGCCGATTACGTCGCCTATTGGATTCAGACTTGACCAACTCTCGCCTTATTATCAAAAAGTCGGTTTTAGTTTGAGTGAGAACGGTTTTTCGGTAAACGGTGGAGGTAATTTGGGCGATAAAAAAATTAATGTTACTGGATGGCGGTTTAAAACAAACCGTGGCGAAACTTTAATTCCGCGCGCCGTGAATCGTTATGATCCTTCTGGTTTAGCTAAAGAGGAAGATATTATAATCGGCGCTGGCGATTCTGTGACTGGCTATATTGGTATTTCGCCAATCGGAAAAAACATCCGGCTTAATAAATGTATTGGTCATTTGAATAATAGTTATGAATTTAGCCCCGGCTTCCCTTCTTATTGCCCCGAACTTTATGATCGAATGGAGCTTATCAAGCTTTCCGGTAGCTGTCAGTCGTTTATTATGTCGCTTGATGGTTGCCGCAAGCCGCCAGTTGAGGAGTTGAATAATGTTTTGGGTTATGAAGATGATACCTGCCACGCCTTTTTCAGGCGTTTCGATTTTATAAGTTGTTATAACCGTTATTATTGGGAGCCGGATTTTTTGAAAAACGAATGGTTGGTTTGGTTAGGAGCCGGTATTGGGATTGACCCGGAGCATGATTGGGTGAGATTTTTTGATAAAAACGGGCTTCTTGTTGATTCGTATATTTATTAAAAATTCTCACCTTTTCCTTTTTTTTATTAATTAAGAAAAATTTCCGGAATAAATACTATTTTCTTTCAGCAAGGACTACTTTTAATTCTATTTCTTTGCCATCGCGAAGTATTTTCAATGTAGCTATTTCTCCTACATCACAGTTTTCTAAGTAATCCTGAATATTTTTTTCTACGCAAATTTTTTCGTTATTCCAAGTAAGAATAATATCTTTTTCTAAAATTCCAGCTTTGTCAGCGGGACTGCCCGGTATAACCGCGGCATCTATCGGATGTTCTTTTGTAATGTAAGCGCCATGATCAACCGGGAGTTTAATTTTTTCTTGCAAGTCTTTATTTATGGCAATATAACGAAGGCCTAAAAGCGGCCGGCGAATTCTTCCGTATTTTTTTAAGTCATCAAGATCGCGTTCGGCGGCATTGATGGGAATTGCAAAACTTATATTTTGAGCGCCAAACACGACGGCGGCATTTATGCCAATGGCTTGACCGAAAATATCAGTAAGCGGTCCGCCTGAATTTCCGGGATTAATTGCGGCATCAGTTTGGATCAGGCCGCGCATTTCTTGCGGAGGGGATATTGGGTCGGTCTGCGCGTTTATTGAGCGGGAAAGGCCCGAAACAATTCCCATAGAAACCGTGTTTTTAAATATTCCTAAAGCATTGCCGATAGCAAGAACGGTTTGGCCGAGTTCGAGTTTGTTGGAGTCGCCTAAAATTACAGTTGGCAGTTTATTTTTTGGTTTAATTTTTAAAATTGCCACATCGTTTATTGGATCGCGCGCTAAAAGTTCAGCGTCATATTCTTCATTGTCGCTGGTAATTACGGTATAACTGGAGTTTGATTCGGCAATAACGTGTTTATTGGTAAGAATTATACCGTTTGGTTCTACGACAAAACCGCTACCGCCGCCGACTTGAACCATGCCGTGAGCATCAATTTTATCCGGCGGAATTTCAAAAAGATGAGGCAGTTTTTTTTCTTTTTTTCCAAGTTCGTTTAATTCCTTTTTAACTTCTTTCAGGCTTTTCGAAATGATAATTGAAACAACAGCCGGCATCACTTTTTTAATTGTTTTTATTGTTTGTGATTTTTCTTTGCGCATGGTGTTATTTTAGCAAAAAATTGATTTTAATAAAAATCCTGCCCCGATTTTAGGTCGAGGCGAGAAGATTTATTTTTCAACTACAATTGTTCCGGTTTTGGATGGATTTAAGTGGTCGTGATATTTCCATGTGCCGAGAATATCAAATTTAAATGACCAAGAGTCATTAGGAGCTAAACTGCGGCAAGCATCAAATGTGCTTCCTAAACAGCCGCCGGTAGTTGGATAAACTGCATGGGTTGGATGTTCGTCTGAAGCCGGCCATACTTTCACTGAACTTAAATTTTTAAAAGTTACAACCTTACCGGTTTTTACGGTAAGCGTTTGTGGCGCAAAACCAGCGTCAGTATAAATCACTTCAATATTTTCACCCGGATTAAATTTAGCGCTAGGCATTTGGTTTGGCGGTACACCCGTCCACTCGTCAATAATCGGTTTTGTGGTTGTGGTTTCGGTTATGTCCGGAGTTGTTATATCGCCTTGTTGTTCTGTTTGGCTTTTATCCGTCGTTATTTGGATTAAATCCATTAGTTTCGGTTTAAGCACAATGATTAAAATTAAAATAATAGCAATTGCAATAATTACAATTATGGCTGTAGTTTTTTTTGTTTTTTGTTCCATAAATTTTATTTTTGTCCGTAAACAACCTTTCTTTTATTCTAACATATTTTCCTAACTGGCGGAGGCGGGAGGATTCGAACCTCCGATACCATTTCTGGCATACCGCATTTCGAGTGCGGCCCATTCGTCCACTCTGGCACGCCTCCACACCAACTAAGTGCCCCCGGTAGGAATCGGACCCACATTTTATCCTTAGGACGGATCTGCTCTGTCCATTGAGCTACGGGGGCGGCTTATATATTTATAAGATAAGTTTAGGGTTATTACAAATTAAGGGATTAATATATTTGCCAAAAATGCCTAAAGTTTGGTAGTGTAATCTTATGTCAGAGCGTTATGAAGGCGAGAAAATTTTCAAAAAAATTGAAAAAATGCGCGAGGAAGCAGGAAAATCAGCTTATAAAACCGTTGATGCATTATCTCAAGAACTAGGAATTGAGATTCTTATGGAGGAAACGCCAGATACGGTTACGGTTGTATTTAAAGGAAGTGAAGGCAATGATCGGAGAATGGGGTTTATGAAAATAAAAGGATTGGATAAAATGATTGAAGCGCGAGTAAGGTTTCCGGAAGATGATCCAGCGATTGCTCTTCAAAAATTAGAAGATTTAAAAAAGGAAAAAAATAAATTTGCGCCCATAGCTCAGTGGTAGAGCGCTTGCATGACACGCAAGAGGTCTGAAGTTCAATCCTTCATGGGCGCACAAAAGTTAAAAAGTAAATAAGGGCCTATAGTAAAGTGGCATTACGCTTCCATGGCATGGAAGAAGTCGGGGTTCGATTCCCCGTAGGTCCACCAAATTTGATTTACAAATTGAATGAATTTTTTAACGCATATAGCAATTATTCCCGATGGTAATCGGCGCTGGGCTAGGAAAAAAAGGGTGCCGGATTTTTTTGGTCATCGCGAGGGAGTGAAATCAGGGGAAGCAATTCTTAAGGTTGCGCTTGAGGCGGGGATTCCATACCTCACATTTTGGGGGCTTTCTCTCGATAATGTACAAAAACGTTCCAAGACGGAGCTTAAATTTCTCTTTACGATTTTTGAGAAGCAGTTCAAGAAATTACTTACAAGCAAGGTGATATTTGAGAATGGCGTGAAAGTGGATTTTATCGGTCGGTGGCGTGAGACGTTTCCGTCCCCTACAAAGAAAGTGATGAAAGAGGTCATTGAAAAGACCATGAAGCATACAAAACACCGTCTTACGTTTCTTATGGCTTATAATGGTTTCGATGAAATACTTGAAGCCATTCGCAATCTGAAGGGTGCGAAAAAGATTGACTTTAATGCGGTAAAAAACAATCTTTGGACCAAGAACTTGCCGCCCGTAGATCTCGTCGTGCGAACCGGCGGTGATCCCCATTGGTCAAATGGTTTTTTAATGTGGGACATGGGCGACGCGCATCTTCATTTCACCGAGACCCTATGGCCGGATTTTTCTCCTGAAGAGTTTAGAAAAATAATCGAAGATTTTGGAAAGAACGGACGAAGATTTGGAAAGTAGTAAAAACTGTAATTGTATTAGTCTGTAAAATTTATAAAATCTTCCGTATGTTGCGGGGGATTTCATTTTTTACTGGTTGATGTATACTATTAGCAGTTTTTTTTCAATCATTATGAGGTTTTGTATGCGGAAAAAAGAAAATCGAAAAAAGCGCGCAAAAAAGCCGTGTATTAATAAGGAATTAAAAAAACTTATAGAACGAATTATTGCGCTTAAGAAATTAAAAAAGAAACTTCAAAATCAAGGTAGGGTGCTGAAATGTTATCACGAATGCACTGGATGTCATCATTCTTGGATAAAATGGGTACAGGAGGCGATGTGTCCATCGTGTGGAGGTATTAAAATAAACGTTGAGTTTAAATAATAATGCAAATGCCCGGGGAATAAACCGGGCGTTTTTATTTTACTTTACAAAATATTTTCGATACACTGACCTAGAAACGGGTGGGGTCGCACAGTGGTTCAGTGCGCCGGTCTTGTTTCTGATTTGTATAAAATTTTTACAAATTTTATACAAATCGTAATCCCGCTTAAAATCCCACTTAAAGCGGAGGGTTGGCCGAGTGGTCTATGGCGCTGGTCTTGAAAACCAGTTGGGGGTAACCCCTCGCAGGTTCAAATCCTGCACCCTCCGCAACATAAATTTTTTTGGGAGAGAAATTTCAATATTGCTGTCGCGTTTAAATCTATGTTCAAATAAGCAAAATGACTTATATCAATACAATTACTAATTTTCTTAAGAAAATTTATTTTTTTCTTTCGCTTTTGTTTTCAATAGCCGGTTATGTGCCAAAACATGCCACTATACTTGGTTTTCGTCATTGGTTTATTAGAAAATGGAATGATGAAAATAAAGGATATTTAGCTTACGAAGCGATACTTGGTTTTTTGTTTTTTCATAATGCGGCAAGCATAGGATATGTTGCTTTGTCTGCCCCGGGAATTTTATTTCATTTTATCCATAAAGAAGTTTTATTTGTGGTATGAGAAGTTAATAAAATAATAGTTGTAAAATTATGAACAAAAAATTAATTTATGGAGTTTTAGTAATTATCGTATTGGCTATTGTGGGAATTGGTTTGTTTGTATATCAAAATAAACTGATAACTACTGAAAAAATAAACAGTTTTGAGGAGTGCGCGAAAATGAGATATCCGATTGCGGAGAGTTATCCTCGACAATGTTGGACCCCGGACGGCAGGCGTTTTGTTGAAGAAATAATTCCACTAGCAGAATCTTTGAACGAAACCTGCGTGAATCTTTGCGGTGATGGAATTTGCCAAGAGGTTGTTTGTATGGCAATCGGTTGCCCTTGTCCGGAAACGCCGGAAATTTGCTCTCGGGATTGTAAATAGAAAATACGTGCAGCGGTTGAGTTTATTTATATACGTTTTTTTAAATCAGGCGTTGAGCCGATATATAACTTCCTAGTATGCATCACTTTTCACGATCGTAAAAAATGATGCATTCAAACATTTTGTCTTATAGGGCGCTTAGCGTCCCGGTAACAACGTTTAGCGTTGTGCCGCGGGGCGGAATTGAACCACCGACGCCTGCCTCTTCAGGGCAGCGCTCTACCACTGAGCTACCGCGGCATTTTTAATAAGTTACCCGAAACTTATTATAGATTACACGATTTTTTTTGTTAAGCAAATAGTTTAATGCGGGTCCATTCAATCTTTCGGTCATATTTGGCTTTTCTGTATTATTATACTATCCTATTTTTAGTAAATTAAAATTTTAGAAAGGCATATAAGAATGTTTATTGATTTGCAGTTCATTTTCGGAATTACAATCTTTGTTATAATTGCTTATAAAATTTTTCGTAGATCTGAATTTTTGAAAAAGATATCATGGGAATTATGGTTTTATTTATTTTGTTGCGCTACCGCGTATGATGTTTCAACGACTTTTTCAGTTGTATATAATCAACGTGAATGGAACTATTTCTTAAGGTATTTAACAGAAATTTTAGATCCTTCAACGGGCATTGCGTTACATAGCGCTTTTTTCTTAACCATTTTTTTGACAATCGGTTTTCGTTACGGCAAGGAGGAAATCGCGAGATTTTCAATTTTTGTTTTTTGTCTTAGTCGTTTTTTGGCTGGGTCAATTAATATAGCCAATTTTTTAATAAATCCCCTTATTGGAGAATAACGGGGATTTTATTTTTATAGGATGGGATTTCTTTCTTCTTCAATAATCTCTTTTATTTCTTCTGGTTTTACGCCCGCAAAAAGTTTTTTATTCAGTAATTTTCTAAAGAAATATTCACCGGTAAACATAAGCACAATTACAATAGCAACGCCGATTTCAATCCTATGGAGAATTTTTTCGGAGCGGAGCCGATTTAAACCGGACATAAAAAAATAAGCGATAAGACTCATTGATGCAAACCAAATAATTACGCCGGAAAGATACGCTTTGAGAAAGGCGCCAAATTTTGTCCGCGACCAACCAATCAAAGTCAAAAGAAATAAGTTTGTGCCGATTAAAAATTTGGAAGCAACTAAAAGTTTTATTAAATTCTTTTTTAAATAAAAAAAATAGAACTGTACTTTTCGATTATCTTTAAGGCGTTTATAAGTGCGCCAGCCAAACCGGGTGTGGCGGATTGATCGGCCAAAAAAATAAATAAGACTTTCGCCGATAACAAGAATGGGTAGAGCTGATAGAATGAATTCGGTCCAAGTAAGATTGCCGCTCGCAATTAAATACATCGATATAAGAATAGTGAGTTCACCCTGGATTAGTATGCCTGCGCCAATAATAAGATAACTCCAAGAAGGGTAGTTTAAGACAAGCTGCCCCAGGTTATCTAGAATATTGCCCATTTTGTTATTATAACCTAAAATAAAAAAACAAATGTTAATTACAGAAAAAGACGTGAAATTCAAGGCGGTTCGAGCGAGTGGACCGGGTGGGCAGCGAACTAACCGGCGTTCAACAAAAGTTCAGCTCTGGATTAAAATAGGCAATTTACCGCTTAAAAATATTGAAAAGAGAAGGATTCGGGAAAAGCTGGCTCATCACATAAATAGCGATGACGAAATAGAAGTTTGGTCCGAAGAAGAACGTTCGCAGGAAATGAATCGTGATAAAGCGCTTTTTCATTTAAACAAACTTGTAGAAGAAGCACTGAAAGTGAGAAAACCGCGAATTCCGACAGAGCCACCGCGTCAAGCCGAAGAGGAAAGAATCTTTGATAAGAAAATAAAAAGCGAGAAAAAAAAGATGAGGCGTTTTGGGTAAATAAATATGGTGCCTATAGCTTAGTGGTAAAGCGCTGCTCTGTGGCAGCAGACACGAGGGTTCAATTCCCTCTAGGCACCCAAAATGTAACAATAATTACACTAAGTCGTAGTTTAAATAAAGGTCGTTATTTTTTAGTTATAAGAAGTCAGAAAATATAAAAATATGAAAAACACGATTAAGATATTAATTTCTTTAATTGTTTCATTTGCGTTTGTTGCGCCGGTTTTTGCGCAAACAACCAGTACTTTTCGCGAGCAAATAAGAGAGGTACAAAAAGGAACGCGCGAAGAAATTCAAAATATTAAAGAAAGTGTTCGTGAAGGCATTGGTAATCTTAGTGTAGAAACAAGAGAAGAAATTAAAAATAAAGTTCAAAATATTGCATCCTCAACTGCCATAAGAGAACGGTTGCGAGAGGAAATTCAAGTGCGTCGCGAACAATTAAAGAGAGATATTGAAGCTAAGCGCGAGGAATTAAAAAATCGAATTGAAGCCGAACGAACCAAACTTAGAGAGAGGTTGCAAGCGATTAAAGATGAACGGAAAAAAGCAACAGTTGAAAGAATAGATGATCGTATTTCTAAGTTAAATATTAAAATGACTGATCATTTTGTTAATGTTTTGAATAAACTTGAGGATGTTTTAGTGAGAATTAAAGAAAGAACAACAAATACTGAATTAAAAGGACTTGATGTTTCATTGATTCGTACAGCTATTGCTGATGCAGAGAATGCAATAAGCGCGAGTCGGGATGCTGTAAAAGCCCAAGTGGCAAAAGTTTATACTATTACTATTAGTAACGAAGAAAAGTTTAAGACTGATGTTGGAAAGACAAGGCAAGCGCTTCATACTGATTTGGTAAAATCAAGAGAAACGGTTCAGGCGGCTCGTGACGCTGTTCATAAAGCGGCAGTTACTTTGGCTCAAATTCATGGCGCTCTTAATGTTTCAACTTCAACAGCAACAACTACGCCTCCTGTTACTCCGACATCAACTTCGACTTCAACGCCAACATCGACAACACAATAATTAATTTATAAAAATTTATGAAAAAATCTATAATTGCGATTATAATCATTATCATTTTAATTCTTGTGGCTGTTTATGTGATTTATGCGCCTAGAGTAAATAAAACTTCAGATCAAACTGGTGGTGAAGTTGGGCAAAAAACTGAAAATTTAGTTCAGGACGTGCAAAATATTGATCTCGGCAATATTGACCAGGAATTTCAGCAAATTGATAGTGATTTAAATAGCCTTTAAGAGCAGCAGGTTGTAAATAACCCCGCCAGTCCATGGACTGGCGGGGTTTGATATAAATTTAAATTATTTCACCAGAACCATTTTCTTTGTTTCAAGAAATGTTCCTGTTTGGATTTGATAAAAATATATTCCGCTCGTTAAATTAGAGCCGTCAAATATTATTTCATTTTGTCCTTCGGGATATGTTTCCTGAATGCTCATCAAGACTTCACCTAAAGTGTTGTAGACTTTAAAAGTCACAAATGCGCTTTTCGGCAAATCAAATGAGATTCGAGTCAAAGGATTAAATGGATTCGGATAGTTCTGGTAAAGAGCAAAATCTTTCGGAATTGCAATTTCTTGTTTTT
>JASEIC010000012.1 GCA_030017555.1 Patescibacteria group bacterium | reverse complement strand
ACTTTTTTTACATTCAAACGCATCGGTTCTACCCATTTTAGCAACTGATTTTGATCAGCGTGCGCTGAATAACCGCTTATTGATTCGATTTTGCATTTAACGGGCACGGTTTCGCCGAAAATTTTCACGGTTTTCGCGCCTTCAAGCAATCCTCGACCAAGAGAACCCCGAGCTTGATACCCGATTATTAAAATTGCGCTTTTCGGATCTGACAAGTAAAGCAATTCGTGATGTAAAATTCTTCCGGCATTAGACATGCCCGAACCGGCAATAATAATTTTTGGCGATGGCACGTTATTTATATCTTTTGATTGCTCGGTTGTTAATGTCATTCGAAGCCCGGGAAAATTAAATATTGCATCGCCTTTTTTGATTAATCTTATTGATTCTGAATTAAAATATAATGGATTTTCAGAATATTTCTGGTAAACCGCGGTAAGTTTTATAGCCAAAGGACTATCAATAAAAACTGGCGCTCTTGGAATACGGCCATTTTCCACAAGTTCATTAAGCTCAAAAATCATTTCCTGGGTTCTTTCTAAAGCGAAGGCCGGAATCATAAAAACACCGCCTCTTTTTACGGTTTCCTCAATTAAATCTTCCAGAACTTCCTTCCGTTTATTCACGTCTTCATGAATTCGATTGCCATAAACCGATTCAATAAGAGCGTAATCAACATTTTCAATATATTCCGTTGAATTAATAAATGGCGATGGATTATTGCCCAAATCTCCGGAAAAAACTATACGTTTACCTTCGACAGTCACAACTATTGAACTTGAGCCTAAAATATGTCCGGCATCAAAAAACTCAACTTCCCAGCCCGAGGCTGGTCCGCCCTTGGCGGAAAAATCGCCGACTTTAATTTTTTCATGATAAGAAGCTTTGTGCCACAAAGCCATTGTCGCAACCACGTCACTAATTTCATAAAGCGGCGGTTTTTTTCGTTTTCGCGCTTCTTCATAAAGAATGTGCTCGGAATCTAACAGTAAAAATTCACCGAAATCTTTGGTGGGCGGCGTTGAAAAAATCTGTCCTCTAAAACCCGCCCGATAAAACTGCGGTAAACGACCAATATGGTCAATATGGGCGTGGGTTACAAAAATCGCTTCAATTTCTTCCGGTTTATAAGGAAATGGTTCAAAATTCTGCGCTTCAGAATAAGAACTGCCTTGATGCAAACCGCAATCAATTAAAATTTTCTTGCCTTCCGATTCAAGAAGATAATTAGAACCGGTTACTGATTTTGCCCCGCCATAAAACGTAAGTTTCATAAAAGCAGAATAATTATACACAAAAAACTGTCAGCTGTCGCCGATATTTGACAAAATCAAATACCTGTATCACACTTGAAATCAGCAACTCAAAACTTAATAAAAAGAGGTGTTTTTTGAAAAAAGAAAAACGGAAATTCGTCGGCGTCGGGCAAATCCAAGGAACGGATATTATGTTCACTATTTATAGTTGGGCTTACAGTGAAGCTCAATTCAGGCTTTTAGCTTTTCTACGGTTGAAAAAGAAATATCCGCAAGTGAATTTCACTTCTGGATCCTTAGTTTGCGCAGGATGCCCGAAAAAGTATCACTTCCCTTATGAAGTCTGGGATATTACCGGACTTGACGATAAAAAAATCCGAGAAATCGTGATTTATATGAAAAAACCGGTTCATTAACCGGTTTTTTTTATTGCTTATTATCCTTTTATGACGCCGACGGGTTTCAGCCGCGCCACTTTTTTTGCCAATCCTACTTCATGAATAACGCTTACGACTTCATCTATATCTTTATAAGCGATCGGCGCTTCTTCGGCCAAACCGGCCATTGAACCGGCTTTTATGTAAATCCCTTTTTCTTCCATTTCTTCTTTTAATTTTGCCCCTCGAACAATTTTTTTCGCTTTTGTCCTAGACATAACCCGCCCTGCCCCATGACAAGTGCTGCCAAAGCTCTGTTTCAATGATTCATCCGTGCCCACCAAAACATATGAAGCCGTGCCCATTGATCCGGGAATTAAAACCGGCTGTTCCGGAAACGCTCTGGTTGCTCCTTTTCTGTGAACAACTACTTTTGTCGCTTGCCCTGAACTCGTTGAGGGGTATTCCTCGATTTTTGCAATATTGTGCGCCACATCATAAACAAGTTTTAATTCGCTGCTTCCAAAAATCTTGCGCCACGCTTCCCTCACTTCCCAGGTAATTAATTGCCGATTAGCCCAAGCAAAATTCGCCGCCGCCGACATTGCTCTAAAATAATTCTGGCCTTCGCGAGAATTAAAAGGCGCGGAAGCAAGCTGCGAATCACAAATTGCAATTTTATATTTTGAAAGCGAATTTAACATTATTTGAATATAATCAGTAGCAACTTGATGACCAAGCCCGCGCGAACCGCAATGGACCATAATACAAATCTGATTTTCAAAAAGACCTAATTTTTCAGCCACCGGCTTGTCAAAAATTTTATCAACCCGCTCTATTTCCACAAAATGATTGCCCGCGCCAATAGTGCCCAGCTGGTCCCGGCCGCGATCTTTGGCGTGTTTTGAAATTAAATCCGGATTAGCCTCAAGAAGTCGGCCGCCTGACTCGCAATTTTTTAAATCTTCTTCTGTCACATATCCTTTTTTAAACATTTCTTCTGCGCCCCGCTCTAAAACCCGATCAAGTTCGTTGTTTACCATTTTTATTCTTCCGCCAACACCAACGCCTGACGGCACTTCTTGATAAATCGCGTTTGTAAGCTCCGGAATTTTACTTCTTGTTTCATCAAATGTTTTCTCGGTCCGTAAAAGCCGAACGCCGCAGTTGATGTCAAAACCAATCCCGCCCGGCGATATCACGCCTTCGTTAATATCCATTGCCGCCACCCCGCCAATTGGAAAACCATACCCTTCGTGAATATCGGGCATGGCATAAGAATATTTCTGAATGCCCGGCAAGGTCGCGACATTCACCACTTGTTCCAATGATTCATCTTTTAAAATATCGCGCAGGATTTTTTCGCTGGCAAAAATCCTGCCGGGCACTCGCATATCTGAACGAAAATTCTGCGGAATTTCCCAGATATAATCATTTATCTTTTTTAAAATGCTCTTATCCATACGCTTTTATTGTAACAAAAAGTCCGCGTAAAAAGCGCGGACTTAAATAAATTTTGTTTTTTTACTTATCAGACGGAAATTTCTCAAAAAACATTTTTTTATTTTCGCCTATTACTACTTTAAAGCAACTAGGCGGTAATTCTTTGAATTTGTAGACTCTCGTATCGCCTTCCCGGTTTTTCAAAACAACCACATATTCTGAACCAAGCGGAACAGAACCCAGAACACAATAAACTTCTTTATTATCGAGTTGTTGTATTGAAGCTCCTTGATCAGGAAGAGCAAGCTCGCCATAACCAGTAGTGTGGACAACATAAAAAGACACCCACAAAAGAGTCAAGCCAAGAACAAAAAGAATTATGGCCATCCATTTTTTGTTTTGTTTGTCCATCAAATAACCGCTAAAGACAAACAAAAAAACATTTAAAATCGTAAGAGAAATAATACCAAACATAACTAACTTCTTTTTAAATTGTTAAACAACAGTGATTTACTGTTATAAGTATAGCAGATTACAAGCTAGATGTCAAGAGTAAGAATAACCTCAAAAATACCGCGCTTATTCTCGTTTATTTCCGTTTTATGATAAGTTACGGCTTTTATGTCTTTTTTAAATTTTTCTATATTTCTCCCAAAAATCTGGGCTTCCAAATCATTTTTACTAAATTTCAAAAATTTGATTCTTTCATAAACTTTTTTATTAATCTCGCTTCTCGTTAAAATTTCATTCAAAAAACCAACAAGCAGCAAATTTAAATCTTTGCTTTGAACAACAATTTTTTCATAACCTTGGGGAATAAATTTCTTTTTTTGTTCCTCGCCTAAAAGAATCAAATTTAACGCCAAAACCGCGTTTTGAAAAAGCTCTTCTTTGGTATGACCGAAAACTTGGAGTTTTACGTCTGCGGTATGGCTTAAAACTTTATAAGGCCTCATTTTCAGAATTTTAACGCGTCTTCCACTGCTCTTTTTTCATTCCAAGGAATTTTTTTGCCTTTTTCCAAATGAATAAATTGTTCACTGCCTTTACCGGTAATCACAACCACATCGCCTTTTTTAGCCAAAGAAATGGCTTTTTTAATGGCCTGCCGGCGATCAAGAATTTTAAAGTAATTTTGCGGATTAACCCTTGATTTTGGCGCTTCCAAAAAACCGTTTTCAATCTGTTTTAAAATATCGGACGGATTTTCATCGTATGGATCTTCGTTGGTTAAAATTATTTTGTCGCAAAAACTCGCGGCAATTTTCCCCATTTCCGGCCGCTTCCATTTGTCGCGGCCGCCGCCAGCCGAACCCAAAACGCAAATCATTTCGCCTTGAGAACGCGGCGAAAAAGAAGACGGCTCAAGGATTTCATAAACCTTTTTTAAAGAATCGGGCGTGTGAACATAGTCAATTACGACCGCAAATGGCGTTTTTTGAATAAATTCAAGACGGCCCGGCACGCCCTTGAAATTCTCCAAGGCTTTTTTTATCGCGCCCCAGCTGATATTTTGAGATCGAGCAAAAGAAACAGCGGCGGATGCGTTTTCTAAATTAAAATCCGCCAAAAGCCATTCGCTAATAAGCCGACGACTCTCTTTTGAATTTAAATCATAATGAGACCATAAATCTTCTTTTATGAAACGCTCGCGGCTAAAGAAAATAACCTCACTGCCAAAAATGTTTTTTGCCGCTTCTTCAAAATAACGATGATTGGCATCTTCTTCGTTAATAAAAAAATATTTTTTTTGTTTTTTTGATTTGTTGAGATATTTAAAAAATCTAACTTTGGCGTCGCGATATTTTTCAAAAGAACCGTGAGCTTCAATATGCTCCGGCGCAAGATTAGTGAAAATCGCCGCATTCCAATCAATAAATTGATGGCGAAACTGCAGCACGCCTTGAGAGGTTACTTCAATCAAAGCATAATCGCATCCGGCATCCGTTGCCTCGCGCAAAAAACTTTGAATCGCAAACCGCCCGGGCATGGTATTGCCGGAAACGTTTTTTGATTCGCGTCCGCCCACTTTTTTCCTCACGGAAGAAAGAAGCGCGGTTTTTTTGCCGGCGCTCTCCAAAATCGCGTTAATAAGTTCAATTACGGTTGATTTTCCTTTGGTGCCGGTTATACCAACCACAAAAAGGCGCCGGCTGGGACGTCGAAAAACAATACTTCCCAAAAACGCCAAAGCTAAATGATAAAAAGATTTAATTTTTGCCATTTTTAATACTTTCGCCGACCAAGCTCGCGTAAAGCAAAACGCAACCTTTCTTCAATTGTCTTTAAATCTTGGTTTGTTTTTTCTAAAATCTTTCTCGCATCGCTTCGAAGATATCCCAAGCCCACAAGCACTTCTTCAACTTCATGATTTAAATCTGCTTCCTTGGTTAGAGTTTTCGCGTGAGGTAATTTAATTTTGTTTGCTAACTCCAGAATTATCCGTTCAGCGGTTTTTCGGCCTATGCCTGACGCGTGAGTCAAAAGATCGGCGCGTTTTTCAATAATAGCGGCCATAATATTCGGCGCCGAATCAATATCTAAAATACCAAGCGCGGTTTTTGGACCGACGCCAGCCACCGTATTTAACATTTCAAAAAGTTTCATTCCTTCTTCTTCTAAAAATCCGTAAAGCTCAAATTGTTCTTCGCGAACATATAAAAAACAAAAAATCTTAAATTCGCTGCCTAAAGGCGGCAGTTTTAAAAAGCTTTGCTCGCTCGTCAAAACTTTAAATCCGATGCCGTTGCATTCCACGACAAAAAAATTGTTGCCTCGTTCAACTAACACGCCTTTTAATGTGTAAATCATCTGACTTTAATTTTATTATAGCAGGATTGAAATAAGCGTCGAATTTGACTTTAAACTGGGTGTCGCCTTATAATTCAATTCAAATGCCTAAAACAAAATCCGCAAAAAAAGCTTTACGCCAAAATATTTGTCGGCGCGAGAAAAACTTAAAACGTCAAAAAAAAATAAAGAGCGTTATTAAAGAATATAAAAAATTGCTCGCCGCCGGCAAAAAAGAAGAAGCAAAAAACCAGCTTTCGGTTGTTTATAAAACTTTGGATAAAATGGCGAAAGTTAAGTTGATCAAACGCGGCAAAGCTAATCGGATGAAATCCAGACTTTCAAAAAAAACAGTTTCGACTAAAGCTTAATTGCGAAATCAAAAAGAGCCTCTTTATAATCTATTTTTCCGCTTTTTATCGCGACATCATAATCCGCTAAACGCAAAAGCGTCTCTGCCCTTGCTTGAAATCCAAGCGAATTAAACATATAAGCCGGCGAAACTCCTTGCAAAAAAGCCCGTTCTAAAAAACGCAAACGCTCTTTCGTGGTTTTACATGCGGTAATTTCGCGAGCAATTCTAAAAACTTCGTATGTTGCCGCCCAATCGATTATAAGCTGTAAAATCTGAAGAGTAATCGGATTTTTAAAATTAGCAAGAGATATTTTTTCTAATTCATTTACAATATGCCAGCTTCGGTCGCTGGAACTTTTTATATAATTTACGAAAAATCGCAAGGCATCCTCGCTAAAAACTAAATTTTTTGAATCAGCTTCCTTTTTAAGGAAAGTGTCGAGTAAGCGATCTTCAAGTTCTCCGAAAAACTGAAATTGAACCGGTGATTTTAAAAGAAAATTAAATTCCTTTTTTGGTTCATCGCAATCAGAAATAATCACAAATGTTTTTTCGGTTTTTATTTGATTCTTTAACCCTTCAATCCAATCTTTTTCTTCTATGCTGCCGCTTTCTTTTACTAAAGCGATTTTGGAATCCACGAACATTGACGGTTGGGTTAAAAAATCGCGGATTTTTATCCAATCAGAATCATTATCGCTTAAATCAATGGAAATAATATCTGCTTCCCTGTGTTTTTTCCGATAAAACTTCACTATTTCACGAAGTTTTAAATTCCGCCTATATGAATCTGGTCCGTATAAATAAATAATCATGGATATTTTATTTTAGCTTTTGACATTTAGAACAATAATGAGCTGACCGATTGTTTATTTTTATTCTTTTAACTTTGGCATTGCAACGTTTACACGACTCTCCTTCTCTTTGGTAAACAAGAAGCTCGTTGCCATAACTGCCTTTTTCACCCGAAACATCGCGATAATCGTGAATAGAAGTACCGCGTAATTTAAGAGCTTTGCTTAAAATTTTTTTAATTGCTTTGAAAATATTTTGAAAATCTTTTTCGCTTAATTTTTCAATTCGGGTTAACGGATGAATCATCGCTGCCCAAAGAATTTCATCAGCATAAATATTGCCAATACCGCTTATAAAGTTTTGATCCATTAAAACTTGCTTAATTCTTCCCTTTTTTCCGCCAGCTAGCGGATTTAAAAGTTCTTTAAATTTCTCAAAGGTAAATTTTGGAACTAACGGTTCTGGACCTAAATTCTTTATTTCCGGCAAATTTAAAATCTTTTCTTTAGAACCGCACAAAACTTTCGCAAACCTGCGTAAATCAGAAAGAGCAATCATATTCCCATCGCTTAAAAAGAAAATAAGCCTAATAAATCTATTTATTGGTTCGGCAATTGGACTGCTTTTATTGACCGGAATCCATTTTTGCCCTTGCCAAGCAATATTTAATTTTGAATTTGATGCTTCAAAACCTTTTGGAAAATATCGCCATTTACCGACCATTAAATGGCCGCTTAATTTTTGATGAATTAAAAGAATGTAATTATCAGACAAATTAAATAAAATGTTTTTGCCGCGTCTTTCTACTTTTAAAATTTCTTTATTTTTTACGCAATTCAAAAAAACCGTTTTGCTTTTCGATAATAAATACTTAGGCCAATCAGTCCATAAATCTTTAATAATCTTATTTTTAATTTTTGCGTTGAGTCCCCGAACAATTGTCTCAACTTCCGGTAATTCTGGCATTTTAATCTAATTTTAGATTTTAAAAGATTTTAAAGCAAAAAGCCCTACGTAATATTACGCAGGGCTTTTGATTCTATTTTAAAGATTAGTAAGGTCGTTGAATTTTGTCCGGGCTTATCAGAAACTGAACAGCATAAGGATGAGCCCCTTGATGTCCACCGGCTATTATTTCAAATTGACCGGCATCCCAATATCCCACTAAAAACCTCTCCTGATAAAATCTTACAACAACTTTCGCGATCAACGGGTAATCACGATCATTTGCTTTCCAATCAAAGTAAATTTCTTCACTTTTTAAGCTGACAATCGGCCTTCCGTTTATTTCGATAACTGCCTCGTAAAGCGTATTGTTGGCAAACTGCCAACTTGTAATAGAACGAAGCGGAGAAGTTGGTAATTTTATTATTTTTAAATCTTGTTTTTCGGACATTGGGTAAGAACTAATATTATTCCATCCACTCCAATAATTATATCTGCTGTCGATGAAATTTATGTTTTCTAACCGTATCACCCACTTCATTACTTTTTCTTCTGAATATGGATCGCTTTTTATCCAGAAGATATTCATGACCATCCCAACAAGATTTTTACAATCGAGGTCAGAATAAAATTTTCCAACAACCAAAATTGGATTTTGATAAAACCCAGTTGTAATATTTTTGGCTATTGCCGTACCACACGGATTCAATATTGTAATTGTTTTATTTTCGGCAATTAACTCCATATAAAATGGGGTGATATTTTCAATTACAACATCTGTTCCTTGCCCAATACCGAGTCCTTTCAATACGCCGTCCGGATCAATTTCAACTTTAAAACCAAAACTGAATTGAGCGTTCGCTGATATAGCAAACACAAAAATCATTACGAGAAAATACACGAAGTTTTTCATAACAAATTCCTTATATTAGATTAAACAATTATTTTAATTAACTACCTACATTATACCATACACAAATCATTTGTCAATACTTGAACTTTATATAAAATACTTGAAAAAGCCCAGTTTTTACCTTGCGTATTTAACGCATCTGGGATAAGCTTTAAATAATGTTCCAAACTAAGGACTTGGACGAACAGCTCGCAAAACAAAGAAAATTAGCCGAAGAAAATGACGCCAAACGCCGGGCTAATCAGTTTGGTCTTTCCTATCTTGATTTGATATCTGTTAAAGTTCCCATGGAAATCAAAGCCATGAAACTTGTGCCTGAAGAAGAAGCGCGAAAAGCTCTTCTTGTGCCGCTCCAGCTTTTAAGAAAAAAACTTCTGGTGGCGGCTTTTAATCCGGAAAAACCGGAGGCAAAAACAATTATTGAAAATTTGAAAAAAAACTATGAAATTGAAATTGTCATTACTTCTCGTGCCGGTCTTCAACACGCTTGGAATTACTACCAATACGTTATTGACGACGCGAAAGAAATCAGTGGCCGAGTTGAAATTGACGAACAAAACCTGCAAACGCTTTTAAACGCGATTAAAAGCCTCCAAATGCTTACGGCTACTATCCGAGATTTTAAAAATCCGCTTGTTTCCCAAATTTTAGAAATTATCCTTGCCAGCGCTTTAGCCTTAAAAGCGTCTGATATTCATTTGGAACCATCCGCTGAATCCTGTAAATTAAGGCTTCGCATTGACGGTTTGCTCCATACAGCTTACGAAGAATTTTCTCACCCGGTATATCACTCAATTGTCATGCGAATTAAATTACTTTCTAATTTAAAACTAAATATCGTTGACGAACCCCAGGATGGACGATTTACTATTGATCTAAAAGATCGCGATATTGAAATAAGAACTTCGGTTATCCCTTCAGAGTACGGCGAAACAATTGTTATGCGCTTACTTGATCCTCTTGCTTTAAAAGTTGACCTTGAAGCTTTGGGTTGGCGCGATGATGATCTTGAAATTATAAAAGCGGAAATTAAAAAACCGAATGGCCTTATTTTAAACACGGGTCCCACCGGATCTGGAAAAACCACAACTCTTTACGCGTTTTTAAAATATGTTTTTAAACCGGAAATAAAAATAATCACGGTTGAGGATCCTATTGAGTATCATTTGCCGGGCATTTCCCAAACCCAGGTTAATCCAGGAGCTGGCTACACTTTTGCCAGCGGTTTAAGGTCTATTTTGCGCCAAGATCCTAATGTAATTCTCGTTGGTGAAATTCGTGATAAAGAAACTGCGGAAATTGCCATGAACTCGGCTTTGACCGGCCATATTGTCTTTTCAACCCTTCACACCAACGATGCTATTGGCGCGATTCCGCGTCTTATTGATTTGGGCGCGAAACCTCAAATTCTAGGTCCGGCTCTTTCTCTTGTTATTGCTCAAAGATTAGTGAGAGTCTTATGTCCGCATTGTAAAACACAAAAAATACTTGATGAGAAAATAAAGGGAAAATTAAACGCGTTTTTAAATTCTTTGCCAAAACGAGTTAAAAAAGAAAACTATAAAAATTTTACGATTTTTGAATCAAAAGGATGCGACGAGTGCGGTAATTTAGGTTATCGCGGCCGAATTTCTATTTTTGAACTATTTCTGATTGATGAAAAAATCGAACAAAAAATTTACGAGAATCCTACTGAAATTGAACTTATGAACTTGGCAAAAGAACAAAGCATGACTACAATGCAAGAGGATGGAATATTAAAAATAATAAAGGGGGTAACAAGCAAAGAAGAAGTAGAAAGATTAACGGGTCCGATTGTCTGGTTTTAAAGCAAATTAACAAGATAAAAAGAAAAGACTCGAAACTTAAGATCTGTGGGCAATAGGCCTTAACGGCTTATTATGTAGAAATCTTTTCTGAAAATATCAGAAAAGGGGAGGTATTTCCGAGGAACTATCCAGCCGAAGCCAAATTAGCCCTAAAATTCTAAGAATATACCCCTTTGCCCACAGATCTTAAGACAAGTCTTTATACAAAAGTGTTGTTTTTACTACTAATAAAAGCCTAGCACGAATTGTTTTATTTGTCAATAGCTCTTTGCAAAACCAGAATTTGTATATTTTAACAAATTCCATGGAAGAAATCACTAATCCAAATAAAAAAGATCAAAATCTAGAATTAACGCTGAGACCTGCCAAATGGAATGAGTATGTCGGTCAAGAAAACGTAAAAGCTAATCTACGTTTAATTATTGATGCGGCCAAAGGTCGCAATGAGAACTGCGATCATCTTTTGTTTTATGGCCAGGCGGGTTTAGGCAAAACAACCCTTGCTTATCTTATTGGCAAAGAAATGGGAGTAAACGTGAGATCGACTTCTGGTCCGGCTCTTGAGCGCGCCGGCGACGTTGCCGCGATTCTTTCTAATATTGAGCCCCACGAAATACTTTTTATTGACGAAGCTCATCGAATTAATAAATTAACCGAGGAAGTGCTATATCCCGCGATGGAAAGTCGCCAGCTTCATTTAATTGTAGGCAAGGGGCCTTCAGCAAGAACTTTTTCTCTTGATTTGCCTCCGTTTACGATAATTGCCGCAACCACCAGAGCTAATCTTTTATCTAGTCCGCTCCGCTCGCGGTTTGGCGCAACTTTTAGGCTTGATTATTACCAACCTCAAGATATTGAAAAAATTATTGAGCGTTCGGCCAAAATTTTAGATATTCAAATTACGCCCGGCGCCGTAACGCTACTCGCTAAAGCTTCTCGCTTCACGCCTCGCGTCGCTAACCGACTTTTAAAACGTACCCGCGACTACGCTCAAATTAACAAACAAAAAAACATTGATGAAAATGTTAGTAAAGAAACTCTTAAACTTTTAGAAATCGACTTTTTAGGCCTTGAAAAAACTGACCGCGAACTTCTTCATATAATCATTAAAAAGTTTAATAGCGGCCCAGTGGGGTTAAAAACCTTGGGCGCGGCCTTAAATGAAGAAATGGGCACTATTGAAGAGGTTTTTGAACCATTCCTTATGAAAATCGGATTTTTAAGCAGAACTCCGGCTGGCCGCATTGCAACTCCGCTTGCTTATGAACACCTTGGTATAGCTCGACGACGACCTTTAATTTAATATTTCTTAATCCCAAAATTCAACAGCGTAATGGCTTATGACCGTATTTTTGGCATAATTAAGTTATGATAATAAAAAGCAAATCAACCAGAATCACGCATAAAATCGCAGAAAAATTTGCAAAAGAATTACTCGCTCATGAACCAAAAACAAAAAAAGCCTTAGTTATTGGCTTAAAAGGAGAGTTGGGATCCGGCAAAACAACGTTTGTTCAAGGTTTTGCAAAAGGCCTTGGTATAAAAAATAAAATTGTCAGTCCAACTTTTATTATCATGCGCATTTATCGTCCTCAATCAAAAAAGATTAATTTTTCTCTACATCACCTTGATGCTTATAGAATCGAGAAACAAAAAGAATTCTCACTGCTTTATTTTAAACAAATGATTTCTGATCCTAAAAATATAATTCTTGTCGAATGGGTGGATAAAATAAAAAGAGCGTTACCGAAAGAGTTTTTTTTGATTACTTTTAACTATGGCAAGGGAAAAAACGAAAGAATTATTAAATTCAAAATTGTTAAATCCTTATGAAAAAACTGCTCCTCATTGACGCAAATTCTTTAATCCACAGAGCTTTCCACGCTCTTCCGCCCCTTACCTCGCCCAAGGGGGCGGCGGTCGGCGCTCTTTATGGCCTTACGAGTATTCTTATTAAAATCTTAAACGAGCATAAACCCGATTATATCGTCGCTGCTTTTGACAGGCCCGAACCAACATTCAGAAAAGAAATGTTCGAAGATTATAAAGCCAACCGACCAAAAGCCGCCGAAGAACTTATCGAACAAATCATAAAAGCTCATGAACTTTTTAATCAATTCAATATTTCTTTTTTTGAACAACCGGGCTTTGAAGCCGATGACATTATTGGTACGTGCGTTAATAATTTCAAAAACATTCCCGATCTTAAAATCGAAATTCTGACTGGCGACCTTGACACCCTGCAACTTGTAGAAAGCGACAAGGTTGTGGTTCGAACAATGAAAAAAGGCGTAAGCGAAACAATTGTTTACGACGAAGGAACGGTTATAAACCGTTATGGTTTAGAGCCGAAACAGCTTATTGACTACAAAGGCTTGGTTGGCGACCTTTCTGATAATATCCCCGGCGTAAAAGGCGTTGGACCGAAAACCGCGTCAAAATTGCTGAACGAATACAAAACCTTAGAAAACCTATACAAAAACATAAAACCCGTAAACACTATTAATAAAAAAATAATCGACGGCAAAGAAAAAGCTTTTTTCTCCAAAAAGCTCGCAATTATAAATACTGAAGCGCCGATTAAAATTGATCTTGAAAAAATTACTTATAAAAAACTTGATGAAAATTCGCTTATTGTTTTTCTAAAAGATTTGGGATTCCAAAGCCTAATAAAACGTCTAGCTCGAGAAGAACAAAAAGTTCAAAGCGAGTTCGCTTACCAAAATAACTACAAAAATAATATTATCGTTTTTGAAAATAGTGCCGCGTGTTTGGAAAATCGAGATGCTCTAAAAAGTGAAAAAATAAAAATAGCGCTAAACTGGAAGAAAATTTTAAAAGACTTTGTTCGTCTTGATATAGAAATTACTGATCCTATTTTCGATTTAGAACTAGCGGCTTGGCTTATTAATCCCGATCAAAAAAATTTTTCTTTAGAATCTCTAACGGAACGATTTTTAAAAAAAAGGCTTTCTCTGTCGGACAAAAACATAAATTCTATTGCTATTCAAAAAGAACTTTTTGAAGTTTTAAGCGCTGATTTAGAAAAATACGAACTTACTAAACTTTACAATTTTTTTGAAATACCCCTGATTAAGGTTTTGGCAAAAATCGAAGAATGGGGAATAAAAGTAAATAAAAAATTATTTGAACTTTTAAATAAAAAACTTGAGAACAAAATTGATGCTTTGAAAAAAAATATATACTTAGAAATTGGCGAAAAATTAAATTTAAATTCGCCAAAACAAGTATCCGAGATTTTGTTCGAAAAACTTAAAATAAAAGATTTAATCAAAAAAACAAGTTCTGGCCAAAGACGAACCAGTAAAGATGTGCTTTTTAATCTCAAAGACAAGCATCCTATTATCGGTTCAATTCTCGAATACCGAGAACTTTTTAAAATAAAATCCGGCTTTGTTGAACCCCTGATCCAATTAATAGGCGCAGACGGCCGAATTCACACCAATTATCTTCAAACCGGCACGTCGACCGGCCGGCTTTCTTCAGAGAAACCCAATCTTCAAAACATCCCCCAAGAATCAGAATGGTCAGAAAACTTAAGATCGGCTTTCGAAGCTCCTCAAGCTTCTTCTTTTCTGTCTTTTGACTACTCACAACTAGAACTAAGAATTCTTGCTCATTTGTCAAATGATAAAAAACTCAAAACTGCTTTTTTTGAGAATAAAGATATTCACGAACTTACTGCTTCCCAAGTTTTTAACGTTTCCATTAATGGGGTAACTCCCGCCATGCGTCGAATCGCTAAAACCCTAAACTTTGGCGTTATCTACGGTATGGGCGCAAAAGCTTTTAGCAAAACAAGCGGTTTAAAATTAGAGGAAGCTGAACTTTTTATAAATGAATATTTTAATGATTTTCCTAATATAAAAATCTGGCAAGAAAAAATAAAAAGTGAAGCGAGAACTTTTGGTTTTATTAAAAACGAAAATGGCAGAAGGAGATTATTTTCGGGGTTCTTTGGAGAAAATGAAATCCGCGGCGGCGAAAGAGCTGCAATTAATATGCCTATCCAAAGCCTCGGCGCTGATATTCTTAAAACGGCTATGATTAAAAGTTTTTATTTTTTAAAAGAGGTCGGTTGGTTCGATAAAAAAGCCAAACTTTTACTTACCATCCATGACGAATTGCTCTTCGAGATTGACGATGATATTCTTATGGAAGCGGCTCGTTCAATCAAAAATCTAATGGAAAGTTGTTATAAACTTTCTGTTCCCCTAAAAACCGAAGTTAAAAACGGAAAAAATTGGGGATCAATGAAAAAACTAGTTTTTTAATTACGTGAAAGTTTCTTTTTATTTAAAGCAGTTAAAAGCCGTTTCGAAAACACCGGAAATGTGGTCGCTTTTTGCTTTGCTTATTCTTACTCTTTTTGTAATTATTGCCGGCATCATATTTTTGCCCGCCACTATTGCTATCATTACAATAGCCGTATTTATAGGCATTGCTATATTCTTAATTCATACAAGCTTATCGCTTTTACTCATTAAAAAGGCTTTTAGTTTTGAGAAAAGCGAATTTGAAACAATTATCGAACATCTTCACGACGGTATTCTTATCTATGATTTAAATTTCAAAATATTAAAACTAAACAAAGCGGCTCAAGAAATGCTTCAAATACAAGAGGTTGAGGTTTTAGATCAAATTATTGATCCAAATTGGATTCGCCTACCCCGTTTTAAATCTATCACTCAAGTTATTTTTCCTTCGCTTGCTCCTTCTGTCCATCAATTATCCGAATCAGACGGCTGGCCACAAATAGTAGAAATATTAACCGAAAATCCAGTTCTAAATCTAGAAACAACCCTCCATCGTTTGACAGATAATAAAGGCGGGCCAATTGGTTTTTTAAAAATTATAAAAGACCACACCAGAGAAAAAGGTATTCTCCAATCAAAAACTGAATTTATTGATGTAGCTGCTCATCAGCTTCGTACTCCCCTTACTGCGATAAATTGGGCTTTGGAAAATTTAAAAAAAAATACCTCTGATTCTTCAACGGAAGTAAAAGAAATTTTAGATCAGACTATTTTAATAGCGACGAAAGCTTTAAAAATAACAAATGATCTTTTGGACGCCTCGAAAATCGAAGACGGCAGATTTGGTTACAATTTCAGAAATATTGATTTTATTGGTTTTTTAAACGAAGTGGTAGAAACCGCAAAACCAATCGCAAAACAACATAATGTAAATTTATTTCTTAATCATTCTTTTATAAAACAAATTCTCTTAAACATGGATCCGGAAAAATTAGGCACAGCTATCTTAAATATTATCGAGAACGCAATTAAATATAACACTATAAACGGAAGAGTTTCCGTAACCGCAAACGAAGAAAAAAATCGTCCTTTCATTTTAATCGAAATAGAAGATACGGGCGTTGGTATATCAGAAGAAGACAAAAAGAAAATGTTCAATAAGTTTTTTCGAGGCGCAAACATTCAACGGCTTGAACCAAACGGCAGTGGTTTAGGGCTTTATATAACTAAAAATATCATTGAAAGACATGGCGGGCAAATAGGTTTTGATTCTGTTCTAGATCGCGGCACTCGTTTCTGGCTTACCTTGCCCACTAATAATCCAAATCTTGTTCCAAAAAAAGAAACGGGTTACGACGAATCTTTATAAAAATGGCCGGACATAGTCATTGGAAACAAATAAAAGGGCACAAAGAAGCAACTGATAAAAAAAAAGGCGCTATTTTCTCCAAGCTTTTAAAAGCAATCTCAATTGCTTCCAAGAAAGAATCCAAACCAGAATTTAATCCTCATTTACGCGCCACAATCGAAAAAGCCAATGAATATAATATTCCTCAGGAAAATATTGAACGGGCAATTAAAAAAACTTTAAGCGATGAAGAAAGTCTAGAAGATCTTATTATGGAAGCTTATGGTCCGGGCGGCATTGCTTTAATTATAAAAGCTATTACCTCAAGCAAAAACAAAACCATTCAGGAGGTGAAAAATATTTTAAAAGAAAAAAACGCTAAGTGGGCCGAACCGGGAAGTGTTCGTTGGGCGTTTAACCAACTCGAAAACGGAACTAGTTGGCAGCCTAAATTCACACAGAATTTATCATCGGGGCAAAAAGAAGAATTAGAAAATCTTGTTACCGAACTCGAAAACCGCGAAGACGTAGAAAAAGTTTTTACCAACTCTATTTAGTTTTTATGATAATTCTTGGCATTGATCCTGGTAGTACGCACGTTGGTTTTGGACTGATATTAACTAAAGGTCAAAAATTATTTCATTTAAAAAGCGGGCTTTTAAATATTCCGAAAGAACCAAAAAGTTCGCGTTTGCTTTCTTTAGAAGAGGACTTAAAAAAAATATTAGACGAATTTAAACCAGAAAGAGTTGGTGTTGAAAAACTTTTTTTTGTTAAAAATAAAAAAACCGCTTTTGAGGTGGCTGAATCAAGAGGAGTTATTATAAACACTTTGGCAAAACACAACTTGAAATTATTTGAAGTCTACCCTTCTGAAGTTAAGCTTGCTTTAACCGGAAACGGCAGCGCCAACAAAAATGCTGTTGCAAAAATGGTTTCTTTTTTCCTCCGCTTACCCAAAAAACTACAGACCGATGACGTAAGTGATGCTTTAGCTATTGCGATAACAATAAGCAGAAAGCAATAACTAAGGGGGTTGACAACGAAAAAATGAGAGTTATACTATCCCCAAAATAAATAATCTGTCGTTTAAATCTTAATTTAAACGGTAAAGGTCGTTTCAAAACAAAATTTTTATTCATGGCGGGTAAGTCAAAATTTATCAAGGCTAGTCCTTACAATCTTGACGATGACGAGTTAGATTCCGATAAAGAAAATCAACCGCTTCACCAAACCGATGTTGAAAACGAAATTCTGGAAGACGATGATTTGCTAAGTCCTCGCGAAACCGATCTCCGTGAAGACGATGATGATCTTTCCGACAATCAATTTTGAGAAACAAACAAAACCCGCGAAAAAACATTTACTATCCGCGGGTTTTTTATTATTTAGTTTTTGCAATTAATGTTACTATATAAATAGATTTTATGAAAACAAGAAAGAAAAAAAATAAACGTTTTAAAAATCTTTTTTCAAAGCTTACTTTTATTTTCTCTTTTATTATTCTTTTCTCGTCGGCCGGATTCGCTCTATATGTGCTCTCGATCATTCGTTCGCTCCCGTCTATCGATAATTTCAACACTCGTCAAATAAATCAATCAACAAAACTTTACGATCGAACCGGCGCTGTTCTTCTTTATGAAATTCACGGCGAAGAAAAAAGAACGCTTGTTCCATTTGAAAAAATTCCCAGTCATTTAAAATTAGCCACCCTTGCGGCTGAAGACGCAAATTTCTACAATCAACCGGCTTTTAATTGGTCTGCAATTATTCGAGCTTTTATTAATAACGTTAAAGCTCGCCGTATTATTCAAGGTGGTTCAACGATCGGTCAACAACTCGTAAAAAGCGTTTTTCTTTCGTCTGAAAAAACTTATACTCGAAAATTGAAAGAACTTATCCTTGCCATAGAGCTTGAATCTCGCTACAGCAAAGACGAAATTTTTTCTTTTTATCTAAATCAAATTCCGTACGGGTCAAACGCCTACGGCGTAGAAGCTGTAAGTCAAATTTATTTCAATAAATCGGTTAAAGAAATTTCTCTTGCTGAAGCCGCAACGCTTGCAAGTCTAACAAAAGCTCCAAGTTATTATTCCCCTTGGGGAACTCATATTTCTGAATTATTAGAAAGGAAAAATCATATTCTTGATCGGATGACAGAATTAGGCTTTATAACTTCCTCTGAAAACAAAAAAGCAAAAGAAGAAATTATTCGTTTTGCTCCTCCATCGTTAGGCAAAATAAAGGCGCCTCATTTTTCTCTGGCGGTAAAAGACTATTTAGTGAACCGTTTTGGAGAAAACGTGATTATGAACGGCGGTCTAAAAATAACAACTACGCTTGATTGGAATCTTCAGCAATTAGCTGAAAAAGTAATTTCTGAAGGCGTTAAAAGAAACGAAGAGTTTTATGCTAGTAAAAACGCTGCCATGGTGGTTCAAGACCCGAAAACCGGTCAAATTTTAGCACTAGTGGGGTCTAGAAATTACTTTGACGCGCAAATTGACGGCAACTTTAATGTTGTCACTCAAGGATTACGACAACCTGGTTCGGCTTTAAAACCTTTTGTTTATATGACTGCTTTTCAAAAGGGTTTTTCGCCAAAAACTATCCTTTACGATGTACTTACAGAATTTGACACTCGCCAAAATCCTGAAACAAGCTACCAACCCCGCAACTTTGATAATAAGTTCCGCGGTCCGGTTAGTATGGAACAAGCTTTGGCTCAGTCAATAAACGTCCCGGCTGTCAAAACTCTTTATCTTGCTGGATTTGACGACGTATTGAAAAATCTCCACGTATTCGGCATAACCACCTTAAGAGAGAGGTGGCGCTATGGTCTTTCCCTTACTTTGGGTGGCGGTGAAGTAAAATTAATAGATTTAATAAATGCTTACAGCGTTTTAAGTCAAGAAGGGATTTTCCATGAACAATCTTTAGTGCTAAAAGCCGAAGATAGTAAAAACAATATAATAGACGAATATCGTGATGTAAGCAAACGCGTTATTGATCCCCGGTATCCCAAACTCATAAACCAAGTTTTATCTGACGCAGATCTCCGTGCGCCTCTTTATGAAAATAGTTTGCCTCTTACTGTTTTTCCTGATCACGAAGTTGCTTTGAAAACCGGCACAACCGAGGATTATAGAGACGCTTGGGCAATGGGTTATACTCCGTCTCTTGCTATTGGTGTTTGGGCTGGCAATAATGACAATTCTCCCATGCAGAAAAAAAGCGGTAGTATTTTGGCGGCCGTTCCTATTTGGAGCTCTTTTTTAAAAGAAGCTTTAAAAAAATATCCGCCGGAAACTTTTGAAAAGCCGGATTTTGTCCCTTTGCCTTCTAAACCAATGCTTAATGGGTTGCCTGACTTTGTTCCGGTTATTGCTGGAAAACGTTATCCCCAAATTCACTCTTTGCTCTTTTATGTAAACAAAGCTGAACCCTTGGGGTCTCCATTAGAAAATCCCTCTCTCGACTCGGCTTTTGAGAATTGGGAAGAGGCAGTTTTGGGCTGGGCTCGCATTAATATTCTTAATTTCTACTCATATAACTTACCTTTGCCAAAAAATTTAGATTTTACGGCTATAAACACCGCGGAATCGGAAAGTAATTTTTTTTCGTCTTTTGATAGTATAACTATTGAAAACACAGAACCGAAAACCGGTATTTTTACAAACTTGCCCGTTATTGTTAAGGCGAATATTCACGCTACTAAAGGTATTGATAAAATAGAACTTTTTTTCAATCGCGTCTTAATAAATAGTGTTGTTAATTTTACAAATCAAACTAATTATAGCTATACTTACACGATTAACTCTCTTTTAGAACCTCAGAATTTAATAGAAATAAAAACAAGAAGCCGCTCCGGCAAAGAAACTAACTCTTCAATTATTATTTTTCACTAAGCTTCTTTCTAATTCTTTATAGGCATCAAAACGTAAATAATCGAATTATCGCTCTGGTTTTTTACTATTGCTGGACCGAGTGGGTTTGTGCCTAAAATAATTTCCTCGGTTTTATAAATTTTTAAACCTTCAAGAAGATAACGCCAATTAAACGTTATGGAAAAACGTTCACCTTTTAATTTTATAGGAACTCGGCATCGGTTCTCCCCCAAAGAACTGTCAGAAGACGTTAATTCAATAAATTTTTTGTTTTCTCCGGTTTTTATGGATATATCTTGGGTTCGTCCGGAAAAAGAGCTTGTTAATTTTATCGCGCTTATAAATTCTTGTCGATTCAATATTGCTTCGTTTTTTATTTCTTTTGGAATTACTCCTTGATATTCTGGAAATTTTCCATCAATTAATCTTGATACGATCTGCCAATTTGTAGTTTTAAATAACGCTTGATTCGAATCAATAAATACTTCAACCGTTTCTTCCCCGCTTTGATTATTTAAAGTTCGGAGTATTTCTTCTGCTGTTTTTAACGGAATAATAACTGATAAACTTTCAAAAGTAGATTGAAAATACTCCTTTTTTATTTTTTTCTCCGCTAAGCGAAAACTGTCTGTTGCCGCGAAAATTAAGTTTTCATCAGAAAGTTTAATAAAAATTCCGCTTATTTCGGGACGAATTTCAGAATACTGGGTTGCTCCAATAACGTTTTCTATCGCTTCTTTTAAATGGATGGCGATTATTTTGATGCATTGTTTTGTATTGTGAATTAATGGAATTATAGGAAATTCTTTAATGTCTTGACCTTGAATTGTTGCTTCATAATTGTCCGTGCTTAAAATAATCTTTTTCTCTTTTTCTTCAATGTTTACTCTTTCGCTTGTTAAATTTTTAATAATTGAGTTAATTATAAAAAAAGGAATAACGACAGAGCCCTCTTTTATTATTTTTCCTGGTAAATTATATTGAATAGCTAATTCTAAATCTGTTGCGGTTAAAATTATTTTTTTTTCTTTCGCTTCTAAAAAAATATTTTTTAAAATAGGTAAATTAGTATTATTTCCTATTACTTTCTCCTCCACACTAAAAGCTTTTAAAAGGTGATTTTTAAGAATAGTTAATTTCATAAAACGAATTTAATTTAAAGTATATAATAATAATAATAATAGTAGTAGTAGTAGTAGTAGAAAAAGTGGATATCTTTATTTTTCTATTTGTTTAAATCAAGAAAAAGAATTTTCGCTGTTAATAATTTTTTAATATTTTAGAAAAAACAAAAAAAAGAAAAAATCTTTCAACAAGTTATTTACGTTTTATACACCCTTTCTCTTATCATAAGAATTTTTTGATTTAAACCAGGATTTTGATTAATCTCTCTAGAGATTTTTTCATAAGCATGAATTGCGGTAGTGTGATCTCTTTTGCCAAGACGTTCACCAATATGCGGATACGACAATTTGAGGAGTTCTCGAAGTAAAAACATGGCAATTTGCCTCGGTTCCACAATTTCTCGTTTTCGACTCCTTTCGGTTAAATCGGACTGAGATATTTCAAAAAAATCAGCAACCGTTTTTATTATTTCGTTGGCAGTAATGTTTTTAGCAGACACCTGAATAGTTTCGTTTATTATTTCTTCTAGTTTTTTAGTATCAATCTTCTCGTTTTTGTATTGTTGATAGAAAATAACTTTATTTAAAATACCCTCTAATTCTCTGATGTTTTTCTGAATTTTTGCGGCTATTTGCTCGAGGATTTTTTCGTCAATGTGCGTTTCTTGGTTTTGAATTTTTGTTTTTAGGATAGCTAAACGCATTTCGTAGTCCGGATAACCAATGTCCGCGACCATCCCGACTTGGAAACGAGATTTTAACCTTTCTTCCAGAGTTGGTATTGCCGCCGGCGG
The DNA here is from genome assembly GCA_030017555.1 of Patescibacteria group bacterium. GTDB lineage: Bacteria > Patescibacteriota > Minisyncoccia > UBA6257 > GWB1-50-10 > JASEHZ01. Next base: position 3,372 of record JASEIC010000012.1, on the reverse strand, counting down.
ACGATCAGAAGAAAGAATTATTTGCTTGTTTTTTTCGTAAAGAGCGTTAAAGGTATAAAAGAATTCTAATTCGGTCGCGGTCTTGCCGCCAATAAACTGAATGTCGTCAATAATAAGCACGTCAACGTCTCTATATTTTTTTTTCATATCATCGGTTCGTTTATTACGAATAGCCCAGACAACGTCGTTTATAAATTTTTCAGAAGAGATATAAAGAACTCGAATTTTTTCTGATTTTTCACAAATAGCGTTGCCAGCCGCTTGAAGTAAATGAGTTTTTCCCAAACCAACGCCGCCGTATATAAAAAGTGGATTATATTTAACGCCAACCTCTTTTATGACAGCTTGCATTGCCGCGTAAGCCAAATCATTTGAAGAGCCAACAATAAAATTTTTAAAAGAGTAACGCGGATTTAGATTTGTTTTCGGATCAATCCTGCTTTCTACTAAAGAAGGTTGTATTTCCGAAGAAACAGAAAGGGATTTTTTAGCATTAAGAGATGGAACAAGAACAACAGGATTTTGAGTTTTTACGACATAATCAACGCTTTTAATAGAGCTATCAAGAGCGCGTAGAGATCCTAAAATAAGTTTGTGATACCGATTTTTAACCCATTCTTTAGCGAAATTATTAGGCAAGCCTACCAATGCCAGTCCTTCTTTTTCTTTTTTTTCAACCAACTCGCTATTTTTTAACCAAGTAAGAAAGTTTGGTTTGGAAATTTGTAATTCAATTTCTCCAAGGACGGCATTCCAAAGATTTTTAGATTCCATAATAAATTTATTGTTTTTGTTATCGACTGCCGCGTTTATGGTTTCGAAATTAATCATAGTTATATTTTAGAAAGTTTCAATATTGTTTTAAAAATAGTTTTGTGTCTTAACTGTGAATTAGTTGTTAATAACTTTTTGCTTAATTTTTTCCGCTGGCTGGCGGATCATAATTTTTTTAGAAAAGAAAAGTTGCGGAATTTATAAATTGCCTTATAATGAGCTCATTAATCAAAAAAGATAAAAAGTCGAAAAAACAAGAGAATATATGAGCGTAACCTTTCAACCAAAAAAGCGAAAAAGGCGAAGAACGCATGGTTTTTTAAAAAGAAAAAGAACAGCCGGAGGTCGAGCGGTGTTAAAACGGCGTCGAGAGGCCGGCAGAAAAAGAATAGCGTTATAGTTATTGCTCTTTTCGTGGCGTTTCTTGTTATTAAGGAGGCAAAAAAAAGTTTTAGCGAAAAATCATTAATAATCATTGTTAGTCGTTTAGTTTCCAAAAAAGCTGTTTTACGAAACAAAATTAAAAGAAGAATAAAGGTTATCGGAAACGAAATATTAAAAAATTCAAAAAAAAGATACGTTATTATAGTAAAACCCGCGGCCGCGAAACTAAACTTTAAAGAGCTTAAAAAAGAAATTATAGAGATTTTTAAAAAACAAAAAAATGGTAACTTTATTCAATAATTTTATTTATGAACCGATTTTGTCGGTTTTAGTTTTTATTTATCAAAATATCGCGTTTAATGATTTAGGCGTTTCAATAATTATTCTCACTATAGTGGTTAGAATTGTGCTTTTCCCGCTTTTTTACAAGGGAGCCAAAGACCAGACGATAATGCAGCGTTTGCAGCCGCAAATAAAAAAAATTCAGACAGATCACAAAGACAATAAAGAAAAACAAGCCCAAGCCCTTCTTGGTCTTTATAAAGAGAATCGATTAAATCCGTTTTCCGGGTTTTTCTTATTATTAATTCAACTTCCGGTTTTTATCGCTTTATTTCAACTCTTTACTAAAGAGCTCGGGACCGCAACGTTTGCGAGCCACACTCTTTTGGGATTAATTAATTTAGGCGATAAAAATCTGCCCATAACGGCAATTACCGCGTTTTTGCAATATTATCAGGGCAAACTATCTTTTCCAAAACAAAACGAAGGAGAAAAAAGCCAAAATCCGATGGTGATGACAGGCAAAGCAATGATTTGGATTGGTCCGATTCTTACGCTCGTTATTTTAAGCACTCTTCCTTCAGCTTTAGGCGTTTATTGGTTTACTTCCACGGTATTTTCGATATTGCAGCAAATTTATATAAATAAAAAAATTCAGAAGAAATAAAATGGAAGAAATCAAAGAAAAAATAAAAAAATTAATAGAATTAACAGGCCTTTCTGAAATTGAAGTTAATCTTGACGAAGAACACCGAAAAATATCTTTGGTAATAAATGACGAATTTGTGCGTTCGCAGCCGGCAGATATTCTTTTTGCTTTGGACCATATTATAAACCTGTTTCTTCGGAAAGAAGGAAAACCGAGTTTTATCGTGGATTTAAATTTTTATCGCAAAGAAAGAGAGAGGTTAATCATTGAACTGGCTCGAGCCGCCGCTCATAAAGCAATGATTACAAAACAAGATGTTGATTTGCCGGCAATGAACGCGTATGAGCGAAGGCTTGTTCATATGGAAATTACTACGCATCCGGAGTTGAAAACCGAAAGCGTGGGCGCGGACCGGGACCGCCATATTGTAATAAAGCAAATTACCTAACTCAAATAATATAGATATAGAAATTAAGGATTTAGCGGAAGAGGCTCCTCGGTTTTTATTTGTTCGGGAAGTTCAAGTTTATAAAGAAAATTGTCATAGCGGTTAATAAAATAAAGTGAATTATTCAAAAATTGGGGATTTTTAGCGTCAATAGGGCTTATAATTTCATTGCCTGATGATAAAACTTTATAAGTTTCTTCTGTTTTCGCGTCAACAACAAAGAGGTCATCAATGGAGTAGAATCGTTTCATTAAATAGTCATCGGGCAAAATATAATGAGCAGGAATTTCTTCAGGCACAAAACAATATATATTTTTGTTTTTTGCCTGAAATGTGCATTTTTCCGGCAAAGTCGTAAAAGTCGGCGGTATTAAGGGATTCAGGTTTTGATCAAGAATAAGAAAATTATCAGGCGAATTGAACTTGAAAACAATACCGCGGTCGTTCGACCACTTAACAATAAGTCCGGGTTGTGATTGAAGCATTAGATTAAAAGTTAATTTTTTCAAATCAAACTGCCATAAACGGCTAAGGTATTCGGCCGAAGGCTTTTCTATAAGATAAAGGGTTTGAGGCGCTTTAAACAAAAGGTTCGCGTCTTTTAATTTAAGATTTTGGATAATTATTTTTTGAGCCGGCGGATTTTTAGAAAGGTCAAGAAAAGATAAATTAACATCATTTTTGTTTTTAATAAAGGCAATAAGTTCGGTGTCTTTTTCTCCCCAAGTTGCTTTTAATATTTCTTGAGGAAGCGGACGCCAAACCTTGTCAATTAAATCAAAAATACCCCATTCCGGTTCATTGGGATTGCCGAAAGAAGCCAAGATTTTTTGAT
>JASEIC010000011.1 GCA_030017555.1 Patescibacteria group bacterium | reverse complement strand
ATCCCCACCTTCCTCCGTGTATACCACGGCAGTCCCCTTTGACACTTATAACAAAGGGCAGGGGTTGCGCATGTTACCCCATTTAAGGGAGCGCCTCACGGCACATGCTGACGGCAACCATGCAGCACCTGTTCTAGTGTCCTTGAAAGAAATCAACCCTTTCGGATCGACGTCACTAGAATTTCAAGCCCTGGTAAGGTTTCTCGTTTGCTGTCGAATTAAACCTCATGCTCCACCGCTTGTGCGAGTCCCCGTCTATTCCTTTGAGTTTTAGCCTTGCGGCCGTACTTCCCAGGCGGCAGACTTAACGCGTTAGCTACGCCACCCCGAGGGTCGATACTCGAGATAGCTAGTCTGCATCGTTTAGGGCGTGGACTACAAGGGTATCTACAATTTTGTTACTCCATAAATGCTCGCGATTATTGTTCTCGAAAACACGCGTCAATTTCCCCAGCGAGGAAATTGCGCTTGCCCTCGGCCTCGCTCAGCTGATAGCTGATCAGCTACCATACCCGCTCGGCCTCCGCACAGTTTTCTCTAACAACACTCGCTCGCTCATCTTACGTGGCGCGGATATTTCTACCGCGCTCTCTATGTCGCCATAGAGTTCGGACTATATCATATCCCGACATTTCGTCGGGACCCGGCGTATAGTCTCTACGGGGTTAATTATTATTTACTTATATTTTATGCCCAAGCTCTTTCTCTAATTTCTCCCTGCGTTCTTTCAGTCTTTCCTGTAATTCTTTCAATTCTTTTTCCCGCAGATAGCGATTTCGCTCGTCTTCTGACATTGCATTCAACTTATCTTCTTCGGTAAGCGACTCTTCTTTTGCTTCTCCTTTTTCATTTACAACAAATTTTCTTTTTTCCTTGTTCACAAGTAAATTATAACATAACTTCCCTCGGGGTTGTCTCACTTTCGCGAGAGTTTCTCCGATACAGCCGAATTTTCATTTTAGTATTACTACTAAAAGGGACTATTTCCTCGTACCCCTACGAGGGTTTTTGTTTTTGAACTTTGTAAAGCTTCCCGAATTGTTAAGAAGCATATCGCGCAGGCACAAAAAGCTTGGTATTTTGCGAAGCAAAATTTTTTGTGCCGAGCGAAAAGAAAATTTTCTCGCCGGAAGAAAATTATTCTGGTGATTCGAAACAATTCGGGAAGCTCTAAGATTTCACAAAAAACAAAAACACTTAATCCTTTTTGCTCCCCACGCTTTCGCGCCTCAGGGTCAGGAACGTCCCAGCAGAATGCCTTCGCCTTTGGTGTTCCGCACGATATCAACGGATTTCACCCCTACACCGTGCGTTCCATCTGCCTCTAACGCCCTCAAGTTAAGTAGTTTCCCATGCGAACCAAAAGTTGAGCCTTTGGATTTTACATAAGACTTACTAAACCCCCTACGCGCCCTTTACGCCCAATAAATCCGGATAACGCTTGTGGCCTTCGTATTACCGCTGCTGCTGGCACGAAGTTTGCCGCCACTTATTCCCACGGTACAGTCAATTAAACCCCGAAGGATTTAACTTCATCCCGTAGAAAAGCAGTTTACAATCCTAAGACCTTCATCCTGCACGCGGCGTCGCTCGATCAGGCTTTCGCCCATTGTCGAATATTCTCGACTGCTGCCTCCCGTAGGAGTACGAGCCGTGTCTCAGTCTCGTCGTTGGGGAACAGCCTCTCAGCTCCCCTACCGGTCATAGCCTTGGTGAGCCATTACCTCACCAACTAGCTGATCGGACCTAGGCCGATCTCGAAGCGTCTTGCGACTTTACTCTTGCGAGACCATCGGGAATTAGCTCCGCTTTCGCGGGGTTATGCCCGTCTTCGAGGTACGTACCAGGGTATTACTAACTCGTTCGCCACTCCCGCCTCAACTTCTTCTTGCGAAGAAGATGTTGGCGGGCGTTCGACTTGCATGCCTTATCCACGCCGCCAGCGTTCATCCTGGACCAGGATCAAATCCTCAAATAAAAAATTGGGACAACTAAAAAAATTCTTAATCCCTCACCCATTCTTACAATATATGTGGGAATACCAAATTATGGAAACGAAGTCGGCTCCACTTTTATGGTGTTGTATGATTATTATAGAATGTTGTCGGAATGGGTGAGGGATTAATAAAAACTGGTGATGTTGGTTTTTAATACATCACCTATTTTGTTTTAAATGGACGTTCAAGTCAATAATAAAACCTTCAAAACTAGCGAGGTTAATTATAGAAATCTCTAAAGTCTTGTCAATACCCAAAAATCAACAAAAAGAGCTTAATCCGCCAGTTGGCGAATTGAGCTCGTGAATCATATAGAATTAAGTGTAAAGTCAAAACACTTGCTATTTTTATAAAATTTCATACAATTGAACCTGCATATACTTGACCCATGAAACAAAATATACATCCAAAATATTATCCTGAAACGAAAGTAAAATGCGCTTGCGGTGAAAAATTTACGGTTGGTTCGACCAAGCCGGAAATTAAAATTGAAATCTGCAGCAAGTGTCATCCTTTTTATACTGGCCGGGAACAATTAATTGATGCCGCTGGCCGCGTTGAACGATTCAAAACACGACAAACCAAAGCACAGCCCGCTCGTCCAAAAAAAGTAAAAGCAAAAAAACAAAAATCAAAAGAATAGTTTTTTAACATGGAGCTTCAAGTTAAAGACCGAGAAATTCTTGGCAAAAAAGTTAAAAGTCTTCGCGCAAGAGGCTTAATTCCGGCCGAGCTTTTCGGTCATAAAATTAAAAATAAACACTTAACGATTTCTGAAAAAGATTTCACTAAAGTTTACAAAGAAGCCGGCGAACATACCGTACTTACCCTCATCACAGAAAAAGACGAAAAATTACGCGCCATCATTTCTGACGTTACCCATCATCCGTTAACCGGTAATTTTTTATCCATAGATTTCAGACAAGTTCGTAAAGATGAAAAAATTCACGCTAAAATTCCCATTGAATTTACGGGTGTCGCGCCAGCAGTTAAAAAAGGATTTATTCTTATTAAGGTTTTGGATGAAATTGAAATTGAAGCGCTACCAGATAAAATACCGCGCTGTTTTAAGGTTGAGCTTTCCAAACTTGATGACCTTGGACAAAGTATAAGTATTCACGATTTAAAAATTGCTTCAGATATAAAAGTGTTAATTCCTCCGGAAACTATAATTGCCACTGTTTCTGAACAAACAAAAGAAGAAATTGCGCCGCCACCGCCAACCACTACCGTTGAAGAAACAACAGAGACTAAAACAAAAGAAACCAGCGAACAAGAAGAGACCCAAAAACCAGAGAAATAATTTCTCTGGTTTTTTTCGACTCTAACAAAATTCTTATAATATCGTTATAATAAATGAAGGGATGTTAAAACATCCTTTATTTATGAAAAAATCGAAAAATAAAACATTATCCATTATAATCTCCGTTATTTTTTTAATAAATTCCCTTTTTGTTATAAGAGGGGGTATTTTCCAAATTGTATTCGCTCAAAACGAAGATCAAAATCAAGATAATACCAATAGCACAGAAATAACAACACCGCCAACAACTGAAACTGAACGTACCGCTCTCGAAAATCAACTTGCTGACTTAGAAAAACAAATTGCGGAAAATCAAAAAACAATTGAAACCTACCAAAAACAAGGAAAAACCTTAAAAAATGAAATAAATACTATCAATACCAAAATCAATAAACTGAATCTTCAAATGAAGGCGGTTAATTTACAACTTACAAAACTAAATAAAGAAATAAATGACGCCCAAAGGCAGATAAATCGTACTGAAAACCGCATTGATGAACACAAAGACGCAATTTCCCGCACGATCAGAACTCTTTATGAAGCTGATTCGACAAATCTTTTTGAAATTCTTGTTGTTCATCGTCGTTTATCTGATTTTTTTAGCGATATAAGTAATGCCACAATTATTCAAGAAAATCTACGCGTAGCTTTAACTAAAATTGTAAAATTACGACAAGAATTACTTCACCAAAAAGAAGAATTATCGCTTGAAAAAGAAGATGCTGAAAATTTAAAAATTATTCAACAATCACAAAAAAAAGGTGTTGAACTGACTCAAGCCCAAAAAACACAACTCTTAAAAACTACCCAAGGAAAAGAATCGGAATATCAAAAACTGCTTCAAAAAACCAAAGAAACAGCAGCTCAAATCAGAAGTCGAATCTTTGAGTTTTTGGGTGGGGGTGAGCTTACTTTTGAAAAAGCTTATGATTATGCACGTTTAGCCGAAGGCGCGACTGGCGTACGCGCCGCGCTAATTCTTGCCGTTCTTCACCGCGAATCATTACTCGGTAAAAACACTGGCCGCTGTAACTACAAAAAAGCAATGAACCCCCGGGATATCCCGGTATTTTTGGAAATATTGAAAAATTTTAATATTGATCCTGATTCCGTAGTCGCGCAAGTTTCTTGTCCAAACCAAGACGGTAAATATGGCGGTGCGATGGGTCCGGCACAATTTATTCCTTCCACTTGGAAAATATTTGAAAACGAGATAGCGCGGGTTACCGGCAATAATCCGCCGAACCCGTGGAATAACGCAGATGCTTTTGCCGCTACGGCGCTTTACTTGAAAAAATATGGCGCTGACACAAAAAACAGCGCTAACGAAAAAAAATCCGCCGCTATTTATTATTGCGGTTCAAACTGGCAACGTTATGCTTGTTCCTATTATGCTGGTAAAGTTATGGAAACAGCAACTAAATTCCAAAAAGATATTGATGTTTTGAACTCAAACGAAGCGTAGAAAATGTAAAAGCTCACAAGTATTGTTTTAAAAACACGCGTCAATTTCCCCAGCGAGGAAATTGCGCTTGCCCTCGGCCTCGCTCAGCCGATAACTGATCGGCTACCATGCCCGCTCAGCCTCCGCACAGTTTTCTTAACAATACTCGTTCGCTTATACCGCAAAGCTACGTTTAAAAATGAACAAGGCAACCAAATAAGAACCTAATTGATTCGCTAGTACATTTGCCTGCGAGAGCTTGCGAATAAAGAAAATACCTTATACCTTACTGATAAATATCTGCAAGAGCTACCCCAAAATCTAGTAGAGGTTTTTGCTATATTTGAGCCAATATTTCATGGGATTTTATTTTTAAGTACTACAGCTTCCCGAATTGTTAAGAAGCATATCGCGCAGCCCCGACGAGCTTGGTCTCCGACCTTCTGGTCGGAGCCGTCGGGGCGAGCGGAAAGAAAATTTTCTCGCTGGAAGAAAATTATTCTGGTGATTCGAAGTAATTCGGGAAGCTGTAAGTTAATTCTATACGTTCGGCTAGCGGATCACTTCACTTCTTTCTCAAACGCGTTCGCAATTGATTCAAAATTTCCTTCCAATATTTTTTCGATATTACTCCACTTTTTCTTAATGCGATGATCAGTGATTCTATCTTCTGGAAAATTGTAGGTGCGGATTTTTTCGGAGCGGTCAGCGGAACCGATCTGCTCGCGGCGAATCTGCTCCACAGAACCTACCGCTTGTTCGCGTTGAATCTCAAATAATTTAGCCCTAAGCATTTCCATTGCTTTTTCCCTATTCGCGTACTGGGAACGTTCCATCCGGCAGGAAACAACAATCCCGGTCGGCTTGTGAGTAATTCTTACGGCGGTTTCCACCTTGTTCACATTTTGCCCGCCGGGCCCTCCTGCACGAGAAAATGTAATTTCCAAATCACTTTCTTTAATTTGAACGTCTTTTGCTTCAGCGACTGGGAGCACCGCAACCGAAGCTGTTGAGGTATGAATCCGTCCTTGTCGTTCTGTGGTAGGAACCCGCTGCACCCGATGAACGCCTGATTCATTTTTTAACGCGTCATACACGCCGAACCCAGTTATTTCAGCAATTAATGTTTTATATCCTTTAGCGCCGCTTTCGCTTGCATCAAGCACAACAAATCGCCAGTTGCGCTTTGGCGCATATTTTTGATACATCCGCGCCAAATCCCCCGCAAACAAGGATGCCTCATCACCTCCCGTCCCCGCTCGAATTTCAAGAATAATTTTATTTACTTTTGATTCCATATAATCCGCATTTAAACAAAAAACTCTAAAAATAAAAAGGGGCTGTTAGACGCGCAGTAAAACCATATATATTAATGCATAAAAAAACGCAAAGGTCACTATAAAATTGTAACATATGTTACAATTTTGAGGCATTATACTCTCACTATACCACATGTCTACAATGCTACATTTCTCGAATCCAGCAAAACTATTTATTCCCGGCGAAACTACTTGTTTACACCAAAACGCTTTTTTAGTTCTTCGGTGCCTTCAATAATATCAACAACCATTGGCGCACAATACTTCTCTATTTTTTGTTCCACAATCCATTCCCACACATCTACGGCAACCCCATGAGATCCCAACCATACACTTTTCTGAAATGGAATAAAATTGTATGCCCTAAGCAACCTTGTAAATGCGACTCTTTTGGAATTAAATTTCACCGGAATATCAAAACTCAATATGTACCATTTCCCTTTTTCATTAAATACCGGTTCCACTTGGTGATAGCGACGGAATAGTTTTTTGCCGCGCAGGGTAGGCGCAAACTTTCCTTTATTTGCCTGGAGAAAACCTCGACTAATAAGTCGTTCTAAGCTCTGACGTAAATATTTTTTTCGTCTGTGACGCTCGATAAATTCCTCAATAACGAGCGCTCCCACTTCATCAAAATCAGAAAAAAAATCGCTCCACTCGCGCATATGTCTTCGTGCATCTCGTGATGTTTTAGCCATATATAAAACTAATACTTACTGTCCTCAATATTGTAACATATGATACAAAATTGAGGAAATAGAAATATATGAAAAAATAGATAATAAAATCCTCATTAAAAATATAAATTCAAGAATGAACTACATGGCCTATAGCTGGAGGGGGCGAAAGTGAATAAAAAACCGAGAATTGCGAAGCAATTCGGAGAAGTCGAGATCGACGAGCTAAAAATCAAGTTCACCGGAGACACCAACTAAGATTTCTTCTAACCTTCACATACTACCGCAAGTTCGTTGTCCGTGCCTTGTACTCGTATGAGGTATAATGTTACTTCCTCTCCTTCTACATAGGACGGAGTACCCGACGGTGCCACCTTTGGAAATATTAAGAGAAGCGTGTTATTAGGAATCGGTTGTCCTTTTAAGTATGTCTCGATCACAATTTTGTTAAAGACTTAAATGAGTCCGAATCGATTGGGGTCAATCATCTCCAATCTCTTGCTTACCCCACTCACGGCGCCGACAACAATATAATCGGCAGCATTAGTCCTATATTCCAAACCGCCCGTTAAACACTCAAGACTAGCAGCGCCGGCACCACCACCAAACCTTACACTCACTCCGTTCAGAGAAAAAAGAAGCCAGGGCAGAGTTGTGTATTTCAGTATCACGAACAGAATAACGACAATCACAACAATTATTCCAATTATCCAATAATATTTTTGTTGTATGTTTATTGTTAAACTTAAGTATTGTTATTTAAACATTTCGAAAACTTTCGGTTGAATTGAAGTTATGCGCGAGCCGCCGCTGATTGCTATTGAATTTATTATAGCACATTATAATCTATTAAATAATTTTAATCTATTTTCTACAACCGCCGTCATATCTTGAATAGCTACTTGGGCTAATTTATATGGCGCGACCTCCTCTGGATGTTTTATAAATCCTTCTTCAAGCCCTTTTCGCCAAGCCACACGGAGTTCCGTAGAAATATGAATTATTGAAATTCCCGCGTCAATTGCCGCGTGGAAATCTTCATCAGAAATTCCGGACCCGCCATGAAGCACAAGCGGAATTTTCACGGCTTTTTTGATTTCTCTTATCCGCTCGATGTTTAAATTTGGGTTGGGTGCGTTTTTGAGCATCCCGTGAACATTGCCCACGGCTGGCGCAAATAAATCAACTCCTGTCTCTTCAATAAACTTTTTTGCGTCTTCCGGTTTTGTTAAATCTTTTTCGTTTATAGCCACACCTTTCGGCAATTTTTTAAAAACCATTGACGACCCGCCAATATAACCAAGCTCACCCTCAATAATAATTTCTGGATTTATTGATTTAACAATTTTTATAGCTTCTTTGGTTAATTTAATATTTTCTTCAAACGGCAATTTTGCGCCGTCAAATAAAACCGCGTCAAATCCAGCCAGAGCCGCTTCTCTGACTCTTTCTATTGTATGAGTATGATCAGAGTTTAAAAAAATCGCGAAACCTTCGTCTTTAAAACTTTTAACAAGCGCGACAATTTGCCGGACGCCAATAAAATCCCGCTCGCCTTCTGATACGCCGATTATAACCGGCACATTTAATTTTTGCGCAACATTTGCAATAGCTTTTAATTGTTCGAAATTAGAAACATTAAAATGCCCTATCGCCACCTTATTTTTTTCTGCTTTTTCAATTGCTTGTTTTAAACTAACTATCATAAATGTATTTTTGCTTGATTAATAAGGGTTCGGTGGAACCGTAAAAGCCACATAAATAAAAGCAATAATTGCTACAACCCAAATTGCAATGAGAAACCACAAAGCCCTTTTACCAAAAACACACACCAAAATATACGAAACAACCAGCAATAATAAAAACCTTCTTATATTATTTAAAAGATAGCCCCCAAAAGTAGACATATATAGAACACCAATAGCTACTGCTAACAAAAAGGCAGTTAAAATTTTCTTTATTGTTGGTTTAAAAAATTCCCGCATATTTTAATTTACAATACTTTTAAGACTTTGGTTATTGATTGTTTTTTTGTATAAACTTTGGCAATTTCTTCGCGCAAAACCAACAAAAAATGAAGCCCCCACGGGCTTACGGCCGTGATATCCTTTATTTCTTCGGCGGAATCCGCCAAAGCGCCCTCCTTTGTTCTTCGAGCTTCGGAGGGCCCGCACTTCGCATTCATCCATGGGCTTACACCCGTGGCCTTCTGCGAAAGCGGATAATAATTATCTCGCCATTTTAAATCAGTAAGCAATAAATCAACGAGTCCGAGCGCTCTTTCAAGCGAGGTTCGAAACATTTCCGGATTATCACTCCACTCTTTAGCTCTTAAAAGCTCTGCCGCAATATTAAGTAATTGCTTATATTTTGAAAGCTTGAAAAGTGAATTTTGCATATTAAATAAGTAAATTTTTAATTATTGCTTCAATTCGATTTCTTATCTCTTTATCCGATATATCCATAGACTTGTTATGCGGCAGTCTTATATTAACAAGCGAAATAAAATCTATTTTCTTTTCTTTAGGATAAAAATTAGCGCCCCAAACGTTTTCCGGCCGAGAGCCTTCTTCTAAAAGTTGTTCATAGCAATCAATATGCAAAAAACAACCCAGCGATAAAATTTCTTTTTTAATATCCACCGCCAGCTTAATCATTCCGGGCGATTCTTTTTCTATGGCCACTAATTCTTCTTCAGAAATTTTTTGTTTTACAATTTTTGGCTCCATTTTGGTTTAAAAATTTCTTTCATATTGCTCATATTTCAAAATAACCTTGAAGCAGATATTCTTTTGAAAATTTTTCCAATTCTTCCCGGCTGAAATATTCAATAAAAATTTTGTTCCACAAAGCTTCTTGATGATGATACAAATATTTAATCATATCTTTTTGCATAACCAGGGACATAACCGCGTCAACCAAATCAAAACTCACGAGTACATCATTGCCAATTTCATCTTTAAAAAAATCGCCGACCCAATCCAAATCATGCCAAAATTCCAGTTCTTTGCCAAAATGATTTAAGGTAAGACCGACTTTTATTAAATCTTCCTGAGCTTTAAGCCAATGAAGCGCTTCAGGATTTATGTGCGGCACAAAAAGCCGCCATTCATTTTCATCGTCTTTCGCCAAATATCGCTGCACCACAAGCCATAAAGATTTCTCGCTTTCAGGCATATGCCGATCAAGCACATCGCCGCGAAGCAAAGAAACGAAATTCAAAGAAAAAGTTTCCGGAATTTCAGAAATCTTTTTAAACATATCGGAGTAAAACGGTATTTCATGAAGATAATGGAAAACTAAACCAAGCATTCTTAAAAGCTCCCCGGAAATGCCGAGCGATATCGGAATCACAAAAACAACTCCAAGTTCTTTCAAATGGCTGATATTGTGCCATTTTTTACGGACAAATCCCTCGGCCACCGTATTCCATTTTTCAGAAAGAGCTTTTACTGCCATTTCTCTTTCCTCAAAATCAGTTGGTTTTAAAGTTTCGTATTGCTTAAAAAAAACATTATTCAACCACTCATTACCCTCAATAAATCTAAGAGCGCTAAAAACCTCAAAAAGATCTTCTTTTTTTAACATCTCTTCTACGCTCCTATAACCCAAATAGGACATCACTTTTTGAGGTGGCACATTATTCAAAAATTCTTGGGCTTTTTCTTTTTTTAGAAAAAAACCGTGATTGGTTTTAGCTATTTTTTTGGCAATTTCCAATACTCGCTCACAATCTTTTTGCTTGCTGCAATTCGGACGCTTAAAAACCTCAAAAAACTTATTGTCATCCGATTCAATTTTAGAAATCAAAGCATCGTAAACTTCCTTAGCGTCGGAACTTCTTAAAACACCCAAAATAGAAAGTCGATCCAAAATCCGCGCATCGTTTTCTGCAATAATCTTTTCCATTATTCCTTTTTTACCGGTAACAAAAGAAAGCCGCGCTTCAATTTTACGGATAAAATCTTTATCGGTTCTTAAAATTTTCGCAATTTTTTCTACCGCATCCATAATAATTAAAGTGGCTCAACATCTAAATCAAGATATCGCCACCTTTTATTCAAAAATTCTTTTTTGGTTAAAATTCCTGTTTGCGTTCCAATCTGTTCAACAACCGATGTCGCATTAGCGGTGGCAAGTCTAAGCGCGTAATGAATGTCGCCTTTTTCAATTAAGCCGGCGACAAAACCAGAACCAAACGCATCGCCGGCGCCAGTCCGATCAATCAATTTCTTTTCCTTAAAAACTCCGGCGCTATAAAGATATTTGCCGTCGGAAACTTTCGCGCCACGCACGCCATCGGTTATAACCGCGATACCGGAAACTAAATCGTCAAATTTCTTAAAAATTAACCGTTCGTTTTTATAAAGAACGCCAGTAAGATATGACGCTTCTTCGCGATTGACAATCACTAAATCAAGATTTTTTAGAATCGGCGTTAATTTTTCCGCGCCAAAATCCAAATAATGCTTTGATGGGTTAAACGCGATTTTTATTCCTTTTTTCTTCAATAGGAAAACTAATTCTTTTATAACTGAAAATGGAATCGCGCCCGGGGTAATATATGCCCACTTACAATTTAGTTTTTTTGAAGGAATGTCTTTTTTTTTAAAATCTTCAGAGGCGCCGCGGTAAACCAATATTGTCCTTTCGCCGCTTTCGGTAAGGAGAATTATTGAATAAGCTGTACCGTCGTCTTTTTTTCTTGATACAATAAGGCTGATTTTTTCTTTCTTCAAATCATTTGCTACTGCTTTACCCAGATCATCATTACCAAGTTTGGCAATCAAGCCGGTTTTTAAACCTTGGCGTCTGAAAGTCACCGCCGTATTAGCCGCGCCGCCGCCGGTCGCGAAAATCGGTTCTTGAACCTCAATTTTTGAGCCCAGCGCAAAACATTCAGCTTCGCCGGTTTTAAAACCGAGCGCTTCTAAATGCTTTGGATCCCGCAATACTTTAAAACAAGAACTCGTTAAAAAAACATCGCGAGTTACCGTACCAATGGTTAAAATATCAAACATAGGCTTTTTATTAAGTATAAACTAAATACTTTAAGTTATCCACAATGCTTCAAAATGCCCTTTTTGCTAAAAATGCTATAATTAACCTAAGTTTAAAAGATCGTATTGTTTTAACTTCATTAAAGAATTAAAAAATATTAGATAAAATAACAAAACATTATGACTTCACAAGAAAGAGGATTTACTTTAATTGAACTTATTATCACAATCGCAATTTTAGCTGTTTTAGTTACGGTTCTCGTTGTCGCCATAAACCCGGCTGAACAACTGGCGCGCGCCCGAGATTCAAAAAGAGTGGCTGATTTAGATGCTATAAAAACTGCTATAAATCTTTATTTAGCCCAAGCAACCACGACTATTAACTTATCAGGTGATGGAACGGCTAATCAAAGATGTAAAGGCGGAGGCGGCTCATACACAATATTTTTCAACATAGCAACCTCAACAGGCATTTCAACTTCAACTATGGGCGCCTCAACCACAGCAAGAAACGCCTCAACAAGTCAATCAGTAGTAAACGCAGCTGGTTGGTTACCAGCTCGTATTGATCAAACACCTGGCGGTCCAGCAATTGCTAACTTGCCGCTTGATCCAGCCGGAACAGGCCAAACTTCTTCCTACTATGCTTATTTGTGCGACGTAACCGGCGGTGTCAGAAATTTTGAAATAAACACTGTTCTTGAAAGTACATACTTTAAATCCGACATTGACATAGATGGTACTGACGGCGGCAATGATTCAGAAAGATATGAAGTAGGCACTGATCCGGGGCTTGATCTATAATAAACCGCTAAGAACAATATCTCTAAATCCTACCCAGCCCCGACCTAAGGTCGGGGCTTTGGTTTTTATTACAAATCTGCTAAAATATTAATATGGCTTTTTCAAATCAAACCATTAAAAGAATTGTCTTAAAAAACAAAGTTACTGACGAAGATACGCTCAAAAGATTAGAAATTCAGTCGGAAAAATTAAATCTCCCGCTTGCCAGACTTCTTATTGCCGAAGGATTAATCACGGGACAGCAATTACTTGAATTTATCAGTGAATTTCTTAATCTGCCTATTTTTGACCCGACAACAGAACCTTTTAAATTGGATGTAATCGGTGTTTTACCGGAACTTGTCGCCCGCGAAAGACAAGTACTGATTTTTGGACGCGATGCTTCTAAAAATGTTTATAAAGTGGCGATGACTGATCCCACGGACATTGAAAATATCAACTATTTAAAAGAGTACTTAAAAGCCGAAATTGAACCATATCTTTCTTCCAATGAATCTTTGCGTCTCGGCTACCAGCTTTATAAACGAATGTCTTCGGAAAACTTTGAAACTGTTATTTCAGCCAGAATTAACGCTATCAAAACCAGCCTAAAAAACATTGAAGAAAACATTCTTGAAAGCATACCTTTAGTCGAGCTTTTAGACACAATCATCGGTTACGCCGCAACTCTTGACGCTTCTGATGTTTTTCTCCAACCGGAAGAAGATTTCTTAAAAATCCGGTTTCGCGTTGACGGTTTGCTTCGCGACATGATTTCTGTTGATCGTTCAATCAACGAGGGGCTGGTGGCAAGAATCAAAACCCTTGGTAGTTTAAGAATTGATGAGCATTTTAAACCTCAAGACGGCAGATTTAGATTCCGCTCAAGCGATATTGACCTTGATATAAGAATCGCGATAATGCCGACAATGTTCGGTGAAAAAACAACGCTTCGTTTGCTTTCCGGCGCTCATAACTTCCTGACTCTTGAAGAACTCGGCATAAATCAAAACGATATTATTAAATTTCAAAAAATTATAAAACGCCCTCACGGCATGATTTTATCAACCGGTCCGACCGGTTCCGGAAAAACAACCACCATCTACACTATTCTTTCTCTTCTTAATAAACCGGAAGTGCACATTATGACAATCGAAGACCCGATTGAATACGTTATTCCTAATGTCAGTCAAACCCAAGTTAATCAACAGGCCGGCGTTACTTTTGCTAATGGCTTGCGGTCAATTCTTCGCCACAGTCCGGATATAATCGTCGTTGGTGAAATTAGGGACGGAGAAACCGAAGAAATCTCCATAAACGCGGCTTTGACCGGCCACCTCCTGATTTCTACCTTGCACACCAATGACGCGCCAAGCGCAATTTTACGATTAGTTGACTTGGGCGCCGAACCTTTTTTAATTGGCGCGACCCTAAACGCTGTTATTGCTCAAAGACTAGTAAGGCGACTTTGCCCCAATTGCCGAACTTCTTATGCGCCCGACCAAGCGATTATTCAAAAAATAGAAAATGACCTACAAGCTTTCGGTAGAAAAATT
The DNA here is from genome assembly GCA_030017555.1 of Patescibacteria group bacterium. Lineage (GTDB taxonomy): Bacteria > Patescibacteriota > Minisyncoccia > UBA6257 > GWB1-50-10 > JASEHZ01. The sequence goes on along the minus strand of JASEIC010000011.1, from coordinate 12,072 downwards.
AAAATTCCCGAAAAATTATATCGAGGCGAGGGCTGCAATCTTTGCCATAACAGCGGTTATCAAGGCCGCATTGGTCTTTTTGAAATATTATTAATCGATGAAAAAGTAAAAACACTAATTGCTTCTAAAAATATAAACACCGATACATTAAACAAAGTGGCGCAAGATCAAGGAATGAATTCTATTTTCGAAGATGGCATTGATAAAGCCGCGAAAGGACTGACCACCATCGACGAAATTATTAGAGTCATGACCGAATAAAAAGTCATGCCGCGATATTACTACGTAGCCCAAGACAAAAATAATATTATAAGCAAAGGCGTATTAGACGCGTCCGACCGCGATAAAGCATTAAAAGAAATTCTTCAAAAAGGATTACGCCCCATAAAACTGGACGCTTTAACCGCCGAAACAAGAAGGGGCGGGGGGAAATTTTTTTCCATGAAAGTGGGACTGCCTAAATTTTTAAGCGGTTCGCTTACTACCCTTGATCAACTTATAATCGTAAGGCATTTAGGCATTATTCTTTCAACTGGAACCGATATCTTGTCCGGCCTTGAAATTATTGCCAAAGACGCGATGAAACCGCTGGTCAGACAAATACTCTATGATATCAAGGAAAGGGTTTCTCGCGGCGAAAAACTATCGGATGCCCTGAATAAATGGCGGCAACAATTCAATCCAATATTTATCAGTTTGGTAAAATCCGGCGAATTATCGGGTAATTTACCCGGCGTTCTTATTTCTTACAGCCAAGAACTTCGAAAAGATTATAATTTTGCAAGAAAATTAAAAGGCGCCATATTTTATCCCGCTATTCTCATATCTTCTCTTTTCGCGATGATTATCTTGATTCTTTCGATCGTAGCTCCGAGACTCAAAGAACTATTTTCTTCGCTAAAAGCCGAACCGCCATTTTATACAAAAATATTATTCGGCGCTTCGGATATTTTAATAAACCACACTGTTTTAGTAACAATACTTTTTGTAATCTTTTTTCTTTTTATTGTTTACGCGTTAAAAAAACGCAATTTACGTCTAAAATTGGTTGCGGTCTTAAGTTATTTCCCGTTTCTTAAAAAACTTCAAAGCAAAGTCGCGCTAATGCGATTTTCAAGAACAGTCGCGAGTTTAATTCACGCCGGTTTTTCCTTAAAAGCGGCGCTTTTAACCACGTCGGAGATAGTCGATATTAAATATCGAAAAGCCATTATCGAGATGGTGGAAAAAAACCTGGAACACGGGATCAGTCTGGCGGATTCAATGAAAAAATATCCGGATTTTTTTCCGGATATCCTGGTATCGGCTGTCGCGACGGGAGAAAAAAGCGGACAACTGGCGGTTGTTTTAGCTCAAATGGCTGAATTCTATGAAGAAGACGTAATTTATGGCTTAGAAACTTTCCTGACAATTTTGGAACCAGTCCTGCTTCTTATTGTCGGCACAATTATCGCATTACTTGCTACTTCAATCATTGCTCCAGTCTATAGACTTATTGGTAAATTCCGTTAATTGCTCTACGGGTCTAAAAGCAAAAACCACAATTTTTTTATCGTCTAACCGGCTTTTAATAAAAGAAAGGGTGGAAGTAAAAAGATTTGGAATACATTCATTAACCGAAATTTTAACTGAATCCCCTTTTAATTGCCCATTATACCAGGGAGAAAAATTCAAATTACGATAAAACTCATCTGAATTATTAGCGAGGATTCTAAAATTATTAAACGGCGCATACTCTCGACGACTGTTGCAATTAACTCCATCAACCATAAAAGAATACACAAATTCATATTCAACCTTAGCGTTTAAATCTCTTTTTAATTCTTCGGCGGATTTTGACTCGGATAAAATTATTTTTTGAGGGTAAAAATCGTTTTCTTTCGTGAAAAAAACCGTTTTCCCTGCCGGAAAAATCTTTGAATTATTAGAAACTAAAGTTAATGGCGTTTGTTTAAAAAATTCAAACGCGCCGCCAGAATAAAAAAATATGACAACGCAAAAAGCTCCCAGCCAAAAACGGAGTTTTTTATCGCTTTTTTTAATAACTTCGAACGAAAAAATAATTAAGCCGTAAAACAAACAAATTTGAATAAGACTGCGTTCAATAAAACCTCCACTGAATCTGATAAAGTAATCAAAAACAAGAAATGGCAACAAACCCAAAATATACATTGGTTTTTTGATTAAAAATAAGAGAATCGACAGGGAAATCAACATTTCTGGATTTAATAAACCGCCATCGATAAAATTTTTAAGGAAGGAAAATGAAGCTAAAATATAAACAATCCTTAAAAATAAATTCTGATAATTCAAAAAATTCAACGCAAACACTGTTAAAAGCGCGACAAAAAATAAAAAAATTAAACCGTAAAAAACAAAAAGCAAAATAACGTTAATCGAAAAATATTCATTGAAAAAAAAGAACCAGGGCGCGCCAAAATCAACATTCGATGCAAGTGGACTTAAAAAACCGACCGCAGGCTTAAATAAATGGGAATGTGAAACATGATTAAAACTTATATCAAAGTTACTATCAACCGCGTAAATAACGTCTTTAAAAGATAAGTCGTATTTCAGAACAATTAAAACCGAAAATAGCGCGCCAATCAAACTTATTATTATTGAAACCAAAAGCAATTTATTAAAAATTTTGCTCAAAAACTCTTTAGAAACTTTAATGTTCAAAAACGGAATGGTAAATAAAAAAAGCGCCCATAATATAAAAGCGAAAACTTTGGTATTAGATCTTCCGATGGCGAAAAAATTCAAATAATGATGGAATATTTTAAAAAGGGCCGGGAAAATAAAAAGCAAAACAGAAAAAATTATAAAAGAAAATATCCCCAGTAAATAGATGTTGTGTTTCATGTTTTTAATTATAATTTAATAATGGCTAATTTGTTAGAAATCATTTATTTTACCGCGCCAGCCTGGTTTTCAAATACTTTAGCTGCTGTTTTTTGCTATTTTTTTATAAAAAAAGGCAAGATTATACCAACTTGGCCTGTTGATTTTGGCTTAAAAATTAACGGGAAAAGATTGTTTGGCGATCAAAAAACGGTTTTGGGGTGTTTCATTACTTTAATTTCCGCGTCACTAATTGGTTTAATTCAAAATCAATTATTAATCGGGGTAATTATGGGCTTTTCAGTAATAATCGGCACTCTTTTAAATAGTTTTGTAAAAAGACGTTGCAATATTATTGATGGCGGCAATTTTTTTCCTTTTGATCAGATTGATTACGCGCTTTCTACGCTTCTCATTCTTAACATATTCCAAATAACGCCCGTATTTTTTAACAGCGCAATTTTTCTAATTTTTATATTTATTTACCAACTTTTGATAAATTTTGCAGCGTTTAAATTAAGGTTTATAAAATCTTTTTTATGGTGGATGCGAGAACAACAAAATCAATAACGAATAAGATGAAAATAATGAATATTGCTGTTATAATAAATTGAATGGAAATTTTTAATAAAAATCCCGGTTTTACCCCTCACCCTTCAAAAATCTTATAAAAATTCTGGAGATTAAATACTATGGAGAACTACCTTATTTTAAAAAGAAACAAGTTGCAATCATCTTTTAAACGCGGAGGAAGTATATTTCTGAAGGGTGAGGGGTTTACGCTTATTGAACTTTTAATTGTTTCTGCTTTTTTGATGCTTGTTGGTTCAGTTGGTTTTTTTACGCTACGCAACCAGCAATTAGGCAACCTCGAAAGCGACGCGAGAATTATAATTTCTCGACTCTCTGAAGCGCAATCAAGAGCTCGAGCCGGCGTTCAGGGTACCGATTGGGGGCTATATTTTAATAACGCTACTCCCTCTTCCGCATTTTACGCGCTTTTTCAAAGTTCTGCCTACACAACATCAACTGAAACGTATTACTTATCAAACTCCATTGAATTTCAAACGCCCGCAAGTGGCGCTACCACAAGCATAGCATTCACAAAACTTACGGGGAGAACTGGCGCAACCTCTTCAATAGTTATCCGTCTAAAAAATAACACGAGTATCAACAAAACAATAACCGTTCGAGCTCAAGGACAAATTACTTCTGATTAACCGTCCAATTGGAGAGCGCGGACTCTGCCATTTCAATTTGAAAAGAATCCGGCAGAGTTTTTGAATTTTTTGCCTCTTTAAGCAATTCCAGAGAAATTCCAACTAAAAATTTCACCAGCAAAAAAACAACAAAAATCATAACCAATAAATAAACAACGCCGGTAATACCCAATATTTCTTCAAAATGCTTTACTTTTTTAGAACCAAAGGTGATTTTCATATAATTTTGTCTTAAAACTATTTACGCGTATAAATAAGACCTTTCAAATTCAAAATATTTTTATTAGCGTCGGCAATCGGAGAAATATCAAATGAAACAAACTTAAGCATAATTTTCCCAGATTCAATATCACTCAAAAAACCAACTATATCGGCTAAAGCTCCTTCGGCTTGCAGGAAAAATTCAATTGAGCCTAAATTCGAATCCGATGCGGGAATTTCATTACTTAATTCAAATTTAGTTTTTACAAGACCTCTTGCAACAATGCGCGATTCAATCGCGGGCACAACCCTGGAAGGAACGTCAAGAGTAACTACTAAAGCAGAATTTAAATCCTTTAGAAAGTTTTGAGCCTTTATATTATCTAATTTTAAGCTAGCTATCGCATCTAAACTTTGAAGCAACCATTTATTTTCCGCGCGCAAAATTTGAATCCTATCAACTTGTTTTTTGACTAATGACGAAACAAAAAATAAAACCACAACAGTAATAATAAACACGCCGCCTAAAATAATTAACTTAAACGTTAAACGACGTCTAAAAGCATGCGCCGGATTAGCGCCGCTATTAATTAAATCTTTATTAAAATTGCCTATCGTTTTATTCTTCATTTTATAATTTAATAATTGCGTTAATATCCAGATTTTTCTCAGGCGTAAGCTGATTAGAAGGAATGACAATTTCAGAAAAAACTTTTGTTTTTTCCAGTTTCTCCTTAAAATATAAAGCGCTTGTTCTTGTCGGCGCAAAAAAGGAAAAACCAAGCTGCCCTTCCTTATCATGATAAATTTTCTTTATGGCGAGGCCCGTTAAAGCGGCCTCGTTTTGTAAAATTCTAATCTTCTCGCCAAATACAGAACGCGTGAGCATACTATCCCTTAATATTCTCGCTAAAACATTAAATTTTGTCGCTTCTTCAAATAGCGGCTGCGCTTGACTGAGTTGCTGATCCAATGATGAACGCAGTGGAAGGTTAGACTTTAATAAAATTGTTTCCTGGCTTTTTACAAAAGCAAGCGTTGAAGAAAAAACAATAATAAAAATTGCAGAAGATATAAAAAATATATTTGTCCACAAATTTAACGTTTTTAAGAATAAATTCTCATTATAATGGCCGCTTGATTCCGGCGGCATAAGATTAAGCGTTGACTCTTCAACTCCATATTCCCGCTGCGCCGCGCCGCTGGCAATAAATAAACGTTCATCGATTTGCGAAGGCGGCGCAACTAAACCCACGCTCATTCTTGTTTCATTCTCCAAATTTGAAACAATTGATTCTAAATTAGCTCGATCCAAAATATAAACTTTTTGCACTGACACGCCCAGATTACCCTCGGCAAAAGCAGTAAGATGCTTTATTTTTCCTTTTAAAATTTCAGAAATATTTTCTTTAACCTGAATTCTTTGTAAATAATGGCTTATAATTTTGCCAAAATTGAATATGGCGAATTCAGCGCCATCTTCATCAATCAAAACAAAAATAAACGGCTCGTCGCCGCCACGAATAAAAGCAGCCAAACTCAACAAATGAAATTCGCAAGCGCTGACAAGCCACCCTCCTTTGGCAAAAATCTTCAAATACTCGTCTAAAACATTCCTTTGAATCGCCGCCATAAAAATACCGGCGCGATTATGATCTTTAAGCGGAACTCTGACCCAATCAAAATAAGTGTTATCCAAAGACCACGGCAACGAAGTTTCGATTTTTAATTTCACCGCCTCACGCAAATCAGCTTCATCCATAAGCGGCAAAAGCATAGTTTCGGTATAAATATGATTGGGCGGGATAGACAAAACAAAAATCGGCTCATTGTCCAATTTTTTAAAAAGAGGGAAGTCTTTTTCTATGCCGCTAAACAAATTTCGGACTGCTTCAAAAACAAGAGTGGAGTTTTTAATATCTCCATTTTCTATTGCTTCATCGGAAAGCTCAACAATATTGGAAGCAACTTGAGTTAATTTATCGCCGCGGCGTATTGTTACGACCGCCCCAATATGGCGGTCTTGAATATCCAAGCCGACAACAACAATTTTAGGCAATACAATTCTTGAAATTAATCTAAAAAACTTTGAAAACATACCGGTAATGAAATTCTACCACAAGCCGAAAAAAACGGCTATAAATTGGTCTTCGTAAACGAAAGAATCTTGCCTTCCTTGCCCACCGACGTATCAAATATTACATCGGCTCGAATAGTCCGGTTCACAACCGAACCTCCTCTCGTTATCGTGGAAGTAGCAATCACAACTGACGTTGAACCAGAAATTGTCGCGACATTTACATCAACTTTTTTTACAGTAAGAACCGGATCGGATTCGCTAATCGTATAACTGCCGGTAAAATTCTTGTCTCTTGCTAATTTTATCAAAGCGTCTTGAATGCCGGTTTCAGCCAAAAATTGAGCTTGATCGGCTTGATTGCCAACCTGACTGGAAAATATGGAAGTGCCGCCTTCAATAATCATAAGCATGCCGACACTAAACAAAAATATTACCATGACAACAGCTGTTATAAGCGCGACAATTCCCGATTGATCATTATTACGATCAATGAAAAAAGATTTTTTATTCATAAGCAAGACTTTATTATTATCGAGGTTGAACCTCGATAATTAACTACCCGAGCTATTGATTCAATTCTAAAGCGGCATGGCGGTTGTTTGAAGAGTATAACTTGTTGCCTCATCAGCCGCGCCATTATCATTATACGCCGCTCGAATTGTAATCTGAACCGAGGTCGAACTGCTGTTTATCGTTGATGAAGCATTTGAAATTCTTGTAAAACTAAGCAGACTCACGATTATTGTCGAAGGAGTAATGGTGGTCGTGGCATTATTCCCCTCTTTTATTACAACAGCGCTATTTTGAAGCGTAAATTTTGTCGGGTTGATGGTTGATGACGCCATTTCAAGATCTAAAATATCAGAAGTGGTTGTATCTTTGATTACCGTTGAAACTTGCACTCTTTCAATAATTTGAGAAATTGCTTTTTCAGTATTTAAATAAACTTCATTCAAACGAGTATTAACTTTTTTAGTTCGCAGGGTAAAATCAAGCACCGTCGCGCCAAGCGCGCCAATCACAACAAAAACAGAAACATAAATCATAAGTTCAATAAGCGTAAACCCCTCACCCTTCAGAAATATACTTCCTCCGCGTTTAAAAGATGATTGCAACATTATTTAATCTCCAGAATTTTTATAAGATTTTTGAAGAGTGAGGGGTAAAACCAATTACAGATCTCGCTACCGGGCATAATTTAATATAACTTCGGTGACGGTTGGCGAACTGGTTTCATCCATTGTTTCAAGCACTACTTTATATCTCAAATAACGCTGATTTTGGTAACATTTTGCTTGAATACCAATCCACGTTTCCGTAGCACCCGTATAATAAGTATCTGAAGTACAATCTGAACCAAAATAATTCCAAGGACCATTTGTAGAATTGGAAAAAGCAAACTGGAATTTCACATTGGTATTAGTTGGTTTTGTGCCGCGCCACAAGAAAGAATTAGGCGCCACGCCGCCTTGAATCTCGGTATCAATAATATGGGAATAAAGAGTGCCGGAAGTCGCGTAAACCGTCGCCGGGAAAGACCAACAAGAATTATTACCGGAATCAATAGTTGTCGCGTTATTAGCGTTAATATTATTGCCGCTGCAAGCATTTGAATCTTTTGCATCAACATACTGAACTGTCTGGCCACCGGTCACGGCAAGCCCCCACTCTGTCCCGGCTAAAGAGCTTCTTAAATATACCGGCGTTGAAGTTGTCGGTCCGCCCTGCCAATTAATATCAGTAAGGGTTGAAGTTTGACTTGCCGGGAATCTTATTTTAGCCGAAGCAGTAGTTATGATTGATGTCGCGGCAGTTATCGGATTAGACAAAATTACTGACGGATTTGTTTGCGGATCACTGCCGGAATTATTCGCGACAACAAAAATACCGAAAGCTGATGTATCAGTCATAATTCCGGAAAGTGTTTGCGGCGAAGAACCATTTAATGTCACCGTGCCGCTACCGGCCGTGAAAGTCCCGCTATTTGAATAATTGCCGGATAAACTGAAACTGCCGTCGCTCCCAGGCGCAGCAAAAGTCGCGTTACTGGCAATAGTTGTTGCGTCAGTGACAGTTAAATCCGGGCCAGACGCGTCAATAGTCGCGCTATTTGTGCCATTGCCAATCACTAAATTATTAGTGACGGCAAAAGTACCCGGCGCTTCCATTGTATGAGTACCAGAAGTAGGTTTAATTTCCAAATTATAATAAGTGGCTGCGGCATTTGTGGTTGAACCGTCGCCCGTATATCTTACGGTTGAACTCGAAGCCGCAAACGCTGAAGCGATTGATCTCTCATTGATTACAAACGGCGTTCCGGTTCCGCTAAATATTAATGTTCTCGTAGAACCATTTAAAGTATTAGTGCCGGTTGAAGCAATAATAGTCATGACGCCGCTTACGGTCGTATCACCGGCTAAAGTGTAAGTTGTCGTGGCAGTTGAAGCGCCAATATCAATATTGTAATAAGTAGCGCCAGTAACATTAGTAGCAGTAGTCGTACCAGCATAAACAATTTTGCTTGTACTTGGTGAAAAAGCGCCGGTTGCGACAAAAGGCGTGCCGGTGCCGGATAAAGTCCAAGTTTTTGAACCAGCATTTAAAGTCGAGCCGGATCCAATTGTCAGAACCGAAGAAACCGCAACGCCGCCTGCGCCGCTTGCGGTGGTTGATGCCGTGCCGCCGCTGCCAAAAGTAAGTAATGAAAATGTCCACGCAGTCGTACCACTAAAACTGCCGCTGCCATTTAAAGCAAATGTGCCGCCAGTTAAATTAATTGTGCCATTGCCGGTTGCATTACCGCCGTTCACGGTAATACTTTGCGTACCAGATAAAGTACCCGCAGTCATAGTCAAATTATTACCGACAACCATAGCCGCATTTGAACTCCAACCGCCCCCGGAACCATTAAATGTCAAATTATAAAATGATGATCCGCCCGGAATAATTGTTTTGCCGGTTGCAGTCGCGTTAAATACCACGGTTCCGTTACTATGCGTAAATGTTCCGCTATTTGAATAACTGCCGCTAATTGTTATTGTCCCGCCCGAAGGAGCGGAAAATGTCCCGGTTGTAATCGTTAAATTATTATTTGTTGCGAGTCCGTTTGCCGCGGCAAAAGTTTCACTCGCATTATTAACAGTTAAATTGTAAAAAGTGAGTGCCGGAATAGCAGTATTCCCGGATCCATTGTTGCCCGTAAAAGCAAATGTTGAAGTGGCAGCCGTAAATATTCCGGATGATGAAAGCGGCGCGCCCGATGTCCCTGAAAGCGTCCAGGTTTTTTGGCCGGCGCTAAAAGTCGCGTCGCTCCGTATGGTTAAAACATCGGAAACCGCAATCGCGCCCGTGCCAATTGCTGTTGCTCCATAAGAACCGCTGCCATTGCCGAATGTTAAATTATTAAATGTCCACCCTGTTGCGCCGCCAAAATTACCGCTACTGCCGTCAATTGTAAATGTTCCGTTAGTTAAATTAATCACGCCATTGCCGGTTGCATCGCCGCCTAAAACATTTACATTAGCCGTACCCGCAAGAGTTCCGTCAGTCAAAGTCAAATCATTATTCACTAAAATTGCGCCGCCCAAATTATAAGTTGCCGCGTTATTAGTCTGCAAATTATAATAAGTAAGAGCCGCCACGGTTGATGTTGCGGCGCCGCTATAAACCACAGTTGATGTCGCGGCGGAAAACGCGCCATTAGCGCCGAAAAGAAAAGGCGCGCCGCTCCCCGCCAAGTTAATCGTGGCGGTTCCGCCGTTAAAAGTATTAGTGCCGGTGGAAGTGGCGACAAGAAGCCGGTTATTTACAGTCATATTGCCGCCGGCAATATAAGATGTGGTACCAGTGGAAGTGCCAACTGTCAAATTATAATAAGTGGTCGCGCCAACCGTGGTATTAGAACCGCTGCCGGCATATAAAACCGTGCTTGAGCCAGCTGTAAATGTGCCGGTAACAGTAAAAGGCGCGCCGGTGCTGTTTAAAGTAATAGTATTTGCGCCGGCGCTTAAATTATGGCCTGTGGCAACACTAATGCTTTGAGCCAAAACCGCGCTTCCTAAATTTATTGTTGGCGTTGACGCGCCGCCGGAAATTGAAACAATGCCAATATTTTGTTTTGTAGAATTGCTATCAGTCCAGGTTTTTGTGCCGGTTGGAGATAAAGTAATTGTGCCAGAACCTTTTGTAACAGTAATAATATTAGAACCACATCCAAGAGAAGGATCATAAGTACAATACCCCACAGTTAAATTACCACCCACAGTAACATTAGGATTGTTAGTAAAATAAACTTGCGCGCCAGAATTATCTCTTGCTAAATCTAAATTTCCGCTTACTGTAATAGTCCCCGGATTAAAATAATGAGCTGTGCTTACGCCAGGAATAACTTGAAGATTGTAATAAGTAGTACTCGTTGCAGTAATATATGTTGTTGCGCCGGAACCAGTATATTTAACTGTTCCGGTTCCTCCACTAAGTATTCCTTTTGTTGTCACATTAAGCGGTGTAGCCGTCCCAGACAACTCCAATACATAACTCCCGCCATTTAAAGTATCAGAATTAGTGGAAGCATTATTGCCAATTGTCAAAACACCAGACACGGTTGTGGCCGCGCCTAAAGTATAAGTTACGCCCGCGTTAGAATCAGCAGTTGTGCCAACCCCCAAATTCGCATAGTTAGTGCCAAGCGTAACTGATCCGCTTATCGCCGTATAATTAACCGTGGAATTATTGGGCTCAAATACTTCGTTGGACGACACAACAAACGGCTTGCCGCTGCCGGTTAAAGTAATTGTGGCGCTACCGCCGTTAAAAGTATTAGTGCCGGTTGAAGTGGCGATAAGAAGCGCGCCGCCCACCTTAATATTGCCAGCCGCAGTATAAGTGGCTGTAGTGCCAGAACCGCCAACAGTCAGGTTGTAATAGTACAAAGTGCTCGCGACGTTCGTCGCGGCAACGCCCTCATAGATGAATGTACTCGCGCCAGTACCCGCTATTTTGTTCGCCCCCACGAATGGCGTGCCGCTCCCGGTGAGCCGCCACGTCTTCGAACCAGCCCAGAGGAAGGCATCATCCGAAATCGTGAATGTCCCTGCTACCGTGATACCACCGCTCCCTGTGGCCGAGAACTCTCGCGGGCTTTGTTTTTCGGTAAGCGTGAGATTGTAGAAACTCCATGTCGAATCGCCGCCAAAAAGGGACTCCCCGGCAAGCGAATTATTATCAAAGGTGACAACCCCTCCGGTAAGGTAAACCGTGCCGTTCCCTGTGAAGTTGGCGCCGTTCACCGTGAGGTCAGAGGTGCCGGCGAGGGTGCCCGCGGTCACTGTCAAATCATTATTAATTATCGTCGCGCCCGCAAGCGTGTAGGTTGCATTTCCATTTGTCTGAAGATTCCAGTATGTTTTCGCGGGAATTGTTGTCGCGGAAGTTCCTTGAAAAATAAATGTGGAGCTCGCGGCAATAAACGCAGCGTTAGTGCCAAAAAGAAAAGGCGTGCCGCTGCCGGTTAAAGTAACTGTGGCGCTACCGCCGTTAAAAGTATTAGTGCCGGTGGAAGTGGCAACTAAAAACTGATTCTGAATAATAAGGTCACCCCCATACACAACATATGTCGTTGTGGCTGTCGAAGAACCAACAGTGAGATTATAATACGTAGCTGAAGCCACGTCTGTTTGTGTAGTTACCCCGGCGTATACTACCGTACTTGAATTTGGTATAAAC
>JASEIC010000010.1 GCA_030017555.1 Patescibacteria group bacterium | reverse complement strand
GGGGTGTAGAAATGATAGTTTTTATTATGCAAATCAAGGTTCAGCAGTTGTTTTTACCCGCAATACAGCCAATAATGGTTTTGATCCTGGTGTAGTTCTTTATCATCCCGCTCCGGCTATTTCTGACTATTGCGGCTCATCCGTAGCCGCGGGCGATGTAAATCAAGACGGCGGAGCTGATGTGGTTATGGGGTGTAGAAATGATAGTTTTTATTATGCAAATCAAGGTTCAGCAGTTGTTTTTTTTGCCAGCGTGGATTGCGGATTGCGGATTTATGATGGTTTTGAAATTATTCATATTGCCTGCGAACCTATTGGAGTTTTGATTTCTCCACTTCGGATAAGAAAAAGCACTTCAACTCACGGCATTATTTTGGTTAGTCCGGCTGATACTGAAAATGCTTCTCGGATAAGAATTCGGATAGATTCTATTACTACTATGGCTTTAAGAAAATTTTAGTATTATCGAGGTTGAACCTCGATAATAGAACAAATACTTGACGTGTCTTGAAAATCATTGTTAATCTTTAAATATTATGCCGAAACCGGTTTTGATTGCTCTATTGATTGCCCTAATTTTAACCTCCGGCTCTTATTTTATTTTTAAGAGTAATTCAAGCGCTGGAGATAATAATTCGTTTTTAGCGCAGATTTTTGATCCGGTAAAAAAAATAATTGATGGCACAATTGATTTGACTCGTAAAACCTTTTCAAAGAGCGAAGAATTTGTTGAAGAAATTTCGCTTTATTCTAAAGGCGGCGAGTTAAAGAAAGATTTTAATAATCAAAACGTCTCCGAAAGAATCAAAACCGCCTGTTCATTTGATAAACCGAAAGGTTTTTTGGCATTGCCGGTAATTATTAATGAAGTTGCCTGGATGGGCACTAAAGAAAATTTTAATCATGAGTGGATTGAACTGAAAAATACCAATAAAGATTCAGTAAATATTTCAAATTGGCAGCTTTTAGACAAAGAAGAGCAAATTAATATTATTTTTCCAGCCGGTAGCGAGATTGGCGGCAATGGTTTTTTTGTTCTTGGCCGCGGCGAAGATGTTGTGGCGGATAAAACTGATTTAATTTACAGCGGTAGTCTGAAAAATAGCGATGAAGGTTTGCGTCTTTTTGACGCCAATTGCAATTTAGTTGACGAGATACTTGCCAATCCCAATTGGCCGGCCGGAGACAATACGGCTAAAAAGACAATGGAACGCGATTCTGAAACGCGAAATTGGCATACATCAGCCGTTATTGGCGGCACGCCCAAAAAAGAAAATCGTGATTTCAATAAATGAAGTGGCTTGGGCCGGGACCGCCAGTGATAAAACTTCACACGAGTGGATTGAGCTCAAAAATAATTCTTGGACCGGAATTAATTTAAACAAATGGCAGTTATTAAATAAAAGCGGAAGCATTAAAATTGTTTTTGACGAAAAGGATAATTTAGAAAAAAACGGGTTTTATATTTTAGAGCGAACCGATGATGAGACTTTGCCGAATGTGGAAGCGAATAAGATTTTTGTCGGCGCGATAAAAAACAGCGACGAAACCCTACGACTTTTTAATGCTCAATGCGAATTAGTTGATGAAATTTTAGCTATTAGCGGATGGCCGGCCGGGATTGCTTCGCCGGAATATCGGACAGCCGAACGAAGTTTTGATTTAATGTGGCACACTTATAGCGGGAGCGGCACAAATGGAATATATGGCACGCCAAAAAGCGAAAATTCACCGCCGCCTCCGCAAATCGCGCAATCATCAAATCAAAATTCAACTTTAACAACTTCAACAAGCTTGACAGCTACTTCTTCAATTGATCAATCTTCGACATCGACAGCCACTTCTACGTCTTCGCAAGTTCCGCCGGATGCGACAAGTACAGTTGCCCGCGTTTTAGTAAGCGAAATTATGGCTGGTAGTGATGTAAGCGCGAATTATGAATTTATTGAACTTTATAACGCTGGAGGTACGGCGATAAATTTAACTGGCTGGAGCATTAAGAAAATAACTTCAACTGGCAGTTCATCAACGCTTGTTGGAGCAAGTTACTTTGAGGGGAAAACAATTCCAGCCGGTAAATATTTTCTTTTAGCAAATGTCGGGGGATATAATGGTTCGGTCGTGGCTGATATTTCTTGGCCTCAATCTTACACTTTAGCTTATACCAATAATGCCGTAATTCTTTTAAATTCTAATAGCGAAAAAACTGATGAGGTTTCTTGGACTGAAATTCCAAAAAACCAGAGTTTTTCTCGTGTTTCCTGGGATAGTAATCAATTTGTTATAAGCGCGTCTCCAAATCCTCAAAATTCCCAGTAGTAAAAATACTTGAATTCCATTTTGAAGTAAGATGCTTGGCGATGTAAAATATCGTCATATGAAAAACAAAAAATATTGAGCTATAATTAAAATATGGAAGAATTGGAGCAAGAATTAAAAGATGTAGTTTATTTTGGGCGGATTAATTTTCGTAACAGCAACCGCCTTTTTGGCATTAAAAGAAAAGACCGCAGGCAGCACATGTATGTTATTGGAAAGAGCGGTACCGGGAAGACCGCGTTATTGCACAATATGATTGTGCAGGATATTGCGAATGGCGAAGGAGTGTGCGTAGTTGATCCGCATGGGGAACTTATCGACAATATTTTGGAAAAAATCCCCAAAGAACGGTTAAAAGACGTTATTCATTTTAATCCGGCTGATGCTGACTACCATGTTGGTTTTAATGTTTTGGAATTAACAGATCCGAAATACAAGCATTTAGTCGCCTCGGGTCTTATGGGAATTTTTACCAAGATCTGGTCTAATGTTTGGTCGGCAAGAATGGAATATATTTTAAATAACGCGGTTTTGGCGCTTCTCGATACGCCGGGCACGACTCTATTGGGCATTACCAGAATTTTAGTTGATAAAGAATACCGGCAAAAAATTGTGGCGAATGTTAAAGACCCGGTTGTGAAATCATTTTGGATTACTGAATATGAAGAATGGCGCGATCAATTCCGCAATGAAGCTATTGCGCCTATTCAAAACAAGGTTGGCCAATTCCTTTCATCGGCATTAGTCCGTAATATTGTCGGTCAAGCCAAAAGCACGATTGATATTTTGGATATTATGAATTCCGGCAAGATTTTTTTGATTGACGTTTCAAAAGGACGCATTGGCGAAGACAATTCCGCTCTTTTGGGCGCAATGTTAATTACTAAAATTCAGCTTGCGGCCATGGAACGAGTACGGATTTCGGAAGACGAACGCGTTGACTTCTTTCTTTATGTCGATGAGTTTCAGAATTTTGCCACCGACTCTTTTGCTAATATTTTATCCGAGGCGAGAAAATACCGCCTGAATTTAGTTCTTGCTCATCAGTATATTGGTCAGCTTGTAACTGATGTTTCAACCAAAGTGCGCGACGCGGTTTTCGGTAACGTGGGCACTATGATTATTTTTCGTGTCGGCGCGGCTGATGCCGAATTTTTGGAAAAGGAATTTGAACCGGAATTCGTTATTCAAGATATTGTTAATCTGCCCAATTTCCAGATTTATTTGAAATTAATGGTCGGTGGCGTGACTAGTCGGCCATTTTCCGCATCAACCCTGCCGCCGTTTAAAGTTCAGACCTCTGAGACTATCAGAGAGGAAATTATTGAATCGTCTCGCAAACGTTATGCTCGGCCGCGTTATGTCATTGAAGAAGAAATTAACCAGTGGAGCGGTGTTATGGGCGAAGAAGAAACTTTGGCGGGCGGGGCCGCGGCTCTCGGCATTACTAAATTTGAAGTTATTTGTTCGGCTTGCGGGAAAAGCACCCAAGTGCCTTTTGAGCCGCAAGAAGGACGATCGGTTTATTGTCGGGATTGTTTGGATAAGCTAAAAGCCGGCGAAATTAAGCCTGTGCCGGGAGTGCGATTTTCCCGCCGACCCGTAGAATCAAAGTCTTTCGGTGATTTATCCAAATTAGGCATTGAGTTTGAGCAAGGCGGCGCGGGCTATCAGCCAAAACCAAGGTTTGAAAAAAAAGAACGGGCATTGCCTGAAAAGAAAAGGTCCGAACCCGGATACGTTCAAAAATTTGCGCCAATACCGTCTCGCCGAGCTTCTATTTTGAATAATGAACGGTTTAAAACCGCCGAGGAGAAAAAAGAACATGAATTAAGATTGAGCGAACTTGTACCGCCAAAAGAAAAAGGCAGCAAGAAAAAAGAAGAAAAAGCGGAAGGAACGCCAAGTATTGACGGTTTAAAAGAAGCGTTAAAAGAAGCGTTGTCAAAATTAGAAAAATAAATTTCACGGATTAATTTTTCTCTACTCGTTCAACGTAGTTGCCGGTTCCGGTATTGATTCTTACGATATCCCCTTCGTTAATAAAAAACGGAACGTTTACTTTCACGCCGGTTTCTAAAGTTACAGATTTAGTGCCGCCTTGGGCCGTGTCGCCGCGGATTGCGGGCGGCGCCTCTGCGACCTTCAAATCTATTTTCGGAGGGAGTTCAATATTGATAATTTTTTCGCCAAATTTAAATGCTTTAACTTCCGTATTGGATTTCAGGAATTGTCCCGCATCACCCAAGATATCATCGGAGAGGAAAAAGCGGGTTTTGGGTTTTCCTTTTTCATGAAACCAAAATTGGTTTTTATTGCGATAGATAAAAATTACGGGCTGGATCTCAATTTCCACTTCATAGAATTTATCGTTTTGGTGGGCGGTAAAATCTTGCGTCTTACCGGAAATAAGATTCTTAAGTTTAAGCTGGGTAACGGGCTTGCGCTGCTGCATGCGGATAAACGCGTATTCCAAAACTTCATAAGGATCAGGGTCCTCGTTTTTAGTGAAAATCGTGCCAATTTTTAGTTCGTTATATGAAAGCATGGTGATTTTTAAAAAACAAAAATTTCTTTCGTTCGTCGCTTTACAATGTTAAAATTCTATTCGTTCAATAACGAAAATTTACCGCCCTGCACATTTCATTAGCGGGCACCCGGTAAATTTTCTATTTCACTCATGAATTTTATAACATTGCAAAGCCATACTCACTTAATAAATTTTTGTTTTTTGAATAACGAGATTAGTTTAATGGAATTAAATTTTAAAATCAAATCCTTTTAATGAGTAATAAAGAGCTTGATTCAGTTTAGTCGAATTTCTACTACAGGGTCAGGTTTTATAAAAAAATATCCCGCCATTCCATGGAATGGCGGGATTGTTTTTTCTCTGTTAAAGATATGCTCCAAGTAAGAATATTCCAACGCCAATAAAAAAGACAATAAAACTGATTTTAGCGCCTCTATCTTTACTTCTAGAGATTGTCATAAACATCATTAAACCGCCAGTTAGCATTAATGCGCTGTCGGCATACTTCCATGCAAAGAAATTTTGAACAAGTTCAGCACCGCCGCCCATGAAGATTACCCAGAACAAGAATTTTAGAAATTCCCAGATACAGGTGCAAATTAAGAATTTCCAGATAACTGCAATAATTATAATTTCCACAAGAAAATATAAAACCCAAAAAAAAGCACTCATAAGAAATCCTATTGGCCAGAAAAGAGGCACTATTACTTGATAGAAGAGTACACCAAGACGTTCTGATGGTGGTGTGTTTGGACTAGAAACAATATTCCATCCGCCAGCCATAAATTTTTCTGAAAACGTTTGTGGACTCGGATTATAATTAACGTGATTGTAAAAAAATGTTCCTGTATACCATCCGAAATTCAGGTAAACAGCAATAATTAAAATCCATTTAAGGATTTTAGTAATCGGTACATCTTTTTTGAAGAGTTTCATTTATCAGTTCCTTTATATTATGATTAATAAAATTGTTAATTTTCTATCTATAATTATACTCCCTTTATATGAAAAAGTCAATAGCTAAAAAGCAAGGCAAAATCAAGGTTTATGTAGCTATGTCGGGTGGCGTTGACTCATCTGTGGCGGCGTTTTTACTCAAGAAACAGGGTTATGACGTAACTGGTGTTTTTATGCGTTCATATAATATTGACGGTTGCGCGGAACAAGACGCGTTTGACGCGAGACGGGTGGCGGAACATTTGGAAATTCCTTTTTATGTTTTTGATTTTGAAAAAGAATATAAAAAAAGAGTGGTTAAGTATATGGTGGAGGGCTATAGGAAAGGGATTACGCCAAATCCCGATGTGATGTGCAATAAGGAAATAAAATTCGGCTTGTTTTTGGAAAAAGCTTTATCGCTCGGCGCTGATTATATTGCGACTGGGCATTATATCCGGCTAGCTTCTCGGTATATTTCTTGCGGAACCGAGAAGTTTTTAATTTATCCTTTATCAGGAGAAAAAGAAAACTTTTCTTCAACGGACAAAGTTTTCACTCGAATAAATTATCCGCGCTCAGCGTCGGTTATAAGCGGGAAATTGCGAACTCTCCGCCTGTCGGCGGATCAAACAACGCAATTTCCCGATAACCTTCCTTTTCGCTCGGTAATTTATAAATCTCGCTCCAACAGTCCGGTTTCAGAAAAGTTTTCTTTCTTTCTTTACGAGGCCAAAGATAAAAAAAAGGACCAAAGTTATTTTTTGTGGACATTAACGCAGGATGAGTTGCGTTACTGTTTATTTCCAATCGGCGATTATTTAAAAAGTGAAGTGCGCGCTATTGCGCGAAAAGCCGGGCTTCCGACAGCCGAAAAAAAAGATTCGCAAGGCATTTGTTTTCTGGGCAATGTGTCAATTCAAGATTTTTTAAAAAATTACATTAAGCCGAAAAAAGGCGCAATTTTAACAACTGACGGCAAAAAAATCGGCGAACACAGCGGTGTTTGGTTTTATACAATTGGCCAGCGGCATGGCATGGACTTAAAAGCTAAAAATCATGAATTAAAAATAAGGGGAAAGCACGATACCAAACCCCATTATGTGGTTTTGAAAAGCATGAAAACAAACACGCTTATTGTCGCCGAAGGCAGTGAAAACAGCGCGCTTTTTGAAAAAGAAATTAAACTCACTAATTTAAGTTTTGCGCGTCCCGTGATTCGTAATTCATTATCCAAAATTCAAGTTTTGGTTCGGGTTCGTTATCGCCAGCCATTAGTTCCCGCAACGCTTTTTTTGGGAAAACAAAATAAAGCGCGGCTTGTATTTAAAACTCCGCAGAAATTTATTGCTTCAGGCCAATCAGCGGTTTTTTACTTGCCCGTCCGAATCCGCCAGCTGGTGGAGAAGGCGGATTCATTAGAACTTCTGGGCGGTGGTGTGATTTTATAGGTTTACAGCTAGCTTCTTAGTATATTTCTCGCGGAACCGACCGTCTTTTTGCTCCAGCGGCAAAAAGCGGTCTTGACTCTCGGCGCGTTCGCTCCTTCGGAGACCAAGCCGAACGCGCCTCCGAGACATTCCGCTCAAAACATACCGAGAAGCTATTAATTTAATTCTTTATGTTGAAATAAATATTTTATTGAATCAAAATTAAATAAAATGCGTTCGTACGATATTTTCTTTTTTAGCTCTCTTTTCTTTTTGATCGGCGTTTTATTCGCAAGTTTGAGCTTAAAATCTAGCATTTTAATTATTTTTCTTATCATCGCTCTTTTCTTTTTTATTTTTGGTTTATTTCGTAAAAGCAAACGATTTTTTTGGCTTGCCGGACTTTCGCTTTTTATTTTAGTTGGTTCGCTTTACTGCGTTTATGATGATTTAAAATTTCATAAGTCAGTAAATATTGAATTCGATAAAAAAATATTATTTTCCGGAACCGTAATCAACAATCCCGTTATTAAAAACACTAACCAAGAATTTGTATTAAAACTTTCAAAACCTCAAAGCGGCAGAGTTTTAGTAAAAACCGCGCCTTATCCAAGATTTAATTATGGCGATAATTTGCAAATTAAGGGAAAGATTCAAAAGCCTTCGACCATAGGATACGCGCGGTATCTGGAAAAAGAAAAAATATCAGGCACCGTATCTTTTTCGGAAATTAATGTTTTGAGCCGCAACAACGGTTCGGTTTTTAAAGCGTGGCTTTTCAACATAAAGAACAAAATTACAGAATCTTTTCAAAAAGTTTTGGGCGTTAAAGAAGCGGCCTTTTTAAACGGCCTTACTTTAGGCGGTACGAGCGGTCTTACGGATGCTTTTAAAAAAGCAATGAGTTTGAGCGGTACCACCCATTTAGTGGCGCTTTCCGGATATAACATTACGATTCTTGTTTGGGTGGTAATGGGAGTATTTATTTATTTTTTGCCGCGGCGTTTGTCATTTATTTTAACTTTTCTTGCTATTATTGCTTTTGTGGCAATGACTGGCGCGGAAAGCTCGGTGGTGCGGGCCGGTATTATGGGTATGCTTGTACTTTTAGCGCGGGAAGTAGGCAGAGTTTATGATTTTCGGAATGCTATTATTTTAGCGGCTTTAGCAATGGTTCTTATAAATCCAAAAGTTCTTGTGTTTGATATTGGTTTTGAACTTTCATTTTTGGCGCTTTTAGGCATTGTTTATTTGCGACCCGCGCTTATTAAGCTTTTTAAAATTAAGGAAAATATCAGTTTTCTTTCTTGGCGCGATAATTTGTTTACAACCGCTTCGGCCCAGCTTGCGGTAGTGCCGATTCTTATTTCAAATTTCGGCAACTTTTCGCCGACCTCGCTTATTTCCAATGTCCTTATTCTTGAGTTCGTGCCTTTTACTATGGCGTTTGGATTTTTTATCGCGGCATCAAGTTTTGTTTCGTACCATCTCGCGCTTATATTCGGATGGATCGTAATGATTCTCTTGAAGTTTGAAATTTTTGTAATAGAGTTATTTGCAAGAATAAGTGTGCCGATTAGCTTGAACTTGAGTTTATTTGTTGTTGTTTTATACTATTTGTTTTTAATCGGTTTTGTTTTTTATGTTCAAAGAAATAATAGAAAAAATTAATTTTCATAAAAATAGCCTTATTATTTTGTTAGCGCTATTTTTAATACTTGATTTTTTTGTTTATTCGCAGATATTCATTTCCGGTTCACCGGGAAAGAATTTAGAAATTTACTTTTTTAATGTTGGCCAGGGCGACAGCGAGTTTGTGGTTTTGCCGGGCGGCGTAAAAGTTTTAATTGATGGCGGACCGCCTAACGGGAGGGTTTTGGAAGAGCTTTTAAAAGCAATGCCATCAACCGAACGATACATTGATCTCGTTTTATTGAGTCATCCGCAACTTGATCATTTTGGCGGGCTTGTTGATGTCGTGCGGCGTTATAAAATAGGCGCTTTTATCTGGAATGGAGAACAAGGAGAAGCGCGCGCTTTCGAGGATTTGAAAAACAATCTTATGGAAAGTAGCGTAAAAATAATTACTTTAATTTCCGGTGATGCGATTAGCTATAAAAATAGCCGTTTTAATATTCTTTCACCAACCAAAAAATCTTTAACTGGCGGTAATGCCAATGAAAAAACTTTGGTTCTTTCTCTTTTGAGCAATAATTCTAAAACTATTTTTACCGGCGACATAGACGCTAAAATTGAGAAAAGAATTGCGGATATGTTTGATTCGCCGATTGATATTTTAAAAGTTGCCCATCATGGTTCTAAATTTTCGTCATCGGCTAATTTTTTGGATATTTTAAAACCAAAATTGGCGGTTATTGGAGTGGGTAAAAACAGCTATGGCCATCCGACTCCGGAAGTTCTGCGAAGACTCGGTGGAGTTGGAGCAAGAATTTTCCGGACTGATCGCGACGGCACTTTAAAGCTCGTTATTAATGACGAACGCATCAAGATTTTTAAGAATAACCGCTAATTTACCCTGTTATTCGGTCCCGTTTTTCAACTCCTTGACAAGGTGGCAGTAGTATGCTACACTTATAACAGTTAACTGAAATTTTAACAATTAAATAAGGAGTTATGAAATAAAAGCAATTAACGTGTTTGTGATTATTCTTACTTTGGCGGTTTTTGACGGAAGTGTTTTCGCCCAGACATCGAAGATGTGACGGTAGAGAGGGCATTAAACAAAGTGGGTCCTCCTACGCTTTTCATTTTTCTCTTTGTCTATATTCTTTTAGTGACGTTGACCGCGATTATATTAAAAGAATTTTTATACAAAGAATCAATCAACCCGTTGGTGATTGTATACACGTTGATAGTGGTGTTTGTTGTCTTATTACCCTTCTACATATTCGTCCTGTAATGGCGTTTTTATCCTAAACCGCAGATCAATTAATCTGCGGTTTTTGCTTTTTTGTGGAAGTTTTGGATAAAGTGGTTTAATATAATTATATGAGAACTTTATCAAGCGAGATCGGTAATTTTGACGGCAAGGAAATAGAGCTTTTGGGTTGGGTTCAGGTTCGCAGAGACCACGGTAAATTGATTTTTATTGATTTAAGGGATCGGAGCGGCATTGCCCAGATTGTTTTTGGTCCGGAGAGCAAAGAACTTCATAAGAAAGCCGATGCTTTAAGGTCTGAATGGGTTGTGAAAATCAGTGGAAAAGTGAAAAAACGGCCTAAGGGCATGGAAAATCCGGAAATTCCAAACGGCGGTTATGAAGTGGTAGCCGGAAATTTGGAAGTGCTTGCCGAGGCAAAAACGCCGCCTTTTGATGTTTCAGGAGATGGACGAGACATTAATGAAGAAGTGCGAATGAAGTATCGATATTTAGATTTACGTCGTCCGCGGATGAGAAAAATTTTGGAGAATCGTTCCAGAATCACAAAATTTATGCGCGATTTTTTGACTGAAAAGGGTTTTATTGAAGTTGAAACTCCAGTTTTTGGAAAATCAACGCCGGAAGGCGCGCGCGACTATTTGGTGCCGTCAAGAGTTTATCCGGGGAAATTTTATGCCTTGCCTCAATCGCCGCAGCAATACAAGCAATTATTGATGGTGGCGGGCCTTGAAAGATATTTTCAGATCGTTAAATGTTTCCGGGATGAAGACACGCGCGGTGATCGCCAGCCGGAATTTACCCAACTTGATATTGAGATGAGTTTTGCTTCCGAAGAAGAAGTATTAAATCTGGTTGAAGAATTGTATTTGAATTTGGTTAAAACATTGTATCTAAATAAGAAAATCAAATTAGATAAAAATAACAAAATTATCCGGATATCTTATAAAGACGCGATGGAAAAACACAACAGCGATAAACCGGATATCCGTAACGACAAAAATAATCCAGACGAGTTAGCGTTTCTATTTGTGGTTGATTTTCCGATGTTTGAGTGGAAAGAAACTGAAAAAAGGTGGGATGCGGTCCATCATCCGTTTACTATGCCTAAGGTGAAAGATGTGAATGATTTTAAGGAAGCATTCAAGAAAAATCCGGCTAGCATTCTTGCGTATCAGTACGATCTTGTTTTGAATGGCTATGAGATTGCCGGCGGTTCTATCAGAATTCATAATCCTGCGTTATTGCAGGCAGTTTTTGAAGCAATGGGGAATAAGCCGGAAGAAGTGAAAGAAAAATTCGGCCATATGCTTGAAGCATTTGAATATGGCGCGCCTCCTCATGGCGGAATTGCGTCAGGCGTAGACAGATTTGTAATGATTTTAGAAAACGAACCTGATATTCGGGAGGTGATTGCTTTCCCAAAAACAGGCGATGGCAAGGATTTATTAATGGATGCGCCATCCGAAGTTTCAAAAGAACAATTAAAAGAACTGCATATCAAAGTTGAAAAAGAAAAGAAATAAAAATATGAAACTTAAAGAGGAAAAAACCTTGGTTTTGATAAAACCCGACGGCGTCAAGCGCGGTTTGACTGGCGAGATTATTCGCCGGATTGAACAACGCGGTTTGAAAATAATCGCTTTGAAAATGTTTTGGGCAACAGAATGTGATTTGATTAAACATTATCCAAAATCAAAAGATTATTTTGTAAATTTAGGCAGTAAAACGCTGGCTACATATGCGAAATATAATCTAGACGCTAAGAAGGAAATGGGCACTGATAGTTCGGAAAAAATCGGCGAGTTGGTTCATGGCTGGCTTGTTGATTTTATGATTTCCGGGCCGGTTGTTAAGATGGTTGTGCAGGGATTGCATGCTGTTGAGATGGTTCGTAAGCTTGTGGGGCACACCATGCCCTCGCAAGCGGAAATGGGAACAGTGCGAGGCGACTTTTCAGTTGATTCAGCGGCGCTCGCCAATATGCAAAAAAGAGCGGTTCATAATTTAGTTCATGCTTCCGGCACGATTGAAGAAGCGGAAAAAGAAATCTCTCTTTGGTTTGCGCTCGAAGAAATCCACGAATACAAACGCGCTGAAGAAGATATTATGTTTTAAAAAATGAACAAAAACTGGTTATTTTTTATCCACAGGAGGTTGTTGCGTGATGTTCTCTGTGATATACTAATAGTGGATCCCGCTTTTAGATTCCGGATCAAATGATTCTTCAAAGGGACTTTTATATTGTCTGGTTCGATAGAGAATGAATATTTTTCTTTAGGATCAGATTGCAAGGACCCACTTGGCATTCTGCCGGGAATCATCTAGAGCGGGATTTCCATTTTTAGATTTTTTTAAAACAAAGTTTATTGCTCTGTTTTTTTGCCTTTTACATCCCATTTAATTGAAATAAACGTGCCTATAAAAGCGCCAAACGCAGTTGGAACCAGATACCATGGATTTTCAA
This sequence comes from Patescibacteria group bacterium, assembly GCA_030017555.1. GTDB lineage: Bacteria > Patescibacteriota > Minisyncoccia > UBA6257 > GWB1-50-10 > JASEHZ01. Next base: position 15,960 of record JASEIC010000010.1, on the reverse strand, counting down.
CATAAGTTACAACAGCAATACCGCCAAGAAGCGCAATCAAGAATGTAAAAGAGGAGGCGGCCAGCGCTTTGCCTTGCCCTGTGCGTCTAATATAAAAAGTCCACAAAACATCACTTATAGCAGTTGCCAAAAATACCAAGATAATTTTTGTAACATCTAAATTTTCCATAGTAAAAAATGATACCGCAGTTCTATTTTATTGTCAAGTTTGACTTTTAAGTTTCAGTCCTTTAAGAATATATGACGTATGATCAAACCCTCTCGATTAAAATCAGGTGATATCGTTGGAGTGATTTCTCCTTCAACACCAGTGTTTTCCAAAAAAGCGCTTACGCGCGGGCTTAAAGTTTTAGAATCATTTGATTTGAAACCAAAACTAGGCCCTAAGGCGCTTGAGGTGAATGGTAATTATCAAGCCGGCACCAGAGCGGATCGTCTGCGTGATTTGCATTCTATGTTTTTAGACGATGAAGTAAAAGCAGTTTTTTGTACGGGCGGAGGATATTCTTCTATTCAACTTTTGCCGGATATTGATTGGGAAGTAATTCAAAAAAACCCGAAAATATTCGTCGGTTATTCTGATATTACTACACTTCTAATTCCTATAACAGAAAAATCCGGACTTGTGACATTTCATGGACCGACAGTGGAAGCAGCGCTTGCGTCTGATTTATCTTCAATTTCAAAGGGAAAGAAATTTACATTGAAGAGCTTTAAAAATACCTTATTTAAAGGCGAAACAGGCCGTTTATCTAATTTTACTGAATGGAAATCGCTTCGTTCTGGTCGGGCAGAGGGTTTTTTGATCGGCGGGAATTTGAATATTATTTTAAGTCTAATCGGAACTCCGTATGAACCAAAGTGGGATGGAAAGATTTTATTTTGGGAGGAAACAGATGAAACAATTGAAGGTCTCGATAATTATCTTTGGCGTTTGAGGATTGCGAAAGTATTTAAAAAAATTGAAGGTATGATTATTGGTAAAATAACTGATCTTTCCGCCATTGATGATGAAGACGGAAAATGGGCAAATTTGGATAAATCACCGACAATCGAAGATGTTGTTTTAAAAGCTACCGAAGGATTTAATTTTCCAATTCTCTACGGCGTTGATTTTGGTCATGATGTGCCAAGTTTAACATTGCCTATTGGCGCTCAAGCCGTACTTGATTGCCCAACCAGAGACCGTGTAGGCAAATTATCTATTACAGAAAAGTATCTTATGGATTAAAAAAACACCCCGTCTGTCTATAGACAGGCGGGGTGTTTTTTATTAGGCTGTCAGGAAACTTGGGTTATGCCCTCGTTTTTGATTTTGAAACTTCCAATAAAAGTCTTAAGGACTCTAATCAGAGTAGGTAGGTGCGCGGTGTGGGAGAAGTTCTTATGTTTGTTTGGATAATTTGATAAAATAGTCTTATGGCAAGGATGCAACAATTTTCCCTGCCCGCCGAAGCTTCGGCGCAGGCGGGATGGTACGCCAAAACAATCCCCAATATTTTTGAGATACTCCGCTCGCGTGAACATGGATTGACAAAAGAAGAAGCAATCGAGCGTCTTCAAGCACACGGGCCAAATAAACTCCCCGAAGGGAAGGTGGACGGCCTTCTCGTTATTTTCTTACGGCAATTTCAAAGCCCGCTTATCTACATTCTTCTTGCCGCCGCGGCCATTGTCTTTACGATGGGAGAAGTTATTGACGCTTTAGTGATCCTGACGGTGCTTTTTTTCAACGCGATTGTAGGAACGATTCAAGAAGGAAAAGCGCAAAATACACTTCTCGCGTTAAAAAAGTTTACTGAAACTTCGGCCACGGTGATGCGAGATGGGAAAGAACTTATAGTTCGAGATCAAGAAGTGGTGCCCGGAGATATCATTCTCTTACAAGAAGGAGAAAAAATCCCGGCCGACGCTCGAATCATCTTCGTTAATACCCTTAAGATAGACGAAGCGAGCCTCACCGGAGAATCAGAGCCGGTTTCCAAAACTGAAGCCATATTGCTAACGGATGATTTAGCGGTGGTTGATCAGAAAAACATGGTATTCAAAGGCACGCATATTTTGAGCGGAAACGGCATTGCGGTTGTGGTTGCTACCGGATTTACAACTGAAATTGGCAAGATTGCCCAGAAAATTGCCGCGATCGACACTGAAATTCCTTTAAAAACTAATATTCGTTATCTCTCGCGCCTTATTATCATCACAGTATCCATTATTAGCTCCTCGTTGTTTGTTTTCGGCGTCCTTTTTGATAAATCTATAAAAGAAATGTTCACCACGGCGGTCGCGCTTTCGGTTTCTATTATTCCGGAGGGGCTTCCGATTGTGATTACTCTTGTTTTGGCTACCGGCGTCTGGAGAATGTCGAAACGTCATGTTTTAGTAAAACGATTGCAAGCGGTGGAAGCTCTGGGGCAGACAAAAATTATTGCGGTGGATAAAACCGGAACGCTCACCAGAAACGAGATGGTTATTCAGCGGGTGTATACGGACGGCAAAATTTTTGAAATCACTGGCAACGGCTATGAACCAAAGGGTGAGGTAATTTTTGATGGTAAAATCATTGATCCCTTGAATTATCCAGAACTCCTTTTTAGCGGGAGAATTGCGGCGTTCGGCGCTAACGCGCGGCTTTCGTTTATGGAAGAAACTGGCGTGTGGAAAATTGCCGGCGATCCCACTGAAGCGGCAATGCTCGTATTTTCGGAAAGAATCGGATTCAGACACGAGGCGTTGGAACAAGAAACGCCAAAAATTTTTGAGTTACCATTTGACTACCGGAAAAAATATCATGCTGTGATTCGGGTGGTTGACGGGAAAAACTTTCTTGCCGTTGCCGGCGCGCACGAAAATGTGTTTGAGCTTTGCAAAAAGGTTTGGCGTAAAGATAAAACCGAAATACTAAATAAAGCGAAAAGGCAGGAATTGGAGTTAATATTTTCAAATCTTGCGCAAAACGGTTTTCGGGTAGTGGCTTATGCCATTAATCCGGACGTTGATCGTAGCGTTGATCCCGAAGCCATACCCCCTCTTTCTTTCGTTGGATTCTTAGGAATGAAAGACGCGCTTCGTTCCGAAGTCAAAGAAGCGGTACAAAGGGTAAAGGAGGCAGATATGCGTGTGGTAATGATCACGGGCGATCACCGTTTGACCGCGCAAGCCGTCGCCAAAGAAGCGAACATTTATCAGGAAGGCGATTTAATACTCACTGGCGAAGAGATTGATAAAATGTTTCACGAGGAACTCGCGGAAAAACTTGCCCGCGCTACTGTCTTTGCGCGGGTCACGCCGGATCATAAACTTCGCATTATAGAGGCATATCGAAAACGAGGAGAGATCGTGGCGATGACCGGTGACGGTGTAAATGACGCGCCGTCGCTTGTTGCGGCTGATCTTGGAGTGGCGATGGGCAAGATTGGAACCGAAGTGGCAAAAGAAGCTTCAGATATTGAGCTTCTTGATGACAACTTCGCAAGTATTGTTTCAGCTGTTGAAGAAGGGAGGAGTATTTACAAAATAGTCAAAAAAGTTCTAACTTTTCTTTTCTCGTGTAGTATAGGGGAAGTGATTAATATTATAAGTGCGCTTTTTTTATGTCGGCAGATTCCGCTCTTGCCGTCGCAGATTATCTGGCTTAATTTTGTTACCGATGGGTTTTTGGTTGTGGCGCTTGCTATGGAGCCGAAGGAAAAAGGGCTTCTCCGGGAAAAATTCGAGAAACCAAAAAAATGGATTGTAGACGGTTTTATGGCACGGCGGATGCTCTTAATGGCTCCAGTAATGGGACTTGGAACACTTTATCTTTTCAGCAGATATTTTGAAACAGACCTTGCAAAAAGTTGGACTATTGCTCTTACGACCATGGCTGTCTTTCAGTGGTTTAATGCCTGGAACTGCAGATCTGAAAGCAAATCTATTTTCCAAATGAATCCGTTTTCCAATAAGTTTCTGATTGGAGCTACTGTCACCGTCATATTTTTGCAACTTGCCGCACTTCATACGCCGTTCCTGCAGAAGGTTTTGCGTACCCAACCAATTACTCTTTCCGAGTGGCTGATGATTGTTTCGATTGCAGCCTCTATTTTATTGGTCGAGGAAATACGTAAATTTTTTTACCGGAGAAAATTAATTCTTCGGTAGATTTAGAATTGTCCTCCGGTTTGTTGAAAGACAATTTAAATGTTTATGACTTTGCTTAAAATTTTGTTTATTATAGTTGGATTTCTACTTTTAATCTCTTTGTGGGGTTTTTATATATCAGTCCGGCCGTCAAAAATAATTTCTACTATTACGCCAAAAGAACTAGGTTTCACCTATGAACAGGTAATATTTAAAACAAAAGACGGTCTTAACTTATCCGGCTGGTTCGTACCAAACGAGTTGTCCACCAAGGGCGGATCCTCGCCTGACGGACGGTCAGGCGTCTCTGGCGGAAAAGCAAAAACCATCGTACTTCTGCATGGGTATCCTGCTGACAAAGGAGATATTTTGCCCGTGCTTGCTTTCTTGCGTGAGCAATACAATCTCTTTTTGTTTGATTTTCGTTACTTTGGGCAAAGCGAGGGTCAATACTCTACCGCCGGTGCTAAAGAAACAGAAGATCTTCGCGCGGCAATTAATTTTCTTAAGTCCCGTGGCGTTAGCGAGGTCGGGGTATTGGGTTTTTCGATGGGCGGAGCAGTGGCGCTTATGACTGCGCCCAAAGCGCCGGAAATCAAAGCTATTGTCGCTCTGTCAAGCTATGCTTCTTTGGATCGTATGGCTTTAGAGTTATATCGGATTCCAGTTCTTAAATATCCTCTTGCTTATCTTATTGGTCTTTGGGCTAAAATATTTTTAGGAATTGATTTAAAAAAAGTTTCACCGGCTGAAAGCGCTAGAACGCTTACGATTCCCATACTCGTTGTTCATTCAAAAAACGATGAAGTTATACCATTTAAAAATGCGCTTTTAATTCAAGAACTCTTAAAAAATAATCCCAAGACGGAATTTTGGTTTCAAGAAGATCTTATTCACGGCCAATTCGACGGAACACATCAAAAGAAGATTGGGGATTTTTTCAAAAAAAATCTATGAAATTTTTTTGCAAAATGGGCGAATTTAAGTTAAAATATCTTTAATGAAAAAAATACTTAATTTTTTCGATAAACTTGAAGACAATGTACGCTTTACATTAAGTAGGGTGCCAAATATCTATGCATTTGTGAGCGGAGTCGGAATTGTGCTTTTCTTTCGTGGTGTCTGGATGATTGCCGATGTGTCGCCTTATTTATATGATCGCTCGTATTCGGGATGGCTGACGCTGGGCATCAGTCTGATTATACTTCTTATCACCGGTACGCTTGTCTCTCATCATCTACAAATGAATGTCCTTATCAGTGGACTTAAAAAAGAAAGAAGGCTGGATGAAAAAATTGCCTCTGAAGTAAAAACAGAGCTTGATATATTACTGGATATACAAAAGCGGCTCAACGATATTGAAAAAGAATTGAAAATACAAAGAGAAGAAACGAAAATAAATCCATGAACAAAAATATGCTTTCCAAGCGTTTTATTTCTTACGTTGTCTATGGCGCGATAGTGCTGGCTATTTTTATAGTGCCTAGCTTTTTTCGGTTGCTTGCTGATTGGTACTGGTTTCAGGAAATCGGCTTTGATAATATTTTCACCACTATTCTTAGCACAAAGATTGTTTTGGGATTGGCAGTGGGCATTGTGAGCTTTATCGTCATCTACGGCAATCTTTGGCTCACAAGAAAGCTTATTGCGTCAAAGCCGAGGGTTTTTGAGTTGTGGGAAGGCGTTGGAACGGAGACAGACAGCGCGAGAAAGTCCGATTTAGAGAATTATATTAATAGATTTGCTTTGCCCGTCTCGCTTATCCTTGGATTTTTTACGGGTCTGGTCGGAGCGGGTAAGTGGGAAACGATACTGAAATATTTTAACGCTGTGTTATTTGGCGCGTTTGATCCGATATTTGGCCGCGATTTAGCATTTTATTTTTTTACTCTGCCGTTTGTTCAGTTTTTAGTCGGACTGGGGTTTTGGCTGATTATCGCGTCTTTCTTAGGCGCGGTCGCAAGTTATGCCTCGCGAGGCGCTATTTCCTTAAGATTGCCGGTTTTTAATACCTGCCCGCCTGTCGGTCAAGCGGGGTTTTTAAAAACTTTATCCATAGAAAAGCCGGCGAAAACACATTTGTCAATTCTTGTTGCGCTTTGGTTTGTTTTAACAAGCTTCAAAATTTATGCTATTAGAATCCCGTCTTTGCTTTACAGCGCGACTGGACCGTTTACCGGCGCAAGTTTCACTGATATTCATGCTGTTTTGCCGTTCTTGAAAATACTTATTTTTGTTGCGGTTGTCGCGGCGATCCTTATGATAGTATCCGTCTTTGGCGGAAAGTCCGAAAACCGACTCATTGTGCTAGCTTTCAGTTTTTATATTCTCATTTCCGTCGTAGGCGGTTGGGCATATCCCTCCATCTTGCAAAAATTTGTGGTGGCGCCCAATGAGCTCGTAAAAGAAACTCCTTATATCAAATATAATATTGACGCTACGCAAAGAGCTTTTGCGTTAAATACGATAGTAGAACGCGATCTTACCGGCGAAGCAATCCTTACTATGGCTGATATTAACAAGAATCGTTCCACTATTAAAAACGTGCGGCTCTGGGATCGCGAACCACTGCTTGATACATTTGGTCAATTGCAGGAAATCCGCACGTACTATGATTTTATCTCAATTGATAACGACCGTTACCATTTAAACGGCGACTACCGTCAAGTGCTTCTCTCTCCTCGAGAACTTAATTCCGCGAGTCTTCCTCAGCGCGCTTTTATCAACGAGCGTCTAACTTTTACGCATGGCTTCGGACTCACTTTAAGTCCGGTCAACGAAGTAACCAGAGAGGGTTTGCCGGTGTTGTTTGTAAAAGACTTGCCGCCCTCCTCAAGCGTGAAATTGCTTTCCGTGAGCCGGCCGGAAATATACTACGGAGAACTAGTGAACGACTGGGTAGTGGTCAACACCAAAGCAAAAGAGTTTAACTATCCTTCGGGCGAGGAAAATGTTTTTGCGAACTATGAAGGAAGCGGCGGTGTGCGTATTAAGTCAATGTTCCGCAAAGCGCTGTTTGCCCTGCGATTTGGGTCGCTCAAAATTCTTTTATCCAACGATATCACGCCGGATTCGAAGATTATGTATTACCGCAATATTGAAGAAAGAGTCCGGCGGGCTTTACCTTTCTTGCATCTGGATCGCGATCCATATCTCGTGATCACTAAAAAAGGAGAGTTGAAGTGGATATATGACGCCTACACTACTTCTGACCGCTATCCGTATGCCGAGTTGGTCAAAGACATGTTTAGCTCTTTACCGGGTAAGCGCCTCAATTACATAAGAAATTCAGTTAAGGTGGTGATTGATGCTTATGACGGCAAAATGACGTTTTACATCGCAGATAAAGAAGACCCGATTATAAAAACCTATGCCAAAATCTTTGAGAATTCATTTGTGCCGCTTGACGAGATGGATGAGGACCTGAAAGCTCACATACGGTATCCCGAAGATTTATTTGCGTACCAGACAGGGCTCTACGCGGTGTATCACATGGACGAAGTGCAAATTTTCTACAACAAAGAAGATCAATGGCAGGTTCCGGTTATTATGAAGGGAGACAAGGCCGATCCAATGATGCGGCACATGATTATGAAATTGCCGGGCGAAAAGCGGGAAGAGTATATTTTAATGATTCCGTTTACGCCCCGCGGCAAAGATAACCTCTCGGCTTGGATGGTGGCGCGCAATGACGGAGAATTTTATGGTAAGCTCGTGGTATATCGTTTTCCCAAGCAGAAGCTGGTTTTTGGACCAGCGCAGATTACCAATCGCATCAATCAGGACGCGGACATTTCCCGTCAGATTTCTCTTTGGGATCAGAGGGGTTCCGAGGTTGTAAAGGGTAATCTTTTAGTTATCCCGATTGAAGAATCGCTTATTTATATTCAACCGATTTATCTGCGGGCTGAAGGCGGTAAGATTCCGGAACTTAAAAGAGTGATTGTGGCTTATGAAAACCGTATTGCCATGGAAGAGACTTTGGATTCGGCTTTGGCGGCTGTGTTTGGCGGCCGGGTCGCTTCAGGCAAAGAAACGACTGGGACTACTCCCGAGGGACCGGCTATCAAACAAAATACAATTGAGCGGATAAGAGATTATTTTAACCGCGCTCTTGAAGCTCAGCGTCGCGGCGACTGGGCTCTTTACGGCGAAGAAATAAAAAAGCTTGGAGAGCTGCTGGAAAGCGCTAAGTAGTTATACGAAGTTTAATAAACAGTATGCGAAGAAAAGATTTTGAGCAATTCATTCACGACTCGATTCAATCACTTCCTCCGCGGGCAAGAGAAGCAATGGAGAATGTAATGTTTGTAGTTGAAGACAAGGCGCGTCGAAAAAGGATTGGTGAAACTAACATTAAAAGAAACGAAGTACTGCTGGGACTTTATGAGGGTATTCCGAAAACAAAGCGCAGCGCCGGATATTTTGGGGTTTTGCCGGACAGGATAACCATTTTCCAAAAACCGCTCGAGGAATTGAGCGGAGGGAATAAGGGAAAATTGAAAAAACTAGTGGGCGAAACAGTTTTGCATGAGGTCGGCCATCATCTTGGTCTTGACGAAAGAGAGATTCGCGCCCTTGAAGCAAAAAGAAAAAAACAAAGTTATAACGTATAAAATAAGCTGTGGTTAAGTAAAAATATTAATAACTCTTGTGATTAGTTTTCATGCTTTGTGTTAGCTTCTAACGGGGTTGACTAAAATTTTCTACTTGATAATATATACCTACACCTATGGTCGGGGTGTGGATAAATAATTAACTATTAATTTTAAAAATATGACTATCCAAAAAGAAAATACGCTTATCAATTTTAAAAAGGCCCAAAGCTTAATATTAAAAATTATTAAGATGGTTGAAGCCAATGAATACTGCATTGATATTATGCAGCAAAATTCAGCAGTGATAGGCCTCTTGAAATCTGCTCATCAAATGCTGATGGAAAATCATCTTAATACTTGTTTTAAGACCGCGATGGGAACAAAAAACGAAAAAAGAAAGCAAAAGATGACCCAAGAAATTTTAAGAGTCACAAAATTATTTAACAAATAATTTAAAATCGTATGACTAAAAATATAAAAGAGCATACTTATTATGTCAGAGGAATGCATTGCGCTTCTTGTGAGATTTTAATTGAGAAGAAATTATTAGAATTGGGGAATATAAAATCAGTTGAATCCTCAACGGCCAAAGGTGAGGCGCTGGTCGAATACGACGGCGAAAAACCAACCCCCGAGAAATTAAATGAAATTTTTAAAAAAGAGGGTTATATTTTTTCTGACCAACCAAGAGAGGTAATAAATGGTTTTAAGCCAAAGGAATTTTTTATTACCTTTGGCATCGGATTATTAATTATCATTGGCTTTATCGGATTAAACAAAATAGGATTATCGGAGTTAATAAATGTTAGTTCAAAATCGTCTTTACCGGTATTTTTTGTGTTTGGAATTATAGCCGGCATTTCCAGTTGCGCGGCCTTGGTCGGCGGAATAATTCTTTCTATGTCAAAACAATGGGGCGAATTATATTCGGATGCCGACTCTACCTGGAAAAGAAATCAACCCCACTTAATTTTTAATGCTGGCAGGCTTATTTCTTACGGCGTTTTGGGGGCGGTGTTAGGAGCAGTTGGCAGCAAGCTAAATTTTTCCTTAAATTTTGGGCCGATTTTAGTCATCGCTGTTTCTGTAATGATGATTTTTTTGGCTTTTCAGATGTTTGGCTTCAAAGCGTTTAGGAAATTTCAATTTACAATGCCAAGATTTATTACGAGATTTATTGCCAATGAATCTAACTTCAAAGGCCGCTATATGCCGTTTTTAATGGGCGCATTTACTTTTTTCCTGCCCTGCGGTTTTACCATAACAGTCCAAGGACTCGCTTTAATATCCGGCAATGCAGTTCAAGGAGGCCTAATCATGTTTTTATTTGCCCTAGGAACTCTACCAATGCTTTTAACTATTGGTTTGTCTAGCGTCAAATTTTCTCAAAAACCCCACTTATCTGAAAGATTCTTAAAAATTGCCGGCATTTTAGTTTTATTTTTCGCCCTTTACAATATAAATTTTCAACTAAATGTCTTGGGGATTTCCAGTCTTAGCGATTTAGGTATTAATTCTAGTCGATCTTCCAGCACTACAAAAAATAATTCGTTTCAAAACGAAGCAGGATTGCCTCCAATTATTAATGGCAAACAAATTTTAAAAATGGACGCTTTGGCTTATGGCTACAGTCCTAATTATCTCAAAGTCAAAGCCGGAATTCCTGTAAGATGGGAGATTACCGATAAAGGAACCGGCGGTTGCACTAACGCCGTAATTTCTAAAAATTTATTTGAGGGAGAAATCCCTTTGACTCCAGGCCAAACCAGCGTTAAGGAATTTACTCCCGAAAAGCCGGGTAAATATAAATTTAGTTGTTGGATGGGAATGATCTCGGGAATTATAGAAATTATAGATAAAGTAGGCGGTGCGGCGTCTCAAAATGGCAATGGGAATTTGTTTACTCCGTCGGGCGCAGAGAGTTCGGGCGGAAGTTGTGGTATAAATGGAAGATGTGGTTGCGGCGGAGGATAAAAAAATATGAAAAATATGAAAAAATTCATTTTTATTATTTTAACTTTATTACTTGGCGGCATTGCTAGTTATTTATTCTTTAATATTCAAAATCCAATTTTTGAAAAATTAAGTCCGGAAGCAATGTACCAAAGAATAATTAAGGAAAGGGATTATGCCATCGATCAGGCAATAACTAGGGGGGATTATAGATGTTGTATCAATCCGCCCTGCACCATGTGTTATATGGAGGCCAACCAATGGAATAATTTTACTGCTGGCACCTGCGCTTGCGATGATTTAATTGCTCAAGGCAAAGAACCCTGCCCCCAATGTAAAAAGGGACTATGTCCGACTTGTGAATTGTAGTTCGCCAACAACTAATCAAAAACTTATGCGCATAATTACACAAATATGAAAAAAATGTTTTTAACCATTTTAATAGCGATTGGTTTAATTGCCGGGGCGTGGCTACTTGTCAAACAGCCAAACCTTTCGGACAATTTATCCTCTCAGTGTCAAATTAAGGAGATGACTTTTTATTATCTTGAGCAATGCAGCTGGTGCCAGAAAGTTAAAAACGAAGGAACGATTTCAAAGATTGAACAATTGGGAGTAAAAGTTAATAAAATTGATGCGGCAGTCGGGCCGATCAGGCACAAATTTGAGGGTGTGCTGACCTTTGTTATCAACGAAAAAGTTTATTCCGGCTATAAAACTTTTGAGGAGTTAAAGGAGCTTCTTGTTTGCCCGACGGACAGCAAGCAGGGTCTTGAAACTCAAAATCAAACATCGTCTCCGGTTCAGACCGAAAAAGCCTTTTTTGGCGAAAAAGGCGAAAAAGTGGTTTTAGAAAATGGAGAATCTAAGTTAAACGTTGCGCAATTTAATGACAATAAAGCGCGTTTCTACAACATAGAAATGCCTGGCGGAAAAATAATTTATTTTTTTGTGATTAAAGACAGAAACGGAATTTATAGAGCTGCTGCCAATGCCTGCGCGGTCTGTTTTAAAACATATAAAGGTTTTCGTCAGGAGGGAGATGAAATCGTCTGCAATAATTGCGGCAACCGTTATCCAATAGAAAAAATTGCCACTGAAAAAGGTGGTTGCAATCCCGGGCCAATTAACCCAAATTTAGAGATCAGAGATGGGCAAATTATTATTAACCAAACTGATTTAGAACAAGTTTTAGACTTGTTTTAAGTTTGTAAATTAAACAAAAATTATGAAAAAAATATGAACCAAGAAAAAATCAAACAATTAACCAAACTTTTAAAAAAATTGAATTCTGGTTCAATAACCACTGAATTTAAATATGAGGCTAAAGAATTTTTAACCGGTCTCAAGCCGGCTGAATTAAGTTTAGCAGAACAAGAATTAATTCAAGCTGGTTTAAAACCAGATGATTTAAGACGCTTGTGCGACGCTCATCTGGAAATGTTAAAAGACGGTTTAGGGCAAAATATGCATTTGCCAGAAGGGCATATGATTGACACCCTGCAAAAAGAACATGAAGCGATTTTATCTTTTTTGGACAAGTTAGAAGCAGTCAACCAAAAAATTCAAGAGATGAATGATTACAACAATAAAAACAAAGAATGGGCAGAGTTAAAACATATCACCGAACACTTAATTGATGCTGAACCGCATCACCAAAGAGAAGAGCAAATTCTTTTCTCTGAGATAGAAAGACGTGGTGTATTTGGTCCACCGCAGGTGATGCTTCAAGAACATGAGGACTTAAGAAAGCACAAACACGAATTAGAACGGCTGGGACAAGAAACAGAAACGTTTGATTTTGATGATTTAAAAAAGCGATTAGACGCGAGTGCTAAATTTTTGATTTTTAATCTACGTGACCATATCTTTAGGGAGAATAATATTTTATACCCAACAGCCTTAGAAGTGATTAGCGAACCAGAAACTTGGCAAGCGATGAAAGAAAGAGCGGATAAAATCGGTTATTGCTGTTTTACACCGAAAAAATAATAATTTAAAAATTATGAAACTTTCTATCATCATCTCAACTAACAATTCGGAAACTAATTGGAACGCCTTGCGTTTAGCTAATTTTGCCATCAAACAGGGAGATGAAGTGAAAATTTTTCTGATTGGTCGGGGTGTTGAATATGAATCAGGCGATTCCGATAAATTTAATATCCAAGAGCAAGTGAAAGAATTTCTGTCATCAAGTAAAGCGCAGATTTTAGCTTGTGGCACTTGCTTAAAATTACGCGAACAAAAGGCAACTAAAACTTGTCCGATAAACACTCTGAAGGATTTGTATTTGCTCATTCAAGAAAGCGATAAAATTTTAACTTTTTAACTATATGATGTGGAATTTTTCTAACAATCCAATGGGCTGGTTCAGTTTCGGCTTCGGCTGGATTTTTATGATTCTATTTTGGGTTTTGATTATTTTGGGCGTTATTGTCCTTATTAAATGGATTGTCAACCAGAATGAAAAAGAAGAAAGGAAAGAAAAAAACGCTCTTGATATTTTGAAAGAGCGCTATGCCAAAGGTGAAATTTCTAAAAAAGAGTTTGAGGAAAAAAAGAAAGATTTAATTTAAATATTAATTTTATGAATCACAAAACAATTTTAAATATTTCAGGCATGCATTGCGCTTCCTGCGCAGCCAATATAGAAAATGCTTTGAAAAAAGAGGCGGGGATTAAATCAGCCAATGTTAATTTTGCTTCAGAAAAACTTTATTTGGAATTTGATTCAATTGAGATGAGCATTGCCCGAATTCAAAAGATAATCGAAAAATTGGGATATAAAGCAACAGAAGAAACTGCCGAGGAAGAAATGCACGACCATCATAAAGAGGCAAAGATACAAGAAGTCAGCAAATTAAAAAAACGGTTTATTTCCGCTTTAATTTTTAGCTTGCCTATTATTTATATGGTGATGGGCGAAATGATTGGATTGCCAATGCCGACAATTTTTGAAAATTATGGAACTATTATCCAGTTTGTATTGGCAACGGCTGTTATTGTTTCCTGTTTTAATATCTGGACATCAGGTTTTAAAAAATTGCTACACCTGTCCCCGAATATGGACACTCTAATCTTTATTGGCACAGCCGTTGCTTATTTCTATAGTTTAACCATTTCCGTTTTGATGTTTTTGGGAACAAAAATCGAAGCACATCTTTATTATGAAAGCGCGGCTTTAATTTTGGTTTTCATTTCTCTAGGGAAATATCTTGAAGCAATAACCAAGGGAAAAACCAGCGAGGCGATTAAAAAATTGATTGGGCTCCAACCAAAAGAAGCGACGATTATAAAAGATAACGAAGAAATAAAAATTCCTATTTCCGAAGTAAAAGTCGGAGATATTATTTTGGTTAGACCCGGAGAGAAAATTCCTGTTGACGGAATTGTTATTGACGGCTATTCCGGCGTTGATGAAAAAGCAATTACCGGCGAAAGCATGCCGGTGGAAAAGAAAAAAGACGATGAAGTAATCGGCGCGACCATTAACAAAACCGGTGTTTTGAAATTTAGAGCAACACGGGTCGGTAAAGATACGATGTTGGCCCAGATTGTAAAAATCGTTGAGGAGGCAATGGGTTCTAAAGCGCCAATCCAGCTTTTGGTGGATAAAGTTTCTTTTTATTTTGTTCCGTCCGTGATTTGCATTGCTGTTTTTGCTTTTGTTATTTGGCTCTTACTGGGACAGCCATTAGCTTTTGCCTTAACTGTTTTTGTGGCTGTTTTGATTATTGCTTGCCCCTGTGCTTTAGGTCTGGCAACACCAACCGCTGTGATGATGGGTACTGGTCTGGCGGCAAAAAATGGCATTTTAATTAAAAGCGGGAAAGCGTTGGAAATTGCCCGCGATTTAAATATTGTTATTTTTGATAAAACCGGGACTTTAACCAAAGGCGAACCGAGCGTTACTGATGTCATCAAGATTAAAAATGAAATTAATGAAAATTTAATTTTACAAATTGCGGCGTCAGTAGAAAAAAATTCTGAACATCCTCTGGCTCAAGCGATTGTCAATAAAGCGAAAGAGGGAAAGATTAATCTTCCCGAAGTTAAAAATTTTCAAGCCATACCCGGGCACGGAGTTTTGGCCGAGTTCGAAAATAAAAAAATACTTTTCGGAACAAGAAAATTAATGACTGACAATCAAATTAACCCGAATTTGGTAGAAAGCAAAATGATTGCCCTGGAAGATCAAGGCAAAACAGCAATGATTTTGGCCGTAGAAAAAGATATTATTGGTATCATTGCAGTGGCTGATACTCTTAAAGATTACTCAAAAGAAGCAGTTGAGATGCTTCATAAAATGGGAAAAAAGGTTGCGATAATTACCGGGGATAATAAAAGAGTTGGACAGGCTATTGCGAAGCTCGTCAGCATAGACAGAGTTTTAGCCGAGGTATTGCCGCAAGAAAAATCAGCCGAGATTAAAAAATTACAGAGCGAAGGAAATGTCGTGGCGATGGTTGGTGACGGAATAAATGACGCTCCGGCTTTGGCTCAAGCTGATTTGGGGATTGCTTTGGGTTCGGGAACAGATGTGGCAATGGAAACCGGAGAAATAGTTTTGATTAAAGATGATTTGCGAGATGTTGTCGCCGCTATTGATTTAAGCAAATACACCTTAAATAAAATTAAGCAAAATCTTTTTTGGGCTTTCTTTTATAATATTATTGGCATTCCTGTCGCGGCGGGCGTTTTATATCCTTTTACTGGTTGGCTTTTAAACCCGGCAATTGCCGCTGCCGCTATGGCATTTTCATCGGTAAGTGTTGTTTTAAATTCTCTTTTAATGAAGAGATATAAGCCACAAATTATTAAAAAGCGTTAGAGAGATTTTTTCGTTGCGTGCGTATGGAAGAGGCGTGGCAGATATACCTTTATTAATTCTTTTCGCGACAAGACCCTCGCTTTCCGATTCCGATTTTTCCGCCGCCGCCGGATTTCGTGCCAACGAAGTTGGCGCGCCGTGGTCAAGTTTTTTACTTCGTTGGATTAACCACTCTACCTAAAAAGAGAATGTTTCCAGTGTCTTTTTCCTGAATTACAAATATAAAAGGATGGTCTGCTCTAAAAACATTTCTTGGCATAGTTGATTCCATCATCATACCCACAGCGGTCGCTGCCGCCGCTTCGGTTCCTTTCTCATCAACCTTGACATATGCCTGATGAATAACAAAACCAATGAATAAATCCCTTCTACCAGTCATTCCAGAAAAATCGGCATTGCTGCTGGAAAAAGCTGTCGGCATTCCTAATGCACTAAGCGTATCGTTCATAAAGTATTTTG